>CAYFUB010000298.1:0-19296 GCA_964346195.1 uncultured Pirellulales bacterium
TTGCCCGAGTCCAGCCACAGGCGGGTGCCCAGGTCGCGAAACCGTCTCCACAGATCGTCGGACTCGAACTGCGCCTCCGGTCGGCCATAATGCGGCGTGAAGTCCCTCCTGACAAAGTCACGAACCTGCCGACTGAGTTTCGAACCCGTTTGGGTCGTTGTCGTTGTCATGGATATTCTCCCTCACTCTCGTAGCCCATATTCAAGTCTGCTGACATCCAGGACACCAGTAGGCGGAGCGCCCTGCTACTCTTTCTTTGCGTATCCGACCGCCGCAGCGCGGACAAGAGCGCCCCTGCTCGCGGTTCGGCAACAGCCAGGACGCGGGGAATCTGGCAGGGTCCGCGGCTCGATCCACCGCCGCATGCAACACCCGCTGTATGGTGCGGCACAGGTGTCTTGCCTGCTTCTCACTCAGGGTATTCCCTAAGAGCGCCGGTGACATGCGGCCCTGAAAGAGAACTTCATCCGAATAGATATTTCCTACGCCCGCGATGAGACGCTGGTTCATAAGGCTTGACTTGAGCAGCGCCTTCGAGCCCCGAATGCGCGACGCGAAATCGGCACAGTCGATGTCCATAGCGTCGGGACCCAGATCGTTCTCTTCCACAAACCGCTCAACCGCGGGGCTCAAAGCGACGCGGCCCAATCGACGCTGAGAGGTGTAGGTCAGGCTGTACTCGTTGGTGAAATCGAAGACGACGCGGTCGTGCCTGCCTGTTTCCCGCCGTTTTCCATAGTCCAGATTTCCCGACATGCCGAAGTGCAGCACGAGCCACGCCGAGCCGTTGACCGCGACAAAGAGATACTTGCCGTGCCGGCCCGTTGTCTCGAACACCTTGCCCACCAACGTCTGCTTCAGACGGCGGGCGGAGACACCTTTCAGCAGCCGCCGGTCACGAACTGTGACACTCGCGATCTTCTGATGCAACGACGTGGCGCCGATGTATCGCCGAAACGTCTCCACGTCCGGCAACTCAGGCATTCTCTGCTCCTTTCCCAACATACGAACGTCATCCTCGGACAAAAAGGCGTCGGCGTGCATCTCGGTCACGTACTCGACTTTCTTGCCTCCCGTCTTCCGCAGGACCATGCGGTCGAAATCCTCCACGTCCTTGAACGTCGTTTTCGGATTCTTCTTGAAATCCATCGGACACATCCCTCGCCGGGTCATCTTTTGAGGAGTTTTCGCAGGTCCTTCAAGCCCCTGGTATTGATTACGTCGTCCGGCTCAATCCATCCCCTTCGCGCCTGTCCGACGCCGAAGCGCATGTAATCGAAATCACCGAGTCTGTGCGTGTCAGTGGATAACGCGACTCGCACGCCCATGTCTTTGGCCATTTTGCAGTGGGTGTCATTCAAGTCCAGGCGGTCCGGATGGGCATTCACCTCCAGAAAGCAGCCGTTGTCTCGGGCGGCCTTCATGACCTCCTCCATGTCCACCTGATAGGGCTCGCGCTCATTGATCAGCCGACCGGTCGGATGGGCCAGCACGTTGAAATGCCGATTCTCCATGGCCTTTATGACCCGTCCCGTCTGCTGCCTGGGGGAAAGATTGAACTTGGAATGCACCGAGCAGACGGTGAGGTCAAGCTCCTCAAGGACATCGTCCGGCAGGTCCAGCGCACCGTTCTCCAGGATGTCCACCTCGGTCGCCTTCAGGACCGTGAAATTTTGCAGCCGCTCGTTGATTCTGTCAATCTCCCGCACTTGCTCGTGCACCTGCCGGGGTTTGAGCCCGCGAGCGACGGTCACACGCCTGGAATGATCCGTGATCGCGATATATTCATACCCGTACCTTTTCGCCGCCTCGACCAGCTCCTCGACCGTGTCGTGCCCGTCGGTGCGGTTGGTGTGCACGTGAAGGTCGCCATGGAGATCATCCAGTTCGAGAAGTCGGGGCAATCTGCCTTCCTGGGCGGCTTCGATCTCGCCCCAGTCCTCCCGCAGCTCGGGCTCAATGTAGGGCAGGCCAATCTTCGCATAGACCTCCTCCTCAGTCCGGCCCGCCACCCGCTTGGGACCTTTGAATACCCCGTACTCGTTGATTTTCAGCCTTCTGGCCAGGCCGATCTTGCGAATCGCGATGTTGTGTTCCTTCGAGCCCGTGAAGTACATCAAAGCCGCTCCATAGCTGACCTGCGGAACCACGCGCAAATCCACCTGCAAGCCGCCGCGCAGGATCACCGTGGATTTGGTATCGCCCTTCGAGATGGTCTGTTTGACATCCTCATACCCAACGAAGCGGTCCATGATCCCGGCGCCCTTCCTGCACGTAGCCAGAATGTCCAGATCTCCAACGGTTTCCTTCCGCCGCCGGTAGCTGCCCGCGACAATCACCTCGTGGACCCCCTCGACCCGTTCGAGGTATCGCACCAAAGGCTCGGCAATCTGTTCCGCCACGATCAGCTTGACGCGCTGCAGCTTCTCCCGCCGGAGCCGAGCCACCTCCTCCAGAACGTGCTGCTCCGTCTTTTTGCCGAATCCCGCGAGCGCGTGGATACGCCCTTGTTGCGCCGCTTGCTCGAGGTCGTCCAGAGTCGTTACGCCCAATTCCTTGTGAAGTACGGCGACGCGCTTGGCGCCCAGGCCCGGGACTCTCATCAACTCGCTCAGACCCGCAGGCATCTCGCGATGAAGGTCCGTCAAAAGCCCGAGCGTGCCGGTTCTGACGATTTCCCCGATCTTGGCCGCCAGGTCTTTACCTATGCCGGGCAAGTCGGACAGGTCCTGGCCCTGCGTCACCATGTCGGCGGCGCTTTGCGACGAGCCCTGCATGGTTCGCGCGGCGTTGCGGTATGCACGCACGCGGAACTGATTTTCGCCCTTGATCTCGAGGAGGTCGGCCACCGTGTTGAAGATTCCGGCAATCTCATCGTTATGCACCGCCATCGGCATTCCATCCGTACGGCAAACGGCTGCCCGAAGCACGATTCTGAACCGTCGATGGTGATCTCAAGCCCAGTACCTGGGACGGCCGTAGTAATCGTACATCTGCGCCTCGTATTCGCGATTGATCGGGGCCGATGGATCGTACGGGGGGCTGTCCTCGATGGTTTCCTTCGAGACGTCCACCCAGACCTCCCGCTCCTCCCAACTGATATCTCTGACCCAATCCGGCGCGACCAGAACGCTTCGCCCAGGCAGCCAGTTGCCCGTATCCAGCACGAGATAGCGGATGACCCAGTCCTCATCACTGACGATAAAGTCAGCCACATGGCCAATCTGACCATCGGTGGCGTGGATTCGATAGCCCCTCACTTCCCGCGTGCTGCGCAGATTGGGATTGCCGCGCTCCTCCTCCATGGCGATTGCTCCCCGGTCCGCTTCCACCCGCCCGCCCGGAGGGACGGCAATCCCGTAACCCGTTCCCCAGTACGGCGCCCAGTCATAGTACCTGTGCAGTTCGGTTTCGCGCTGCCGGGATACGGGTTTGTTCGTGTCGATATCGGGGGAGTTCCTCACCTGGTCCTTCGTCAGGTCTACGGGAAAGATGCGGCCTCTCCAGTCCGGCCGGCGCAAGGCGTCCGGGGCGATCAACACTTTTCGCCCGGGCAGCCAGGTCCCGGTATCGACCACCAGATAACGGATGACCCAACTTTGACCGTCGAAAAGAAAAGAATGTACTTTCCCGATTTCGCCGTCCCGGGCGCCGATCGAAAAACCTTCGAGGTCCGTAACGCTGCGAAGCATCGTCGTCTCCTTTCCTTGTCCCGGAGGACACAGCCGACCTCTCGTGGCGCAGCCATAGGGTCCCCGACGAGAGCCGGTCTCCTGTCGCGCCGCGCCTTACCCAACCATACCGGGTCATGGCAGATAAGGGACTGGGCTTTCTCCTAATTCGAAGCGCGCAATTGCTCAACCGCGTGCCGCACGACGGTCGGCGTTTTTCCACCGCCGCAAAATTAGGCAAATTCCTACTTTGCCGAATCGCTGGCAGGCGATACATATGCGGTCGTTTCCCGAACGATGCCCACCTCGGGCTCTCCAGGGAGGTGAATCGTGAAAGTGCGGGAAATGATGGGCCACCAGGCGCGCCAAATCAGCTCCAGTGCGATGCTCGGCGAGGCGGTCGACAGGATGCGAGCGCTCGGCGTCCGCGCTCTTCCCGTCGTCGAGAACAATCAGATTGTCGGCGTGGTCACGGAGCGCGGTATCACGACAAGAGCCGCTTGTGAGGGTGTGAACCCGCAAACTACTCCCGTTCAGGATGTGATGACGACCGACGTGGCATGTTGCTCGGGCGAGGATGATGTCGAGCAAGCCGCCGGAATCATGGACAACGACCATGTCCACTGGCTGGTTGTGCTCGGCCCGGACCATAAGGCCGTTGGCTTGTTGTCCGGAGCAGATCTGGCCTCCAAAACCGGGCGCGAGCATCCCGCAAGTGAGGTCTCGGAGACGCCCTGCGAGCCAGCCCAGAGTGCTCCCGGGACTGCCCGGCGGAGATGAGAGTATCTGCAAACGGGCACGAGAATGTGACCGTGTAAGGAGAACGAGATGAAGACACGCGTAACTGAGGACTGCATCGCCTGTGGCCGCTGCATCGAGATTTGCCCGGAGATCTTTGAGATGGGGGAAGATATCGCCCAGGTCAAAGTGAACGTGGTGCCCGATGAGTATGAAGATGCAACGCGCGAGGCGGCGGACGAATGCCCCACTTCCGCGATCATCATCGAAGAGTAGGCACGCGCAGACCTGATGCTCGGAACGGTGCGATTACATATCGATGATCAGGATTGAGGATTGAAGCCAGCGGTCGAGGCCGCCCTTGAGTCAGTCTGGGGGTACTTTGGATATCACCTTAGAGCAAATCCTGTCGATGCTTGTCGCCGTGCTGCTGGGAGCCCTGATCGGGTTGGAGCGGGAATTGAGCCGCAAACCGCTGGGCCTGCGGACAAACGTGCTGATCTGTCTCGGAGCCGCTATCTTCACCATCATCTCGATTCGGATCGGACTGTCATTGGGAGGGTCGCCGGAGAGAATTGCCGCCCAGATCGTGGGTGGAATCGGCTTCCTGGGGGCCGGAGCTATCATCCGAGACCGGGGAACCGTACAGGGGGCAACCACCGCGGCAACGATCTGGCTCGTTGCCAGCCTCGGCATGGCTTGCGGCGCCGGGTACTTCATCATCGCGGTCACCGGCACACTGCTGGCCTTGGCTGTCCTGTTCGGATTCCATCCGCTCGAAGTCAGGTTGGACCGCTACCGCAAGGGAGAGCGGGCGGAGTCGGACGCCACGAAGGACACGAATGAAAGTTGACCCGCGCGGGCGAGCGGATGCCGGAGAAACACCACACGATGACCTGGATACCAGTTGAGAAAGGAGGCAAGACATGGCAAAGCGTACCGCAAAGGCGGTCTGGAAAGGCAATCTCGAGGACGGGTCCGGCACCATGGAGCTGGGCAGCGGCAAGTTCCGGGGAGAGTATTCCGCTGAATCACGTTTTGGGTCCGGCGCCGGCACCAATCCCGAGGAGCTGATCGGCGCTGCACATGCGGGCTGCTTCTCGATGGCTCTGGCACACGGCCTCGAGCTGGCGGGCTACGCGCCCGAGAGCATCGAGACCACGGCCCACGTCTCCATCGAGAAGGTGCAGGACGGCCACGCCATCACCCGGATCGAACTCGACACGCGCGGCAGAGTGGCGGGCATCAATGAGGATGAGTTCCTCAAGCAGGCGAAAATCGCCAAGAACAACTGCCCGGTCTCGAAGGCACTGGCGGCAACGACAATCAACCTGACAGCAAGATTGATCTCATGAATAGCGCCGCACGATCACGTTTTCCCTGCCGGCTCGGCCAAGGACAAGCGGCTATCCGGCTGAAAAGGGTCTACGACAGACCGACGCGAAGCGACGGCTTCCGCGTCCCGGTTGATCGCGTATGGCCCCGGGGCGTGAAGAAAGACGAGCTGAAAGTCAGCCAGTGGCTCAAGAGTGTGGCCCCGAGCACAAAACTACGTCTGTGGTTCGGGCACGATCCGCCAAAATGGGGTGAATTCAAGAAGCGTTACTTTCGAGAACTCGACTCACGTGCAGATGACGTCCAACTGCTCCGTGAGAGAATGCGGGAGGGCCAATTGACCCTCGTTTTCGCAGCCAGAGATCAACAGTTCAACAACGCGGCTGCCCGCAAGGAGTATCTGGAGAGCCACTGAGGTCCATGTCCTGCTGTAGTCCTGATGGCCCGGAATCCCTTATGATGATTACTGGCCGGGCGCCAGGCGGTCGTCTATCTGCGGCTGGTCGTCGGGCAGTCGCGGCGGGGCCGGCGGCTCCGGCGCGGGTCTGGCGATCGGTATCATCCGCGTCTCATGCATGGTCGCCAGGCCGCGCAGCATCTCCGTCATCTCGCTCAACCGCTGTTCCACGAGCCAGTGAACCGTGTCCTCTTCGTCGGGTGATCCCGCCTTGTAGCCCGTGAGCAGTTCGAGACCCTCATCAATGGTGCGGATGGGGTAGATGTGAAATTCGCCGTCTGCAATCGCCTGTTGCACGTCCCTGCGAAGAATCAAGTTCCTGACGTTGCTTTGGGGGATGCAGACACCCTGCTGCCCCGTCAACCCGACCACGCGGCAGACGTCGTAGAAACCTTCGACCTTCTCGTTGACGCCGCCAATCGCCTGAATCTGGCCCCACTGGTTGACCGAGCCGGTGATGGCGATGTCCTGGCGGATGGGAACCCGGGCGAGGTTGGAGATGAGAGCGAAGAGCTCCGCCGCACTGGCGCTGTCGCCTTCGACGCCATTATACGTTTGCTCGAAAGCGATGCTGGCCGAGAGCGTGAGTGGTTTGCGCTGGCCATATTTGTTGCGCAGGAAGCCGGCAAGGATAAGCACAGCCTTGTCGTGGGTCGGGCCGGAGAGCTTGGCCTCGCGCTCGATATTGATCAGGCCTTCCGCGCCCAAGCCTATGGACGCCGTGACCCGGGTCGGCCGGCCGAAGGCGAAATCGCCGAGATCGATGACGGCCAGTCCGTTGACCTGCCCGATCTTGCTCCCCTGGGTATCGACCAGCAGCGTGCCCTCCTCAATCAGTTCGCGTATCTTTTCGGCGATACGGTTGGAGCGGAAGAGGCGGTTTTCCAGTGCGTCCTGCACGTGGGATGCGTCCACGAGCTCGGAGCCGTGGACGCGCGCGAAGTAGTCTGCTTCGCGGATCAGGTCCGCCGTTTCGGTGAAGCGGGTCAGCAGTTTCGTCTTGTCGCCGACCCGCTTGGAGCCGAAGCGAATGATCTCGCCCACGGCTTCCCGTGTGAACGCTCGCAGGTGCTCGTCCCTGACCATCGTCGCGACGAAGCGGGCGTACTGTATCTGTTCCCGCGGGCCGCGCGGCATTTCCGTGCCGAAGTCGGCCTTGACCTTGAAAACGAAGGAGAATTCCTCGTCATAGAACCGGAGCAGATAGTACAGCAGGAGATTGCCTGCGACGACGACCTTCGTATTGATCGGTATCGGCTCGGGTCGCAGCTCGCCCGTGCTGAAAGGAAGCCAGGCGTTGTAGCTCTCGATGTGGAGACAGCCGCTTTTGAGAACCCGCTTGAGACTCTTGTAGACAAACGGCTCCGTCAGAGCGTCTTCGATGTTGAAAATAAGGTAGCCCCCGTTGGCGCGCAGCAGGCTTCCCGCTTTGATTTGGGTGAAATTCGTTACGAGCCGGCCCCGCCGATCCACCGTGCGGTCGATGCTCCCGAAAAGGTTCCGGTACGTGGGCACGTCCTCCACCATGACGGGCGCCGTTTGGGCCTGGCTGTTGTCAACGATGACATTGACCTTGTATTCGAGCAGTGGGTACTCTCCGTCGACGCCGAACATGCTCTGCAACTGCGGCGGGACAGCCTGCGCCGCGCCGCCACCTTCCCGGAAGTCGGACAGATTGTCAAGGATGTAACTACACACGCGGTCGAGGTACTGCAGCACGCGATCGTTGCCCACGTACGACTGCTTGATAGCTTCGATGAGCGGAGTGACGACATAGCTGGCGAATTGTCGCTCAACGCTGCGCACTTCCTCGCCGAGGTTCTGCATCATCTGGCGCTGGTCCTGCAGCATTCGCCCGACTTCCCGGGCCAGTTCCTTCTCACCTTCGCCGATCCGTTCCCGCTCTTCCGGCGACAGCGTATCGAGCTGCGCCGGGCTCTCCGCGAGCTTGCCGTCAATGTAGGGCAGAAAGGAAATCTGGCCGCTGGGGCTAAACAACACCTCGAACCCGCGCTCCTTGGCCATCGTGCCCAGCCGGTTCGTGTACTCTTCGAGTATCTTCTCGTACTTGCGGCTGAGCTGGTCCTTTTCCTCCCTGAAGTCCTGCCGGCGAAACGCCTTGGGCAGGGCCTCTTTCAGCCGTGTCATGAGGCGGTCCATATCCTTCTCAAGTTGCTTGCCCTGGCCGGGTTTGAGACTGATGGCCCAGGGCTGGTCCGGGTCATCGAAGTTGTGAACGTACACCCAGTCGCTCGGTATGGGCGAACCTTCCAAGCGCTTTTGCAGACTCCGCCTGATCGTCTCCATCTTGCTGGTTCCGGTCAGGCCCGCGGCATAGATATTGTAGCCGTCCTGCTGGATGCCCAGGCCCACCTCCAGCGCCGAGATTGCCCGGCTCTGGCCAACGATCTCGTCCAGCGGCTCCAGGTCCGCCGTTGTCCTGAAATCGAGAACATCCCAGTCGACGACCGAGTCCGTATCTTGGGCGGGCAGTCCTGCGATGGGTGGCGCCGCCTGAAGCCGTCGACGTCCCGGCTCAATGGTCCCGGTCGCGTGATTCTCGTCGTGTTGCATATGGCTCATGATGGCCGTCCTGTTCAGTCCTCGGATTTGGGTACGATCACCGTCAGCACGCCGTCCTGCCAGCGGCTTTCTATCTCTTTGTCTTCGACGTCATCTTTGAACTCGAACGAGCGCGTGAACCGCCCGTCGGGCCTTTCGCACAAGTGAGCCGTGCGCTCGTCCTCGCAGGTCTGCAGCCGTCGCTCCCCCTCGATCGTCAAGGTCTTCCCGTCCGTCAGTATCCGGACCTCGTCGGTGTTTACGCCGGGCAAGTCCATCTCGATGGTGAAAGCATCCCGGCTCTCGCGGATGTCTGTGGGCGGGTTCCACCGCAGGGCTGCCCAGGGTCTGTGAATGAGTTCCTCGAAAACGGCGTGTATCTCGTGTTGTTGGAAGTGAAGTACCCGGCGATTCATCGTCTCGTGCCGCCGATATACCTGTATCCTGCGACTGCACTCATCCGGCACGTCCATCTTGCATCCTTTCCTTTCCCGCAACTCTACGTGCGACCGTCCACGGCCTCAATGAGGAAAGTCCTCAAAGGCGGCCGATGAACGCGCAATATATGCAGAAGATGCAGGCCGAGTTCGCTGCACTCCTGGATGGATAAGGAACCTGATTACCCCAAATTAAGGATTCTCCTCATTGGCACAGTCGGTGCGGATAGCGTAATCTCATCAGAATGCAGGCTGTAGGCTGCTATTGTCAGCACGGCCGCAGAAAGCTTGCAGTGTGGAGTGGGTTAATTTCTTGCCTGCGCCGGGCAAGATAAGACAAATGGCGCGGCACTTCTTAACAGGGAGATGCGTGGCGGATAAGCCACGCATCTTTCTTATTGTCCGGACCCGCTTGCTTCACCGCGGCCCGGTCCGCGCGCGGCCGGGCATCGCCCGCCCGAGATACTCTCCGGCAATGCCGAGTCCGTCTGGCTCGAAGCCATGAACCGCATCCAGCGACTGCCAGTAATGTAATTTATGGGAAAAATCCGGGCCCAGTCCACTAGCCCGCGCTCTTGGGGTCGGCTGGCACGATCGGGAACTAGAGACAGTATGAATATCTGGATGATGACCAACACGTTCACGCCGTTTGTCGGAGGGGTGCCGAGATCGGTGACGGCCTTCACGGAAGAATGCCGAAGGGTCGGACACCGTGTGGTCATCGTCGCGCCTGTCTTCGAAGGGATGCCCAAACCAGAAAAGGATGTGATTCGCATCCCGGCGATTCAGGACTTCAATGGCAGTGATTTTTCGGTAGCTCTGCCCATACCGGGCTATCTCTCCCCCTATTTCGACGAGTGCAAACCGGATATCGTGCACTCCCATCACCCGCATCTGTTGGGCAATACCGCCGTGCGGATCGCCAGTCGATTCGACCGCCCGCTGGTGTTTACGCATCACACGATGTATGAACATTATCTGCATTACGTGCCGGCCGAAGCGAGCCGGCTGCGCGAGTTCGTCATCACGCTGGTGACCGGGTACTGCAATCTCTGTGACCGCGTCATCGCGCCGAGTGAGAGTGTGGCAGATGTCCTGCGGCAGCGCGGCGTGGGGACCGCCATTGATGTCATTCCTACAGGTGTGGACGTGCGCAGGTTTGCCGAGGGCGACGGCGCGGCCTTCCGCAGGTCGCACGGGATACCCGGGAAAGCCTTCGTGGCCGGGTACGTCGGACGCCTGGCTCCCGAGAAGAACCTGCCGTTCCTGGCCGAGGCGATTTGCTCCTGCGCGGCGGAGTTGCGGCGCGCCCATTTCCTCGTCGTCGGGTCCGGCCCGTCCGCGCACGAAGTCAGGAGGGTATTCACAACCCGGGGCCTGGACAAGCGTTTGCACCTTGTGGGCTCGCTGGAAGGGCAAGACCTCGTCGATGCCTACCATGCAATGAACGTCTTTGTCTTCGCCTCGTACACGGAAACCCAAGGAATGGTGCTGACGGAGGCGATGGCCGCCGGTCGGCCGGTTGTCGCGCTCGATGGTCCGGGAGTGCGGGAGGTCGTCAGGGATGGGGAGAACGGGCGTTTGCTCGAATCAGAGAGCAGCGCGGAATTCGCGGCCGCCGTGGAAGAGATCGCGTCTGTATCCCCGCGGCGGCGCGCGGAGCTTGCCCAGGCCGCGCGTCGGACCGCCGACCGATTTGCACTGGAGCGCTGTGCTCGCAAGCTCATGGACGTCTACGAGCGCCTGCGGACGGAAAAACCATCCGGGCCCAGAGATGAGGGTTCGTGGCGCCAGGCGATGGAAGAGATCAAGGCCGAATGGGAATTGCTCAAGAATATGGCGGAGGCGGTTACTCACGCACTCAGGTAGTTGCCGTGCCCGAAATGCAGAGGACATATTGAACGCCGTTGAAACGTATGTCAGAAAATCACGTCGGTGGCTCAGTCGAAGCGAATGGTTGATCAGATTGCTGCGTTTGACCAAGGCGCAGGGCGCGGCTTCGGAGCCCGGGCTGGTGCTGATCCAGATCGACGGGCTCTCCCGCCACCAGCTTGAGGCCGCGATGGCCAAGGGCCATCTTCCGTTCCTCGCCCGGCTGCTGCGGCAACACAGGTACGAGTTGTATTCGCTCTACAGCGGATTGCCTTCGAGCACGCCGGCCGTGACGGCGGAGCTCCTGTACGGCGTGAAGTGCGCCGTGCCGTCGTTCAGTTTTTACAGTCGGTCCACCAGAACCCTGTGTCGCATGTTTGATCCCCGCTGCGCCAAGGAGATCGACCAGCGACTGCGAGCCCAAGGACCGCCCTTGCTTGCCGGCGGCAGTGCCTATGCCAGCATTTACACGGGAGGAGCAGAGGAAACGCATGTTTGTGCCGCCACCTCAGGCCTGGACGATCTGTTCAGGGTGAGATATCCTATGAGGCTGATTATCGTCTCCGTGCTGAGCCTCTACAGTCTGGTCCGGGTGGGCGTTCTCATGATGGTCGAGTTTGTCCTCGCCCTGTTCGATTGTATCCGGGGCTCGATTGCCGGACAGGACCTCTGGAAGGAGATCAAGTTCATCCCCTCGCGCGTAGGGGTGTCTATTCTCATGCGGGAGATGGCAACGGTCGGTGCTAAGATCGACGTGACCCGCGGGCTGCCGGTGGTCTACGTCGACATGGTCGGTTACGACGAGCAGAGCCATCGGCGCGGACCCACCTCGCGCTTTGCCCACTGGTCGCTCAAAGGGATCGACGACGCCATTTCCCGTATCTGGAAAGCCGCGCGACGGTCCTCGCAGCGTGATTACGACGTGTGGGTTTTCTCGGACCACGGCAACGAGTGGGCCGTCTCCTATGTTCACCAGAATGGACGGGCCCTGGAGCAGGCCGTGGCGGAGGTTTTCGACGGGACCGTCAGCACACCCGTCGAAGAGCATAGCGGCCCTGCAGTACAACCTGGGAAGACGAGTCGGTACGTGGGGGGCGGATCCAATATCAGACCGTGGGGCCCGTCGTGGCGCGGGCCTGGCGACCGCCGACGCGATATGCCACGGTCGCGGACTCCTCCAACTCGTGAGAGAGGCGGCCAGGATAGCCGCGCCGTGCAGCCGCCGGTCGTGGCCGCGATGGGGCCCGTCGGGCACGTCTACGTGGACCGGACGCTGAGCGATGTTGAACGGGAGCACTTTGCCAAATCTCTCGTCGAACAGGCAAAAATCCCTATGGTTGCTGTCCGTGACGGTTCAGATCACGTCTGCGTGTGGACTGCGGCGGGAGAGTTCGTGCTGCCCGATGATGCCTCACGGGTGTTTGCCCCGGATCACCCATTCCTCAAGGAGGTGAGCGAAGACTTCATGGCGCTTTGCCGGCATCCGGATGCGGGCGATTTCGTGATTTGGGGATGGAGCCGTGATGGGCCGCCCATGACGTTTCGCATTGAGAACGGCGCCCACGCCGGACCCGGCTTGGAGGAGACGCACGCCTTCGCCTTGCTGCCCGACGATGCGCCGCTCTATCCCCGCGCCAAGAAATATCTGCGGCTACTCGATCTTCGCAAGGCAGCGCTGCGGCACTTGCGACGCGATGTCGGTTCGCCCGTGCCTCTTTTTCCGAACGACGTTGTGACGGACGTCCTGCGCGTGATGACGTACAACGTACATAGCTGCGTCGGCATCGACGGCAAGCTCTCGCCCCATCGCATTGCCAGAGTGATTGCCCGCTATCGACCCGATGTCGTGGCGCTGCAGGAAGTGGACGTCGGGCGAGCGCGGACGGACCAGGCCGACCAGGCCGAGCTCATCGCCGAGTATCTCAACATGGATTATCATTTCCATCCTACCATCCGGGTGGCAGAGGAATCCTACGGGGATTGCCTCCTGAGCCGCCTGCCGATGTGCCTGCTGAAAACCGGAAGACTCCCGACCCTGCCCGACCGAGACTCGCTGGAGCCGCGCGGGGCATTATGGGTCGCCGTCAAGTTTGGTGGAGGGGCGATTCAGGTGCTCAACACGCATCTGGGATTGAATGGGAAGGAGAGACTGCTGCAGATCCAGTCGCTTCTCGGCGCTAACTGGCTCGGGCGACACGATGGCTCAAGTCCGGTCATCCTGTGCGGGGACTTCAACGCATCACCGCAATCGGCGGTGTGGAGGCTCTGCATGGAGAGGTTCGAAGACGTGCAAACGAAGGCGCCGGACTGCTCTCCGCGCCGCACGTGGTTCGGCCATTACCCCGTCGCACGAATCGACCATATTTTCGTGAATGCGCGTGTAGAGGCCGTGCGCGTCGATGTCGGCGACGACTATCTGGCCCGTGTCGCGTCCGACCATCGCCCGCTGTTCGCCGAACTCAGAGTGCGATATTGACCGTTCGTACGCATCGGCTCGATATGGGTCGGATTGAGTCTCGTGCAGCATGGGCCGGGCGCCGGATGGCAACGCCCGTGCTGCTTTACAAAGAACCCAATCGGATGGTTCCGTGCCGATTTCGACGGGAAATCGCGAAGTGAACCATCCGGGCACCACAGGAGAGGTTTCCGCGTTTGCAGCCCAGATTCTTCGCTTCGCTCAGAATGACGTTCAACGTTTTGAGATAGTCTCTAATCGGGCTCAAACCTCCCGGCGGACCGCGGCGAAGATTTCCCGGCAGAACGCCCGCAGGTCATCGGGCTGACGGCTCGTAATCAGGTTGCCGTCCACGACCACTTCCTGGTCGAGGTAGTCGGCGCCCGCCGCCTTCGGGTCGTCCCGGATCCCTTTCCAGCAGGTGGCCTTCCTGCCTCGGACAAGATCGGCGGAAATCAGTACTTGAGGGCCATGGCAGACGGCCGCGACGGTCTTGTCCGTCTCGAGCATTCTCCTGGCGATCTCCACAGCTTTCGGCTCAAGTCGAACGGCCGCCGGGCCCTTGCCGCCGGGAAAGACGAGCAGATCATAGCCCGAAGCATCGGCGTCGGCAATCGACAGACTGGTTTCAAAGCTGCAGCCGTGCTTGCCCGTTATCTTCGCGCCATCCGGACTGGCAACGTCCACTTCTATACCTTCCTCCTGCAATCTATAGTACGGATAGAAGAACTCGCTGTCTTCGACTCCGTCTGCAGCCAAAATCAGCGCCTTCATTTGTGCCTCCTCGTGCGATTTCGAACCTGCTGCACCGTCAGTCCTGGGACGGACTCAGCACTACGTACTGGCTGACCTGACCATCCGTCAGCAGGAGCAGGATACTACGGCCTTCATCCATGGCTTTGGAAACGGCCTCTTGAAACTGACGCACGTTATTGACCGGCTGACGGTTAACCTCCCGGATGACGTGTCCTTCCCGCAGTCCCTTTTCGGCCGCCTCGGAGCCCGGCGCCACTCTGGTGATGATAACGCCCGTCAGGTCGGCGAATCCGAATCGCTCCGCCAGTTCCGGGGTCAAGTCCTGTACTGTCAAACCCAGGCGCTGTTGCGATTCATCCTCACGGCGTCTTTGCTCCCGCTGCTCACCACGAAGCTCCTCCGCCGGCGGGCGCCGGTCCAGTTTTGCCGTAAGCGTCTCACGCTCTCCGTCGCGCAGAAGCACGATTCGAACTTCCTCCCCGGGTTTGCGGCCGGCCACCAGGTTACGGAACTGGGTGGCCGACTCGACGGTTATGCCGCCGAACTCCAGAACGACGTCGCCGTGCCGCAATCCGGCCCGGGCGGCTGCGGAATCCTCGGTGACCTGCGCGATGACGGCCCCGCGGGTCGCCTTGAGCCCGAAGGCCTTGGCGAGCTCCGGCGTCAGGTCCTGGGGCACCACGCCCAGGTAACCTCTCTCGACGCTGCCGGTCTTGATAAGCTGGTCCACCACCTCTCGAACCGTGTTGATGGGGATCGCGAAACCGATGCCGATATTCCCTCCGCCCGGTCCGAGAATAAACGTGTTGATGCCCACGGCCTCGCCGTTCAGGTTGACCAGAGGTCCGCCGGAATTGCCCATGTTGATGGCGGCGTCCGTCTGGATGAAGTTCTCATAGGTGGCGACGTTGAAGCCGCTTCTGCCCTTCGCGCTGACAATACCCGCCGTGACCGTGTGGCTCAGGCCCAGGGGATTTCCAATGGCGAGCACCCATTCACCCACTTGCAGCGTTTCGGAACTCCCCAGGGCCACCGGCGTGAGGTCATCCGCCTTCACCTTCATGACCGCCACGTCGGACTCAGGGTCCGTTCCGATGATTTCGGCTTCCACCATACGACCATCGACCAGGTCCACCATGACTTTCTCGGCGTCGGCAACCACGTGATTGTTCGTGATGATATACCCATCCTTGGAGATGATGGTTCCCGAGGCCTGGGCCCTTTGGCGGTACTCGCGCCGGGGTGCTTCCTCCCGGGGCGCACGCCGACGGAAGAAATATTCAAAGAAGTCCTCGCTGAAGGGATCGAAGGGCTGGCCGAACGGCATCTGTTGGACGGATCGCGCGACCGTTCTTTCGGACCGTACTCCCACCACGCCCGGCGAAACCTTCTCGGCCACCGAGGCAAACGCATTGCCCATTCGCTTCAAGATGGCAATGCTTTCGTTCTCCTCGCCACGGCCTGCAACGGGAATGACGCAACACAGAACCAACCAGGAAATGAGCACGAACCTGAACCTGATTTCCGCCGGCGCTGCACGCTTCGCTTTACTTACCAGCATTGTGATTCTCCTGATCTCTCGAAGTTGTCGACAGCGGTTGCGACGAAAAATATCACAACTTCCCCGATTGAAAAATCAGGAAAATGACTAATTCTCTCTCCGTAAAGTGCTCACTAGAATATATTGCGGAGCTGTGGTTGCGCGGTCCGACAGGCTACAGCGCAGAGACGGCTCATTCAAATAGATGTATTGGGCAATGCTTGACACAGTCTGTGGAAACAGGTATCGTAAGTTGTTCAGGCAAAGAAACAACGGCCATTTCGGGGGCGCCGGCCCAACGGAAGGACGCAGAAAAGAGGGTCGCACTTATGGGTATTCGAATCGTACTTGCCGATGATCACGCTATCGTGCGTCACGGTCTGAGCCGGGCCATGCAGCAAGAGGATGACATGGACGTTGTCGGCCAAGCGAGCGACGGGCATTCGACGGTCGAGCTGGCCCGAGAGCTTTTGCCGGATGTCGTCGTCATGGATATCAGCATGCCGGACCTCAACGGCATCGAGGCGACCCGCGAGATCCAGCGGGAAGCGCCGGGGGTGCGCGTGATCGCGCTGTCCATGCACTCCGCCAAGCGCTACGTTACCGAGATGTTCCGGGCCGGGGCTTCCGGGTACCTGCTCAAGGACTGCGACTTTGACGAGCTGGCACGTGCGGTGCGGACGGTGGCCGAAGGCAAGACGTACGTGAGCCCCTCGATCAGCAACGTCGTGGTGGAAGATCTGGTGCATACCGAGGAGCGGGTCGAGCCCACGGCTTTTTCCGTGCTGACGCAACGCGAGCGCGAGGTCCTGCAACTGCTCGCGGAAGGCAGAACAACCAAGCAGATCGCCCTGCGGTTGCACATCAGCCCCAAGACGGTGGAGGCGCACCGGCTGCGAGTCATGAACAAGCTGGAGATCGATAACGTCGCGCAGCTCACCAAGTACGCCATTCAGGAAGGGCTTACCTCGGCTGAACCCTGACATCACCGGGACAGAGCCGGCTCATATACGTTGTAATCGCGCGCCGGTCTATCCCCGGAAGGGAGCTTCTAGCGGAGTGCGCGGCGCGTCGACAATCTGCACGGCGGTGGCCTGCAATCCTTTCTCACCGGATTCGGCGGCGTATCTGACCCCCATACCGATGCGCAGACGGTCGAAACCGTCGTGCACGACGCTGTTCCTGTGGAAATAGATTTCTTCCTGTGTATCGACCGTTCTCAGAAAACCGTAGCCCTCTTCCGGAAAAAGCCTGTGCACCACGGCCGTAACCTGCTGGTCGGGATGAGCCTTGACTTCGCCCCGCTGCTGCTCGACGAGCTTGCGCAACTGCCGTGCCGCTGCCGTGAAAGCCCGCTTGATGACGATCTCCAACGGGTCGTGCATGTCACCCATACTGGGTTCGCGTTTGACAACCAGCTCGTGGCCGGGGGGAACGGTCATACCGATCCGGATGCGGTAGGGATTCCCGGCCTCCTGATGTTGCTGCCGCTTCTCCACGGCGACCCGACAACTCGTGATATAGTCACAGACCCTATCGAGCTTGGCCGCCTCGGCGCGAATCAGGGTCTCGATTTCATCGGTATGCGGGATTCCCTTGAAAGCAATCTCCAGAGGGATTTTCATGGCAAGCAACCTCTTGCCTCATGCTATCGAACGGACAAGTCACGCCTTTGCGCCGACATTCTCTTCATGGGGTTGATACGCCTTCAAATCCGGAGTCGAAGACATTCGTTCTCCGACACCCGCCGATACTCTCGTCGAGCCGGCGTCCGGTCAGGGCCACAGATCGCGAATCGGCTCCGGAAGAATCCGCTTGACGTCTTCGACCTCGCCGCCGGGCATTCTCCGCTCGATGACACCGAACACGGCATGACAGGCTTGCTCAGGGTCGTGCTCGCGCATCAGGTTCTCAGCGACCTTGTTCAGAAACTCGCCGCGGTCTCGTATCTTTTCAGGCTTGCCCCTGGGTGTCCACCCGTGGTAATACACGCCCTGCAGGAGCATGGGTAGTTGCGCGGCAAACTGGGCGGTCTCCTCGACAGTCAGCCTGTCTCTCAGTGCCTGGAGGACGGCGCGCGTCACCCGGAGGGCCCGCTGCTCATCGTCGAGTCCCATCCGCTCCTGCACGTCCCGGAGCCATTCCTTCGTGGTTTCCAGCGAAGCGTCGAAGGCTCTCACACCGGTAGTCGTCATCGTGCATCTCCCTTGCTCAGGTCCAGTACTTGGGCCGGCCGTAGTAATCGTAGAGATGAACCTCGTAATGCCTGTTCACGGGCTGATTGGGGTCGTACGGCGGACTGTGCCTGACCTCCTCGCGCGAGAGTTTCAGCGAAACGGTTCTGCCCCGCCAGTCGATCCCCTCGACCCACTCGGGAGAGACAATGACTCGTTTGCCGGGCAGCCAGTTGCGCGTATCCACCACGATATACCGCACGAGCCAGTTCTCATCCTCGACAATGAAATCCTCGACGTGTCCGATGGCACCGTCGGTCGCCCGGATGGAATAGCCGGCAACCTCGCGCGTACTCCGGAGATTCGGATTACCATCCGGCGCGAGGCCCGTCTTCTCCTCCGTCCTGACCACGTGATCTGTGAGCCCCCCGTGGCCGGAACCCCAGTAGGGAGACCAGCCATAGTACTCGAACAGATCGACTTCGTACTGCCGGGAGACGGGTTTGTCAGCCTCGGTATCCGGGCTGTGACGCACCTGATCGCGAGTGAGATGTACCGGAAGCACCTGCCCCTCGACGCTCGGCAAGCCCAGAACGTCCGGAATCAGCAGGACCGTCTTGCCGGGCAGCCATTCGCCGGTATCCACCACGGCGTAGCGCACGATCCAATCCCGGCTGTCGAACAGGAAATCTTTGATACGGCCGATGTTTCCGTCCGTGGCCCGAATATGGTAGTCGCGTAAGCTCTTGGCACTCCGCAGCATGCAGCCATCATGGCCGCCTGGACGGGTGCGGGGAATGAGGAAACTCCTCAATCCGGCGGTGGCAATCTCTCAGAGGGTGTGAGAACCGCCTCTTCAGTAGCATGGGCGTCCCGCCCATGAAGGGTCTCGAAATGCCGTCTGCGCGTTTTGGGAGAGGCCCCCCAACGCGGAATTATGCGTTGGGGACCCCGAGCCCAGTCGCAGGACCATCCCATTCGACTTCGCTCAGGGCAAACTCTGACCTTGCCGAGGGTTGACCTTCCACGGGCAAGATGCCCGTGCTACTCTTCACGCACTCTCTCAATCTAGCAGGCCGTTCAGGACCAGTACCGCCTCCTGACGCAGGGTCATCAGTTGCCGCAGGCCCTGCTGGGCCGCCGCGAGTTCCTGACGGGCCTCAGTAGCATGGGCGTCTCGCCCATGAGTATCAGGAGCATCCACGGACAAGATGGGGTCCGCAAACGCGAAATGATGCGTTTGGGAGCGCGTGCCCGTGGTACCCACGGCCGGGACGGCCGTGCTACTCATGGGCGAGA
>CAYFUB010000299.1:0-13832 GCA_964346195.1 uncultured Pirellulales bacterium
TACGTCTATCTCGACGCCGGCCATATCGCCGAGAATCTCGCCCTGGCGGCGGTGAGCCTGGGCCTGGGTACCTGCCAGATCGGGGCCCTGTTCGACGACGAGGTCAACAAGCTGCTCGACGTGGACCGCGCGCACGAGAGCATCCTCTACATGTCCGTCGTCGGCCTCCCGGCGTAGTCTGCGAATACCTGAGATGAACACCTATTGCAGGTTTGTGCCGGGCAGGGGTTTCGTTTGACAATCTCTGCACGCCGGGTGCAAAATGGTTGTGATTTACGCCCGGCGGGTTGTGGCATGACCGAGGATGAACCATGGAAGGCCTTTTCCTATTGCTGGCTCTGCTGGCCGTGGCCGCTCTGGTCAGCGGACCGATTGCACTGTTGATGGGTTTCACGGCGCTGCAGAGAATCAGGGAGATTCAGCGTCAGTTGCACCTGTCGGCGGCGGCCCCTCCGCCAGCGCGGCCGGCCGAGACTTCCGTTGCCCTGCCCGAAATCCCTCGCGCTGCCAAGCCGGTCATGTCAGAACCGCCTGTCGAAACGACGACGGGTGAGAGGATCGACGTCGCCGGCCTGAGTGATGGCCCAGGCTTAGCGGCGGAAGAGCGTCGGCAGGCTGCGCTTGCCGCTGCCACCCAACACTCGGAGGCCGTGTACGAGGCGGCCGTCCGGCAGTGGCCGCAAGGGATCAGCCTGGAGCAGCGGATTGGGACGCGCTGGGTGCTCATCGCCGGCGTGGTCACGGTCATCTTCGCCGTCGGGTTCTTTCTCAAGTATGCCTATGACAACCAGTGGATCGGACCGCTGGGCCGCGTGCTTGTCGCCGCCGTCGGCGGGCTGATCGCCCTGGCTATCGGTGAGGTTACGCGACGGCGTGCATACGATTTTGTCGCCAAGGGCGTGATGGCGCTGGGCTTTGCGATCCTCTACGCGACCGTATTCGCAGCCCACCGCTGGTACGAACTGATCGGCGCAGCGCCGGCGTATGTCCTGGCCGTCGGCATCACCGCCTCGGCCATGCTCTACGCGGTCGTCGTGGACGAGGTCATCGTTGCTCTGTTGTCCCTGATTGGCGGCTACATCACGCCGGCCATGCTCTCGCGCGGAGAGAACCTGCCGACATTGCTGTTCAGCTATGTCCTCATCCTAAGCGCTGGCGCCACGCTGTGCGCCTACTGGCGCAAGTGGGGGGTGGTCAATATCATCGCCTTTCTCGGCACGTACCTGCTGTTCACCGGCTGGTTCGAGAAGTTCTACCGGCCTGCGATGGGCGGTGGCTGGCCGCCCCCGCAGCTCGTCGTCGCACTGTTTTGGCTGGCGGTATTCTTCCTTGTCTTTCTGGTGCTGCCTGTGCTGCACACGCTGGTCCGGCGGGTACGATCCCAAGTGCAGGATACGGTGCTGGTGCTGGCCAATGCCGCCGTGGTGTTCTACTACCTCTGGACCATGCTGATGGAGCACCAGCGGCCCGCGCTGGCCCTTGGCAGTTTGGGCATGGGCGCGATTTACCTGGGTCTGGCGTGGCTGGCGTACCTGCGCTGCCGGGCGGACTCGAACCTGTGGAACTCGCTGCTGGTCGCGGGACTGGCGCTGGTGACGCTGGCGGTGCCGGTCTACTATCGGATGTACGCGGTGGCGGTGATCTGGGCCGTCGAAGGGGTCGCGCTGACCGCGATCGGCCTGCGCTATCGCAGCCTGCTCACACAGATCGCCGGCGGCGCGGTGCTGGCGCTGGCCGTCGGCAAGCTCGTATTCGAGTTGCCCATGCACACGACGGCGTTCCGGCTGTTTCTCAACCCGGTCTTCGGCGCCTGGTGCTTCGTAGCGGCGGCCTTGCTCGTGTGCCACATGCTGTACCGGTTTGACGCGCACCTCGATGCCGACGTGCGTCGTTCGGTCACGCAGACTCTCCACGTGGCCGGACTGCTGCTGTTACTGGCAGCCATCACCATGGAACTGTGGCACTATGCCGATCTGGGGTTCAAGAGCACAGGCGTGATGATGAGCTTCTTTATCGGGCAGATGACGCTGGTCTGTGCGGTGTTCGTGCTGGTGTTCTCCGCCCGGCCGCTGTGCCCGCGCGGGGCGCTGTGCCCGGCTGTCGCGGCGGCCATCGCCGCCACCGGCTCACTCCTGCTCGTCGTGATGTACACACACCTGCACCCAGATCCGTTTCAAGTCTTCGTCAACAGCGGCTTTGCCCGAGCGCTGGTGCTGGTGGCGGCCTTATTCGCGGGGGCATGGCTGATGCGCCGCGCAGGGCAGGAGCAGCGGGAGAGTCGTGAGCTGTCGATGCCGATGGCGCTGGCAGGGATTCTCTTGCTCTGGCTGCTGCTGACGGAGGAGATCTGGTTCTATTATCGCTTCCGGCGGACCATCACCGAGTGGCAGTTCCTGGCGCACATGTACATCTCGGTGATGTGGGCGGTCTACGCGACGACCCTGATGGTCATTGGCTTCTGGCGCAAGGTCAGATCCCTGCGTTACATCGCGCTGAGCATCTTCCTGCTGCTGCTGGCCAAGATCTTCCTGGTGGATACGCGAACCCTTGAGACGGTGTATCGAATCGCAGGGTTCCTGGCCACCGGCCTGGCGCTGGTTGGGGTCTCGTACCTGTACCAGTACCTCAAGAAGCAGGGTTTCTTCGAGCCGATTCGGTAGAGTGTGCTCCGATGCGTGAGATAGATGAACTGTTTGATGCATTGAGTCGTTCGGCGTTTCGCAGCCGCTTTCTCCTGGCGGCCGGGAGGCAGCATGCCTTCAGCAAAAGGGGCTGGACACGGTCCTTGAGCACGCACGCGATTTCATACAGGAGCGGCTGGCCCCCGGGTAAGCCCGCTAACGACGGCCGGCAGACACCCATGAGGAATCATCCGGCGTTCATTGCCCAGCATGCCACGGCGACCTGCTGCCGGGGTTGTTTGGAGAAATGGCACTAGATTCCTAAAGGTCGGCCCCTGTCAGACCGAGAAGTAGACTATGTCGTGGCCGTGATTCGCTGCTGGTTGATGCAGCAGCAGGACCAGTGACTCATGCCGGGCGGAAAAAGCCTGGGAATGCGTCCGAAAAACATTTGGTGCTGGCCGGCAACGACGTTATATTGTGTGTTTGGAAAGTAAATTGGGAATCCTAAACGCTATACATTGCATTTAGGAACCCTTGCCTGAGGATGGAAATGCAGGAACGGATTCCGAGAGTCGTTGTCATCGGCAGCACCTACATCGATCTTGCCATCCGGTGCGGCCAGATTCCCGCCCCGGGGCAAGCCATGAGCGGCTCAGCCCTGTCCTGTAATATCGCCGGTCCCGGTCCCATCGAAGCGGTTCAGGTAGCCCAGTGTGGTTGCGAGGCATACCTCATCAGCAAGATCGGCGGTGACGCCTTCGCCCAGATGGCTCTCAAGAGTCTGACCGAGTACAGGGTGGATACGGAATATGTCTTCTTCGCCGAGGCCAAGAGTACGGGCATCATCGTGACGTTGGTCAACTCTGAGGGTGAAAACGCCATCTGCCATTATACCGGGGCGAACAGCGCCTTGCAGCCGGGGGACATCGAGGTGGCCGAGGAATGCATCGCCGAGGCCGATATATGTTTGATTCACGGCTGTTTACCGCAAGAAGCGATTGTAGCGGCGATCCGCTGTGCGACCCTGCACGGCACACCGGTGATTCTCAACCCGGCGCGGCCACTCGAGCAGATGAACCAACAAGGCGGCGATCTGCCCTCTGAGTACTTCTCTGTCGATATCATGGTGTCCAATCTTGAGGAGGCCGCCGAGATCACGGACCAACTGGCTGCCAATATCCGCATGGCGAAACTGATCGGTTCCGACTTGGTGGCGCGTGGGGTACGCTGCGCGGTGATCACCATGGGGCGTCGCGGCTGTGTAGTCGTGGACCGTAGCGGGGCCGATCACGTTCCCGCGTTTGAGATAGACTTGGTGGACCGCACCGGCAGTGGCGACGCGTTCTCCGGCGCGCTGGCTGCCTACTGTGCGGTCAAGCACGATCTGCGCGAAGCCGTGAAATTTTCCTCGGCCGCCGGTGCTCTGGTCTGCACCAAGTTCGGTGTCATTGAGGCCCTGCCCGCCAAGGCTGAGATCATCCAACTCTTGCAACGCGAAGACATAGACCTGCTTCCTCACAGCCCATAGCGCCTATTGAGGATGTGATTCGCACCCTTCCCTGAAAAAGGTGTCCACGGCCCACGCTGCGCTCTCCCAATTCCCGCAGGCGGTGTGACCATATGGCACGCCGGTTTATGTCATTGCGTGCATTCCTCCCCATCCTCAACTCTTCCCTGATGCCGAAAGGCGATGAACATCCCTGGAGAAGCACGGCACTCCTGTACCCATGCCGATACCGCGGGCGAGAGGCTGGCCCGTCAAGGGCGACCAGAAGATGGCTTCGCACATGGAGCAGTGCCAAGTCCCATTTTCGCATTGTGGTGAATTCTGTGGCTGAATGCGAATCCCGCAAATTACCCTAGAATAAGTGGGAATAGTCAAATTCGTGCAACACTTCAAAAGGTAAAACGCCTCTTACACGAAATTTTTTTTACTCCAGTTGCGGTAAGGAGTTCGGGAGTTTTCCACCATGTGGATAACTCATTTTTTTCGTCAAATTCGTGCAATTTCGTCCAAAGGTAGAGGCACGCATAAATGCGAGCGTGTTGGCAGTGAGATGAAAGCGTGACGGAAAGTCACAGTCGGAAAGGGCAGAGAAACATGGCATTTGAGCTCGATGTCTTCGGCAAGCAGCTTGATGCGGATTATCTTGAATGGCTGGTTGACGTGCGTGCCGTCGATATCCATCGGCACTTCTCGCGGCTATGGGACTACTATGCCAACCCGATGGTCGAGGTGTCCGGTGGCGGTTCAGCCGAACGCAAGATCACTGAGTCGGGCCGGTGCTATGTGCAGGCACAGGAGTACGGGTTACCTGCGCGAATCACCGGCTTGGCTCGCTCATCCCAGGCGGGTGTGTTCGGCTCGCGGGCCGTCAAGGATATCCAGCGCAAAGAAGTCGTGATTGAGAACGACGTCGCCTGGCGTGTGAATGCCGCAGCCGATTTCCTCTTTGGCAAGCCAGTCAGCCTTATCTCCAAGGCACCCGACGGCCGAAGACGCAGCGAGATCGAAGCCATTTTGAAGGCGCTTCTTGCGGCCAACGGCGGCCTTGGTTTCTTTCAGGATATGGCGGTGCTCGGAAGTGTCTACGGGTTCGTCGATTGCTTCATCAGACCCGGTGAATCCTTCATCGAGCGTCTCTCCTCCGGTTCAGCATCCCTTCAACTCCCTCCGCTCTCCACCGTGCTGCAATGGGCACAAGCAATCGATCTGGAGCTGATCGAGGCACCAAGAGCACTGCCTGTCCTGGATGAAGACGACTACAGGGTCATTCGCTGCTACGTACAGCATTTCTACCAGAGAAAGAACGCCGTCAGTAAGAGGAATTCGTTTCTCGCGCGGATTCTCGGGGCAACGGGCCATCGTAGTGACACGCGCCAGGTGGTCGCTGTGACGGAGGTTACCTCGCCCGAGCACTGGCAGCTCTACGAGAACAGAGAGCTCGTTGCGGAGGGCCGGATGCCGTGGGGCTTCTTGCCGGTGGTACATATCCAGAATATGACCCAGCCGTATTACTACGAGGGAGTCGGCGACGTTGAGCCACTGATTCCGTTGCAGGATGAACTCAATACGAGGCTCAGCGACCGGGCCAGCCGCATTACGTTTCAATCATTCAAGATGTACCTCGGTAAGGGCATCGAAGGCTTTGAGAATAAACCCATTTCGCCCGGGCGGATGTGGTGCACGGATAATCCGGATGCTTCGATTCAGGAATTTGGCGGGGATACGTCGGCCCCGAGCGAGAACCTGCACATCGCGGAGATTCGCGAGGCAATGGACAAGACCAGCGGCGTGACCCCTGTAGTGGCAGGCATCCTGAAGGACAGGCTGGGGAACCTGACCAGCGCGGTCGCCCTGCGGCTGACTTTCATGGGCATGCTCAGCAAGAACGAACGCAAGCGGCACACCTATAGCGAGGGTCTCAAGAGAATTTGCCGGATGGTTTTGAGCATTCTCGACACGGCCAACATCTACAGGACAGACGACAGCGAACGGGATATTGAGGTCGTTTTTGCAGGTCCTTTGCCCGAGGACGCCATGGAGAAGCTCAAGGAAGCGCAGATCAAACGGGAACTGGGTGTTCCTGCAGAGCAAGTACTTAGAGAACTGGGTTACGAGCCCGAAGGGCATTGATGATTGCAGGCTGATTGACGGAGATAAACCGGATGGAAGAAAAGAAGAGTGCCGAGGAAAGAGCCGGGAGCCTTGAGGAGCAACTCGCCGAGGCAAATCAAAAGATCGCACAGATGTCTCAGGACTTGGATGCCCTTGATGTTGAGCGAAGGCTGACGCGCAAGCTCGTGGTAGCGGGCGTCACCGACCTGGAAGCGGCCGTGCTCATCGCCAGGGCGAGAATGGAAGGCAAAGACAAAGCAGACCTCGACGGTTGTGTCGAGCAACTGAGAAAGGAGAAGAGTTATCTGTTTGGCGCATCGGAGACGGCTGTCTCGCGCAAAACCGCCGGCGCCAGGGAGCGGGTGACGCACAGCCACACGACACTGGAACAGGCCGCGAAAAAGGCGGCAAAAACGGGTAGTCGCGTGGACCTGCAGCACTACCTGAAACTGCGGCGGAACCTGCTGTAGTTGCGGATGATAAAACGTAGGCCGCGGCAAAGAGCAACTGAGGAATTCTTAAGGAGAAACGAATCATGGCATTTACCGGAAAAGCGACGTACACGGCGGGAACGAATCTGCCCGAACTGGCGGAGGACGTCTCCGATTTGATCGGGATCATCTCGCCCAATGAGACACCTCTTCTGGAGGCGCTGGGCGACCCTATGCGCGAAGCGACCAGCACGCATCATGAGTGGCTGGAGGATGAGCTGCTGCCCAACAAAGATGCGATCAACGACGCCACCTGGACGGACCCGACTTCCGACACGACGTTCGACGTGGACCATGGCGACCGGTTCCAGGTGGGCGATCAGGCCCAGGTGGAGGGCAGCGGGGAACTCATGCTCGTCACGGCGGTCAGCGCGAACACGCTCACTGTGGTGCGCGGCTATGCCGGCACGACATCGGAGAGCTTGGCGGACAACCTGGTGGTCAATATTCTGGGCAACGCGGCCCTGGAGGGTGCCGACAAGCCGGACGCCCGGTTCACCAGCCGCGTGCGACGCAGCAACTACACGCAAATCTTCACGGCAACGGTCGAGGTCAGCGGCTCCGACATGGCGGCCAGCCAACTCGGTCTGGCCGATGAAATGGACTATCAGAAGCAGGAGCGGCTGCGCGAACTGATCCGAGACCTGGAAAGCACCGTCATCAACGGCGGCCGGCCGACCAGCAATCCGCAGGGCAGCGGCACCGTCCGGCGGACGATGAATGGCATCGTTCAACACCTCTCGACCAACGTCTTTCACACGGGCGATAGCGGGTTTCCCGCTGGCAACGATCTGGATGAGGCGAAGGTCAACTATGTTCTGCGCAAGATCTGGGAGAACAGCAACGGCAACGTGGACCTGATCGTCGTGGGGGGCTTCCAGAAGCGAAAGATCAACGCCTTCTGTTCCGACAGTCGCAGCTATGGGGCCACGGACACGACCTTCACGGATATGGTGAGCCTCTACGAGAGCGATTTCGGTATCTGCCGGATCGTGACGACGCGATGGCTGCCGCAGGATGCGGCGCTGTTCCTGGATTCCTCACGGATCGGCGTGTTGCCGTTGTCCGGGCGAAGCTTCCACTTCAAGCCACTGGCCAGCGCCGGGGATTACGAGTGCGGCGAGCTGATCGGTGAATACACGCTGGAACTGAAGAACGAAGCGGCCCACGGTCTGATTCGCAATCTGACCACGAGTTAACGGAGCATCGCAGATCGGCGATTGCGGATTCGCGTTGGATCATGAATCTACCATTCGCAATTCACAGAGGGTCAAACGAGATGGCTAAGTTCTGCAACGATGTCGACATTCTAAAGTATGAGCCGGTCCTGTTCGGCGAGTTGCATCTGCCGGGGCAGATCCTGGCCAGTGGGACGGGTGCTTCACTGAGCGGCACCCTGCTGACGGCAACCGATGCGGATTTTGTCGGGGCGGGCGTCGAGGCCGGGGGCGTCGTCTATCTGAAGTCCGCCGGGGGGTCTCTGGACGCGGCATATGAAATCGTGTCTGTCGATTCCGCCACGCAACTGACGGTCTCGGTTGTCAGGTCGGACGCCGCCGGTCCTGCGATTGCCCCGCCGGCAGGGAGTGATATTTCATACCGTGTGGGCACCCTCGGGTCTCAGATCGTTGAAGCAGCGTTTCGACTGACTGAATATTTCGGCATTCAGCCGGGTAATCCGACCAGCGAGATCGCGGTCGAGGACATTGTGGATACGGAAGGACTGCGCCGGGCTTCGGTACTGGCGGTCCTCGCCAGTGCTTACGCAATGTGGGCGGGCAGCACCGAACGCGAGTGCTTCTGGCGAAAGAGCCTGTTCTACCGGCAACTCTTTGAGAAGGCCAAGCAGCGTTGCCGCGTGAGCGTGGACACGGGTTCGGATGGTGTCGCCGATGTCATTCGTGTGGGTGGTGCCATCAGACTGGTTCGTGACTGATACACGAAAGGATCACCGATGCGTGTCATGTTGGATGGACAGGCGATATTCGATGAACACGAACTGACGATCGCGGTTGGCAGCCCGAGCCGGGCCTGTGTAGAACGAAGCATCTGCGGCTTGGATGGCAGGCTGAGCATCGATCTGGGAGCGCGCGGGCGCAAGATTCGACAGACCGGCGTACTGCGGGCAGCCAGCCGGGCCGCGATGAATGCTCGCGTCGGCATCATCGCTGCGTTTATCGATGGCGCGACACACACGCTCACAGCCGCCGATGGGCGGGCCTACGATAATCTCCGCATGGACAGCTTCACGCAGGTCAGCGAGCGTGCGAGCGGGCCCGGCCTCCTCGTCGAATATGAAATCGTGTACACGCAACTGGGAGTCTGACGATCATGTCATTTGTGCATGACGGCATTGAGAATGTTCGAGTGCACGTCCTCCCTGATGGTATCGCGGCGGACGGCACATACGCAGCCGTGTCTCAGGCAGCACTAGTAACGTGGCATTCATGCCGTGCAGGGATGTTGCATCAGGTTTACGTGAACGGCCGGTATGCCGGGGCGACCATCGATGCGGAGCAAAGGAAACTGGTTGTGCCGGTACCCAGTTCGCCTCAAGGGGCAGTCCGAGTGGAGATCGTGGCGGTGGAACCGGAGGAGGCTCACGTGGATTTCGCCAAGCTGATCGAGCCGCCGCCTGCTCGTAGCGGGCGCGTCAGACTGGTCCTGTTGCGCAGCCAGACCCTACCCATCGAAGCGATGGCCAGTGTTTATTTTGATAACGGCAGCGGACAGATCAACTACGCAGAACCGTTGACGGTCTCTCCGATCCCGATCTGGCCATGTTGGCAGGACAAGGCGGGTTTCGGAATGGCCCAATTCGGCACGGGCGACTTCGGCTACGATTCGGCGGCCGCAGTAGGTTTTGGAATGGGCAGTTTCGGCCACGGGCAGTTCGGATTGGATGCCGACACAATCGAGTGGATCAGCCCGCCCTTGCCGCTCGGCAGGTACCGGTTTGGCATCAAGATTGTGAATGCGCAAGGGAATGAAAGCCTTCCAAACGAGACGGAACCAGTCGCCGTGATTCCTGCGGCCAAGCCCGCCGCGGCCCTGCGCGTTGCGGCATTCGACCCACAAACCAGCCGACTCACACTGAGCATATCGGATCAGATGTAGATGCAAGGAGACAACGATGGCTGAGGTGTATCCTTCCGACAACGAATTGCTGAATCTGCAATCGGATAGCGAAACAGGTATCGAGTATATCCCGACTGGAACGGCGCCGTACTATATGCATTTTCGCAAGCTGCTGTACCGCCTTCTGCTGGCTACACGCCGGGCCAACGACCTGAGAGTATACGACGAGGGTGGACTGGACATCGGCATCAAAGCCGGCAAATTCTGGCTCGGTACGGAGTTGATTGCACACACCGGCTCTACCGGCAATGCGCTCGCTGACAACAAGCCCGGTATCTACGTTTATCTTGACAGCCAAGGCAACCTTGTCACAGACGAATACACCGGCTTTCCAGATATGGCGACTAGTCCACACCTCCGGTTGGCTGTTGTGGTCACGTCCAGCGGGGATATTCTCTCGGTCACAGACTGTCGGACAGGCCACAACTTCGTCATCCCATATAGTTCGGGCGGAATCCGTCGGGTCGTTGAGGCCCACACTGCCAACGATGTACTTACCACGGCCGAATCAGGCAGTATGCACACGAACCTGGGAGCAACGGGCATCGTGACGCTCACCCTGCCGTCCGCAGCGGTGGAAGGCACTGAATTTGTGTTCGCGGTCCAGGCGGCTTTCGAACTGCGTGTGGCGCCGGGCACGGCAGCCATTCGGGATGACAGCGGCCAGACAGCGGGCAAATACAAATCGGCCGATGTCATTGGTGCGAGCCTTACTCTAGTGGCGGACGCCAACGGAGACTGGGCGACAGCAGACAAGAACGGCACCTGGACCCAGGAGATTTGAGATCAGATATTGAGGGGTGCGAACCATGGCTAACGAGATTCACGCGGATTACGCATCAGGCAGTGTGTTGTACGCCGTCATTCGTAACCGTGGGGGCCAAGTGTGGTGTCCGGCGACGCAGGTACTCGAGAGTTGGGGTTCCGGCGGCCACACCGCCGATGATTATGATATCACGTTGACGGACAAAAACGGCAGTCGATACGTCGGCAGCTTCGATGCGGATGTCCCGCCCGGATCCTATTCTATTCAGGTTTTCCGGCAGGTAGGGGCGAGTCCCTCAGATACAGATACCCTCGTGTGCAGCCGCGAGGCCATCTGGACGGGAACCGGCGAACTGACGGCCGCCAAGATTCTGGCCAACAAAGCCGTGCAGGACAAGATTACCGGTGCGATCGAGTACTATGATGATGACAGCCAGACAGTCCTCCTCACGCTCATGCCATACGATTTGGCATCGACGATCGCAAGGAAGCCGGAATAGCCCCGAGCAAGCGGTAACGCCCTGCATACCATTCTTTACACGACATGGCCACGAGAGCCAAGTAGGAGTAGAAATCGATGGGTAGCTTCTCGAACTACTGGGAAAACACGATTCTGGATCACCTCTTCGGCAAGAGCAACTACACACCGCCCACCATCTATGTGGGCCTGTCCACGGCCGATCCGGGCGATAGTGGTGCGGGCCTGAATGAACCGAGCGGCAATGGATACGCCCGTGTTCAGACGGAAGCAGCAGATTGGAATGCTACCGTCAGTGGCTTGCTCGACAACGCAAACACCATCACGTTCAACTCCGCGACCGGCAACTGGGGCACGCTGACGCACTTCGCCCTGTTCGACGCCGTTTCCGGCGGCAACATGCTTGCCCATGGCATCCTGACGGACGCCAAGACCGTCGGCAGCGGAGACACGATACGCTTTGTCGCGGGTGACTTGGATGTGATTCTGGATTGAGGGCAGAAAACGCGGGAAAATCAGACAAGCCCGCGGATCCCACAGGAGTGATCCTGTTGAAAGGAGATAAGTAATGGCTGACATCAAAGCCAAGTACGGCAGCAGTAATCAGGGCATCACGATCACCATCAGCGGTCTCGCCGACGATGCCAAACGAGAGTCCACTGCTGTCGACAACTCCGTGAATTGTTTTCTTGACGCGCTGGTCCAGGTGAAGATTGCCACTAACACGGTGGCGGATTCCACCGGCGATAAGTCTGTGTATGTCTACACATACGGAACCACCGATGACGGGGTAACTTACTCTGGCAACGCTTCTGGCAGTGATGCGGCTTTCGGAGCCGACCCGCAGCATCTCAGCAACTGCAAACTGATTGGCATGATTTACACACCGACTCAGAACCAGATCTACGAATCGGACCTGATCAGCGTTGCCTCTGCGTTCGGCGGTGTCTTGCCTCAGCGCTGGGGTATCATTGTTCACAACAGGACAGGACAGACACTCAAGAGTAGTGATTGTTCCGCTTTCTACCAGGGCACTTATGCGCACTCGAGCTAACCCATGCTGACCAAAACACTCTCGAAAATCAAGCCGCCAATCGCTGCCGGCCTGAAGCCGGCTCATCCACTGGCGCACGGCCTTGTCGGCTGCTGGCTCCTCAATGAAGGTGCCGGTCGCGCCGCGCATGATGCTACCGGCCACCATCATGATGGTAGTTTCTCGGGCGCGCCGCTTTGGAGACCCGGCAAATTCGGTCATGCTGTCGAATTCGACGGGTACGATGACTGGATTAGCATGGGTGACTGCCTCGACTTGGGAACGGACGATGTAACGCTATTCGCCATCGTCAAGTACAGTGCCACAATTCAGCCTGATGAATGGGACGGTCTTCATTTTGGTGCTATCGCGGGTAAGGGGCACCTAGATGGGTTGGGTCGAGGCTATGGGCTTTCCGTTAACAGTGATAATCAGATTTACTGGCAAATCCGAAACCAGGGCTACAATCTCTCTATCTCTTCGGATATTGCACTCAATGACGGTCAATACCATCTGGCCATTGGAGTATGCGACCGTGACACCGTGACCGGCATACGCCTGTACGTTGATGGTGTGCAGCAAGTTGCTGTCGCCGATCCGACGCCCATCAACGGTAACGATCTCGGAGGCTCACGAGTTTTTGCTATTGGATCACGTCAAGAGGAGACTGCTGGTATGTGGTTCTGGGACTTCCAGGGCACTATCTCGGCAGTCTGTGTGTGGAAGCGGGTCCTAGCCGAAGGGGAAATCCGGCAGTTGCAGCGCGATCCTTTTGTTCTGTTTGCTTGCAGACCGGCTGTAGCCCTTCTCAGTGCGTCGGCTGGCGTTGTTGTGGATTGCACGGGTTCAATAGTGGGGCAGTCAAGCGCACCAGCGATAGTCCGGGTAACGAGAGACCTTATAGCCTCAGCACACGTCGACACCTTGACATCGGCCACGTCTCAAGTCATTAGGAATATGTCAGGCACAAGTGCCGTTTCGACCACACTTGTGGGTGTATTGACACAATCGGGTATCATAGCCTTGGCGGGCACAGCTCGTGCTATTGCGACACTGCAAGGTACCCTGACTGCCACGGTTCCGCCAGCTGCGTTCGAAGCCATGCTGGACAATGAGAGCTTCTGGCTCCGAGAGGCGCTGTTCAACGGCATGACGTCCGCTGCGTTCAAACTGGGGACCGCGCTGGCTGGTGGGTGGTTCTGGACGCGCCGGCAGGGATGCACGGCGGTCTATCGCGGCGCTGCCTTTACGCAGGTGGATCTCAGCAGCGTCCTGTACGTGACGGACATCGGGGCAAAGGAACTGTCCCTGCCCGCGTATCTTTCCCATGTTGCCGGCCGGACCTACCGCTACCTTGTGCGACGATGCAATAGTTGTGGATGCCAGGAGCAGACGACCCATACGTCGGTCGTCGTTCGCATCGCGCCCGATGGCACTCTGGAACCCTCTGCGCCGAACGCCGTGATAGCCCTCAAAGGTGAACAGATTGCCGGCATGCTGCGGCTTGCCTGGTTCTATTGTCCCTTGGATCAGAAGGCGGCGCCGGAATGTTTCAACGTTTATTGGGACAATGGCTCCGGACGGGTCGATTATGAGAACCCGGTGGCTAAGGTCGCGTACACGGCCCGCAAGTTCTACCGTCACCACAGTGAAATACTTACGGTTGGCCAGTACACGTTCGCCA
>CAYFUB010000300.1:0-20536 GCA_964346195.1 uncultured Pirellulales bacterium
TGCTGACCGTGCACGGATTCAAGATCGAGGCGGTACCTGCGTACAACATCGTCCACAAGCGACCGGGCGGACAGCCGTTCCATCCGAAGGGCAGCGGCAACGGGTACGTCGTCAATTTCGACAAGACCCGCGTGTACGTGGCCGGGGACACGGAGAACATCCCCGAGATGAAGCAACTGAAGAACATCGACATCGCGTTTTTGCCGATGAATCTTCCCTACACCATGACGCCGGCGATGGTCGCCGACGCGGCAAAAGCTTTCACGCCCAAGGTCCTGTACCCGTACCACTACGGCCAGACGGATCCGAACGAGCTGGTCAACTTGCTGAAAGACACGAAGATCGAGGTCCGCGTTCGCAAGCTGAGATGATGCCGCGGCGGCCAATGCTTGACAGTGGTTCCGGGGCCGGTCATAGTAACCGGGTCGTCATGTGCTGGTGAATGCAGTAGGGCTATGGACCAACAGACCACGGTCGGACAGAAGAAACCGTTCCTCCGCAAGAGCGTTTTGATTGCGATGGGGGCTTCGCTCGGCGCCGCGCTGGTTTGTTTCGTTGTCCCCGCGTTCTTGCCCGCGCCGCAGGAGTCGCTGCTCAAGAACCCTCTTCGCAGTTTCCTGACCGGCGCCGGTGTTGCCGGCATCGCCTACCCGCTTTGGGCGATGGGGCAGGCCATGAAAAGAAGATGGGAGTCCTCGCCGTATTTCGAGGGAGCGTTCATTGCCGGGGTGCTCAATCTGTTCGGTCTCGTGTGCTTCGGCGTTTCCCTGGCATGTATCGGCTTCGGCGTCTACGGGCTGATCGCCCCCCTGTTTGACTTGGAGTAGTGATGAAGCGAAGAGAGTTCCTGCGGGCCTCGGCAGCGGCGGGGGCGTATGCGGTCCTCGGAACGCCGTGGCCGGCGGCGGCCGAGGTCGCAGAGCCCTGGTTCGACCGCCCGATGCGCTGGGCGCAGTTGGTCCTGGTCGAGAACGACCCGGGCCGTTTCGACCCGGATTTCTGGCTGGATTACTTCAAACGCGTTCATGCCGACGGGGCGTGTCTGAGCGCCGGCGGGGCGGTGGCGTATTATCCGACCAAAGTGCCGCTGCACCATCGCAGTGCGTGGCTCGGTGATTCGGACCCGTTCGGCGATCTGGTTCGCGGGTGCCGCCGGATGGGCATGGCGGTCATCGGTCGCACGGACCCGCACGCTACGTGGAACGACGTCCAGCAGACCCATTCCGATTGGGTCGCCGTGGATGCGAAGGGACAGCAGCGGCGGCATTGGGCGAATCCTGAATTGTGGGTGACCTGCGCGCTGGGCCCGTACAACTTCGAGTTCATGACAGAGGTCCACAAGGAGATCATAGAGTTGTACCAGTTGGACGGCATCTTCTCCAACCGTTGGGCCGGCCACGGGCTGTGTTACTGCGAGCACTGCGTCCGCAACTTCAAGGCGTTCGCCGGGATGGACCTGCCCCGTACGAGCAATCGCGACGATCCCGTTTATCAAAAGTACACGGACTGGCGCATCGCGCGCTTGCGGGAATTGTGGTTCCTGTGGGACCGGACGATCCGTGGCGTGAAACCCGCCGCCCGATACATCCCGAACGGGTTCCCGGATAACGTCGTCACGGGCAAGCTGGCCGACATCTTCTTCACCGACCACCAGGGCCGCAGCGGCATGATCCCGCCGTGGTCCAACGGCAAGCGGGCCAAGGAACTCCGCGCCACGATGGGCATGAAGCCGCTGGGTGGCATCTTCAGCATCGGCCTGGAGGAGGCCTATCGCTGGAAGGATTCCGTGCAGAGCGAGGCGGAGATACGGGTCTGGGTGGCGGACGGAATTGCCAACAACATGCGGCCGTGGTTCGTCAAATTCGCCGGGACGATCTACGACCGCCGCTGGCTCGACGTGGTCGAGAGAATCTACGAATGGCACCATCGCTCGGAGCGGTACCTGAGAAATATCGCGCCGCTGGCCCGAGTGGCGATGGTTTATTCGGAGCAGACGGAGCGACACTACGGCGGCAAGCCCTGGCAGCAGCGGAGCAGCGGGCATGAGTTGGGGATGTACCACGCTCTTATCGAGGCCCGCGTACCGTTCGAGATGGTCAACGACCGATTGCTCGACGCGGAGCACCTCCAGCCCTTCAAGCTGCTCGTTCTGCCGAACGTCGCCGCTCTGTCGAACGCCCAGTGCGAGCAACTCAGGCAGTTCGTCCAACGCGGTGGGAGTCTGGTCGCCACCTTCGAGACCTCGCTGTACGATCAGGAGGGGAAGCGACGGCAGGACTTTGGACTTGCCGAGCTGTTTGGGGTCTCCTGCGGTGGCCGGGTCGAAGGCCCGATGAAGAACTCGTACCTGCGACTCAAGAGCGACCCCGGAACCGGGCGGTTCCACCCCGTGCTGGAGGGACTGGAGGATGCGTACCGGATCGTCAACGGCGTCTGGCGACTCGATGTCAAACCACAGGTGGAGTTTCCGTCGCCCGTGACGCTAATCCCCAGCTATCCGGACCTGCCGATGGAGCACGTGTATCCGCGTATTCCGGAAACGAACACGCGCGAGCTGTATCTGCGCGACTCTGGAGCCGCCCGGGTTGCATACATCCCGTGGGATATAGACCGAACGTTCTGGGAGGTCATGAACATTGATCATGGGCGATTGCTACAGAATATCGTTCGCTGGGCGCTGAACGAAGGGCCGGTGGTGCAGGTGACCGGCCGGGGAGTTCTCGACATCACGGCCTGGCGGCAGAAGGACTCGATGACCGTCCATCTCGTCAACCTGACGAACCCCATGATGATGAAAGGACCGTTCCGCGAGTTGATTCCCGTGGACGCTCAGAGAGTTCGGATTCGCGTGCCCCAAGGTACGAAGGTGAAAAAAGTCCGCCTGCTGGTCGGTGATCAGACTCCGAAGCACCAGAGCAGGGATGGAATCGTCTCGCTTACCATCCCCTCGATTCTGGGCCACGAGGTTGTTGCACTGGATCTATCCGGCTGATCGAATCGAAACGGTGTAGCAGTGCGCACTGACCGACCGCGCCGTTATGCTTAACGAAGTGAAGCATCTGGCCTGCGAATGAGAAGTTTGTCTCGTGTATGGCGGAGACCTCCAGGCCGAGGCCCAGATTCCTTCGAAGCTCAGGATGACAGAAGAGCTTGAGTCTCGGGATATCGAGGTCTTGCGCTCTCCGGTGTTCGTGAATTGGTACGTTTGACACGCGATTCTGGAAAGGGACAGGACTATGCAAAACCGACAATTTATGAAGCGGGGCGGCGGATGGGCGGTGTTACTCATTGCCCTGGTGTTGGGCGGTGTGGCGTTTGCCGGTGAGGCCGAATGGCAGTCTCTTTTCGACGGCAGAACGCTCGACGGCTGGGTCCAGCGCAACGGGAAAGCGAAATACACGGTCGAGGACGGGGCGATTGTCGGGACGACGGTCCTCAACACGCCGAACAGCTTCCTATGCACGGAGAAGATGTACACCGACTTCATCCTGGAGCTTGAATTTCTCGTCGAGCCCGGCATGAACTCCGGCATCCAGATTCGCAGTCACAGCTATAAACACTATAAGGACTACCGCGTTCACGGCTACCAAGTGGAAATCGACACGTCCGCGCGGGCCTGGAGCGGCGGCATCTACGACGAGGCCCGCCGGGGCTGGCTGTACCCGCTCAAGGACAAGCCCGAGGCGCAGAAGGCCTTCAAACAGGGGCAGTGGAACCACTATCGCATCGAGGCCATCGGCGACAGGATACGCACGTGGGTCAACGGCGTGCCCGCCGCTGATCTGACGGATGACATGACCGCCACGGGCTTTATCGCCCTGCAGGTGCACAGCTCCAAGGAGGCGGGCCAGAAGATCAAATGGCGGAACGTCCGCATCCAGGACCTTACCCGCACGAGCGACCGCCAGCTTCTGAAGGCCCTGATCGTCGACGGCCAGAACAATCACGACTGGAAGGCCACCACGCCGGTCCTGAAGAGGTTGCTGGAGGAAACCGGCCTGTTCGCCGTCGACGTGGCCACGTCGCCCGCCAAGGATGAGCCCATGGATTCGTTCAAGCCGGAGTTCACGAAGTACGACGTCATCGTCTCGAACTACAACGGCAAAGACTGGCCCAAAGAGACCCGGGACGCGCTGGTCGATTACATGAAGAACGGTGGTGGGCTGGTGATCTTTCACGCGGCGGACAACGCCTTTCCGAACTGGCAGGAGTGGAATGAGATGATTGCAGTTGGCGGCTGGGGCGGACGGGACGAGAAGTCCGGCCCGATGGTTCGTTATCGCAACGGAAAAGTCGTTCTGGATGACTCGCCCGGCCGGGGCGGCAGCCACGGTCCGCAGCATGAGTTCCAGGTTGCGATTCGCGAGCCGTTTCATCCGATCGTCGCCGGGCTGCCGGCGAAGTGGATGCACACCAAGGGTGAGCTGTACAGTACGCTGCGCGGACCGGCAAAGAATATGACGCTCCTCGCGACGGCCTATGCCGACCCAGCCCAGAAGGGCACGGGCGAGCACGAGCCGGTCCTGTTCACGGTCCGTTACGGCCAGGGGCGAATCTTCCACACGGTGCTCGGCCATGCGCCGGAGCAGATGCGGTCCGTCGGCTTTATCGTCACGTACCAGCGCGGCGCCGAATGGGCTGCCGGTGGGCGCGTCACCCAGGTGCAAGTCCCCGAGGATTTCCCCACCGCCGACAAAGCGAGTCTTCGTTGAAGACCATAGAACGGCCTTGTGCAACCGCGTGGCATCGTCAAGGCTGAAAGCTCTGGCTCCGGGCCGTGATTAGGAAAGCTGAAGGTCCGCAGTTTCTTTCAGAGGAGAATAGGATGAGACCGCACCACGTGTCCGGTTTGATGATTGTTTCACTGGTGGTTTCCTTTCTGGCGAGGGATTCTTGGGCGGCGCGCCCATCCGACTTTGACAACGAGTTGTTCTCTCGCATCTACGGCTGTGAGGCCGCGGGCAATATCGCCAACTCCATGGGCGATGTCACGGAGGGCCTGAGTTGGCGGGAAATCGAGAAGCGCTACGGGCTGGTGGATAAGCTCCTGCCCCAGGACAAGGGGTCGTCGCGCCGTCCACAGCGTTTCGGGCCTGATTGGGTCCGGCACGCCCATCACCGGCCGGCGGGCATGACCGAGGACGGATTCGAGCGCCATCGCCTGTGCACCAGCGCCATCCTGAAAAAGGGCGGGCGCATCACGATCGAGGACTTGGCGCGAACGTGGATCGAGGACATCGACCCGAGCAAGTTCGGCTACCTGCTCGGCCCGCAGGACCAGGTGATCTATAACCTGCTGAAAGACGGCCTGCCGGCGTGGGAGGTGGGCCGCCACGCCGCGTGGCCGGGTTTCATCGGCACCAGCAAGATGATCATGCCCGTCGGCATGGTGAACGCCTGTCATCCCGATGACGCGGCTCGGGATGCTCTGTCGCTGGCGCTGATCAAGGACGTGCAGGGCCGGCCCGGCAACTACGCGGTCGAGGTATGCGCCGCCATCGCGGCGGCGACGGCCGAGGCCCTGCGGCCCGAGGCAACCGTGGACTCTGTGATCCGGGTCGCTCTGGGTCAACTGCCGGCGGAGCCACGCCGAGAGGTGCAGCAGGGACTCGACTGGGCGAAGGAGGCCAAGGATTGGAAGGCCCTGCGGCCCCTCTACGAGCAGCGCTACGACGGCAAGCCGATCTCGAACGCCGTGGAGGTGCTCTCCGGGGGGCTGGCGTGTTTCTTTCTGGCGAAAGGGCAGCCGCGCGAGGCAATCATCTACGCCGTCAATCTGGGCCGTGACACAGACTGCAAGGGCTACGTCGCGGGCGGACTGGCCGGCGCCCTGCGCGGCATCAAGGCACTTCCCGCCGACTGGGTCACGACGGTGGAAAAACAGGTCGTGACTGACCCGTACACGGTCGCGCGTCGCACGGCCCGCCAGGCGGCGGAAGGACTGTACCGGGCCTGTCTGGCCGAAACGGCCAAAGCAAAGACCGCCGTGACCGAAATCGAACGCCTGCGCAGCTCGAATCATCGAGAGTGAACATCCTGCAGGTCGCTCGTCTCCTTAGAGCCTCTAACAGAATGAGCACATGCCCAGACACTGCCGCCGTTGCTGTCATGGCGGCTGGCCTGTCATCCCTGCACTGCAAAGGCGCAACATCTTGTTTTTCTAACAAGCATTCTTCAGAGGAGGCGGGGTAAGGACCTGCTCGGAGTCAGATGAAGATGGTGCGTGGCACACACCCTACCGGCCGCGCGCCGCGCGTTATTCGTAGGGTTTGTGGGGACCCCAGACGCGATAGACCGCATTTGGGAGCCCTGCCACGCACCACGCCTTCCGATTCGGCGGCTGGAAGCCGCGCCGCGCAGGCAGGGATCCAGACAATCCGCGAAGTGCGAATGTGCCCATGCCGGAGGCACCATCGCAGGCACACCATGTCTTGATTCCTGCCTGCGCAAGAATGACAGAGTCGTGGGGGCCGGTCCCGCTGTCTCAAAGGCGGCGATTGGGTGCCAAGTAATATCATTCTGTTAGAGGTTCTTAAGAGCCCATCCCTGCAGATTCATTGCTTGGCCGCGTGGCATCGTCAAGCGCGGCTTGGCGATGGCATTCCCAGGCCCAAGAGAAACCATCGCCCAGCCTTTGGCCTTGACGATGCCACCCACCACAGAAGGGGGTCGGTGCTCTGAAAGAGCGGTTTTCGGGAGCTTGCGCTTGCCTCGGCAGACACTTTTTTTTCGCCTTGCGGCCTGCGGCGGTCTCGCTTACTATGCGGATATGCGTGTCAAGTGCAGGTAGTGGAACAAGAAGGATAGAAGGATGGCATCAGAGAAGCTGCGAATTTTTGGCGGAACGAATTTTCGTGCTCCCCGGCTGGTCATGGGGCTGTCGGGCTGGATGGATGGTGGGGAGGTCTCGACCGGCGCGATCAAAGTGCTGGCCGACAAGCTGTACGCCCGGCGGTTCGCCGAGATCGGGCATGAGGGTTTCTACATCTACAACTTCCCGGGGGCGATGGAAGTGACGGCCCTGTTCCGGCCGCACTGCCGGATCAAGAAGGGCATCATTCGCGAGTTCGAGTTCCCCGACAATGCGTTCTTCGCCGTCGAGAACGAGGATTTGATCCTGTTTGCGGGCAAAGAGCCCAATATGAACTGGGTCGATTTCGCCGACTGCTTCTTCACGCTGTGCCACCAGTGCCGGGTCAAACAGGTTTATTTCATCGGCAGCGTCGCGGGCCTGGTGCCGCACACGCGTGACCCCCGGCTGTTCTGCTCCGTTTCCGACGCTCAGATGAAGCCGCGCTTCGAGAGCTACGGCATCAAGTTCAGCGATTACGAAGGGCCCGCCAGCGTTATCACCTACCTGACCACCAGGGCCAAGGAGAACGACATCGAGATGGCCAGCATCGTGGCGGCGGTGCCCGCCTACGTGCAGGGCGGCAACCCGAAGTGTATCGTCGCCGTCGTCCGCCGGGTTGCCGGCATCCTGGGCGCGCACGTGGAGCTTGAGGACCTGCAGATGGCGGCCGACGAGTTCGAGAAGAAGCTGACGGAGGCGGTCCAGGACGAACCCGAGCTGGCGGAGAACGTCGTCAAGCTCGAGCAGGACTACGATAACGAAATCTTCAGCGAGATGGGCGACCTGAAGCATTGGCTGCACCAGAAGGGTATCCGCCTCGACTGACCCGTTCTCATCCCTCGGCATTCGGCCCGGCGGAGCGGCGGACCACCGGGTGGCACCGTCGAACTTGTGGTCTTCGCCCCAACTTCTTGAGATTTGGGTGGCAGTGTCAAGCGCAGCTTGGCGAGGGCCGGGTTGCCTGCGCACGAACCATCGCCAAGACCTCCGGTCTTGACGCTGCCACCCGGTGCTCATGCTACACTACGAAAGATTCAATCGGAATCCGTATCATACCGATTACGCTTGAAAACTTCGTATCTCCGGGTGGCAGCGTCAAGGGGTCCCCAACGCGATACATCGCGTTGCGGGGACTCCATGCGCAGCCTGGCGAGGGTTCTCCTTGCGACAAAGGAGCCATCCCCAAGGTCTTCGACCTTGAGGCTGCCACCCGGTGCTCATGCCACACTACGACAAACTCACTCGCAATCGGTATCAGACAGGTTCGCGTACGCCGCCTGCGGAACGAAAAGAAGGGGGCCCGTGCCGGGTCGGCACAGGCCCCGCGATTGCGTCAGACGGTCGCACGTTCGCTCTCAGGGCCCTGCTCGACCGGCGTCCGCCAGCCGAGTATGACCTCTCAGAGCAAACACACTGACTATCGAACTCTCAGACGCACGTTGTCCACGGAGAGCATATTGTCCTTTGCCACATTGGCCAGTTCGATGCCGATGTTGTGACCGACAGCATCGCGTGCGTCCGCGGACGAGAACTTCAACGTATGCGTCCGCTGGTCGCCCGGCGTGAAGACGCTGGTGCTGGCCACCGGAACTCGCGCTGCCCCATCCTCGTAATAGAGAGACATCCTGAAACTCTTGACTTTTTGATTGATGGCTCCCAGCACGACGCAGGCATCGACGTCCAGTTGGAACGCCTCGCCTTCCACGATCGTATGGCCCGTCGTCTGGTAGATGGGCGAGTCGCCGCCCCACAGATACGCGGACCAACTGCCCGCGGAGGGCTTGTTGCCGAGGGCAACACCCGAGCAAGCGGGCGTTTTGGCCGTTGACCAACCGGGTACGTTCTCGAAGCCGACCACTCTGGCCGGCGGCCCATACCACTTGTCCGCGACGCCGGGCTTCTCGAAGCTGGCGTTCTCCACATTCACCTGGATGGGTTTGACAACGCGGACGTTAGCGATCTGGATCACGCCGACACCGCCCGGCAGCCCATCCCCTACGCCAACGATGAAGCTCGTGATCTCCTTCATGTTCACGCCCGAGAAGCTCGAGGTCCGAATCTTCCACATGGTCCAGTCGGGAGTCGTCACGAGATCCGGGTTGCCCGGATGCGGCACCACGGCGGTCTTGCCACTGCTGTCCGTTACCGCCACGTACAGCGGGGCAGGATCGTTGGTGACCGGAGGTACGTGGACAGGTTCCTCGTCGATATCATTGACATCCTCCGGAACAGCGTTGGGCTCGGTGACATCTTCGGGCAGCGCGTTCGGATCGATGACGCCATCCGGCGCTGCATTCGGATCGGTGACATCGCCGGGCAGCGCGTTTGGATCAACGACGTCATCCGGCGCCGCATTCGGATCAGTGACACCATCTGGCACCGCATTCGGATCGGTGACCTCGGCCAGCACGTCATTGGCGTCATTGGGGTCGCCGTCATCAGCCAGTACGACGATGACATCGTTGGCATCATTGACATCGGGGATCTCCGAGGGCTGGCCTTTGATCTCCAGTTGCAGCGAGTTGACGCCGTTCTTCGTCCAGTCCTGCGGCGTAACGAACTCCTGGATCATCTCCGTGACATAGGGCTCGACCGTGTTGTCGTATTCCAGAGTCATCGGTCCATCGGCAACCACGACATAATCGGCCACCGTGAAACTCCAAACCATGCCAGGAACAACGTATCCGGCGGCATCGACCTCATCGACTCTCCAATAGTAGGTCTTGTTCCACTGGAGGGCGGCGGCCGGCATGAAGAACGTGTCGGTGATCTGAGCCTGCAGGGCACCGGCCTTGCTATCCGTCACCGCGGCCTGATCGGTACTCAGATAGACCACGTGCTCGACGGCCTCCACTCCGGCGGTCCAGCTCAACACGGGCAAATCGGGCTGGCCTGTGGCGCCGTCGCTCGGGCTCTCATCGGACGCCATGTCCGAGCCCTCCAGACGCGTCGTGAAGCTCAAGACGGCGCCGACCGCGATCAGGTCATTGCTGTCCACCTCATCGACACGCCAGAAATAAGTCGTGCCGTAGGCCAGGTCGCCATTCGGATCGAAGGTCGTCTCCGCCTGATTGCCCTGGAAGACGCTCTCCGCGCCGGCAGCCACGTCTTCCTGGCTCGTGCCGAGGTACACGTTGTGGCTGACGGCCATATCACCGGCCTTCCAACTCAACTGCGTGTCGATCCTGCGATTGATGGCGCCGTCCGCCGGACTGGGATCCTGCATCTCGAGCACCACAGGCTCGTTGGGCTCCACCACAACGGGCGGCTCGTTGGGCTCCACCACAACGGGCGGCTCGTTGGGCTCCACCACAGGCTCGTTGGGATCCTCGGCGCCTGCGCTGCTGACGGCGGCGATCGCCAGACACACCGCTATCAGCCAAACAAATCTGCTGTTCATAATCTTCCTCCTAAGTCAAAAAGTGTCTGTCTTGTCCCCGGCCATGTACCGAGGATATGCAGCCCCCGGGTACAATCCGGCGCCGCTGTCACAAGCCGCGCCCGCCGAGGACGAAGTCGATACGGAGACTGTTATGCAATACTCTCGCTCATTTCCTCCTCCACACACATAAACAAAATAGGTACCCCGCGGACATCGCATCTTTGCATTGAACGTAGACCCTCGTCGGATGCTGCCTCAACCGTCCGAAATGCCAGTCCTTGGCATAACTAATTTCCGTGCTCGCGAAAAAGATCGTTGCGTTAGCCAGCCACCAACCGTAATTCCGCGCACGGATACACAGAAACGCCGCATTATATCGCGGGTATGATCATGCCACTCGCACACAGACACCAGTGACCCGCTGATATTCCCACTATCATCATCTTATACCACACCCTGGCCCCACTGGCAAGTCTCCATACCAAATTTCTGCAAAAATTTTTTGGGACGCGAGTCCCAGATACCGGCAAAAGGGCTCCGGGGGACGCATATTACGGCAAAAGGCCCGGTTCTGAAGTGCGGGCCATGACAGGATTTCCGCTTGAACGGCCGGCTAGGCCGAGCTATAAGGGACCGCGATGGGTTTCACAACGCCGTCCCGAAGGTCCGAGGGACACGGCCGGCACAGACAAGATGCTCGCCGATTGCCGGGATGCTGACGCTTCCGCCCGCGCGGAATCGTCAGTTCTCGCCAGGGCAGGGACGCGCCTGTTTGGTCGTATCTGCTTTTCTCTGAAAGAGTTCCAGCCAGCCGCAGGTAAGCGCGTCGGCCAACTCTTTTGACCGGCGGCACTCCTCGATGGTCTTGCCCCAGTAGAACCCGATCCAGCCATCGGCGACCTGGCGCGAGCCGTCGATGAAGGCCTCCAACTCCGCCGCGCTGCACTTGAGCGGAAACATCTCCTCCACGATGAGGGGCTTGCCGATGTCATAAACGGCCAGTGCCTCCCGGGCCTGCTCGATCTTCCCTTTTTCCGGGTAGAAGTGAACGCTGGCAAAATCGAGATTCTCGGCAACCTCTCGGGAATAGAAGAGCGGTTTCGCTCCGGGGAAAACCAGGGCCCAGGGTATCACGCCGACCGTGATCAGGTGACGGTCGTCGCGCCTTCGAATCGCCGTGACCAGCCGGTCCACCCAGGCCTTGGCCACCTGCTGCCGCGTCCGGCCCGCCAGGTCCAGCGCGACGCGCTGGACGAAGTACTTGCCGCCGAATTCGCCTGCCAGCCATTGTGTCTCTTTCTTCTCGCCCGGCAGGATCGGCTCGTTCATCAGGTCGTAGCAGAAGACCGCAGGACTCGTGGCACATCGGTCGGCGATGGCCTCCCAGAAGCGGGCCTGGACCTCCCAGCGTGCCTCCTCCGACAGCCCGTCGTACCAGGCGGGGACTTCCTTCTTGTGGTAGCACGCCAAACCGGTCAGATCGAGATACAGGTGTAGCCGCTGGGCCAGTTCCGCAAGGCGGACGAGCCGGTCCAGGGCCGCCTCGTTCGGCTCGTCCGGTGCCTGCATGAATCGACCCACCTGAAGGTGGATGCGCACGACGTTGGCGCCGAGTTCCTTCATTTCGCGAAAGTCCTCTTCGACCTTCGGCCATTCGGCCTGCCAGTAGTCCTCCAGTAACCGGCCCGTTTCATCGTGGTCGTAGTTGAACCCCCAAGGGATAAACGGTTGACCGTCCGATGCCAAGACAAAGTCGCGTCGATCTTCAGAAAGACGTACGAAGCTCATATCCGATGTGGTCGCCCCGGTCTGAAATGCCCACGCCGTGACGTCGAGCATGCACACAACAAACCACCAACTAGCTACATCTGCAAACGCAGAGCATCGACTTCCGGGCTGCCCCATGTGCACAACTCCTGATGATAGTTATCCTTGTCGCTTCCTGCCGGCGTTCTTCTTGCGCGTTTTTCGCTCTTTCTCTGTCCCGGCGTCCGTGCTTTGCGGGGCCAGCGCATCGAGTGCGGCCTGAAGCCTGCTCTTGGCGGCCTGTGCCTCCGGTCCGGCACTATCCGGCGCAATGAGGACCTGCCGAAAGGGGGCGTCTTTCATGCTGAACAACTCGCCCGACTGGTTGAGTTTCCAATTCGCGTCACGGACGTACCACTGCCTGCCCAACTGCACGAAGATCCACCCGCGCGGTTTGCTGCGCCTGCCCTGCAGTTGTGGTGCAAAACTGCGGCCGTCTATCGTGACTCCTTCCGGCAGCCTGGCACCGGCCAGCTCGGCGAACGTGGGGAAGAAGTCGCTGAAATCGACGAGGTCCTTCGAGACCTGTCCGGCGGGCGTCGTGCCTTTCCAATTGGCGATCAATGGGACGCGGCTGCCGCCCTCCGTCAGGTCGCCCTTGGCGCCCTCGATGAGCCGGCCGTGAATGGCGCCGCCGCTGCGACTGCCCTTGACCTGGGCCGCCTGCGCCGTGCAGCCGTTGTCGCCGGTGAAAACGATCAGCGTCGTTTCACAAAGGTTCAGATTGTCCAGTTCGGCGACGAGCCGACCGACCTGCTTGTCGAGGTAAGCGATGTTGTCGGCGTAATGGTCCGCGCCGCGGGCGGCGCTGTCGGGCGTGCGCAGGATGGGACCGTGAATCAAAGGCGTCGGGTAGTAGACAAAGAAGGGCTGGTCCCGGTGCCGACGGATGAAATCGATGACAAACTCCTGGAGCAGGTCGGGGCCGTATTTGCCTTGCGTGTCGGGGAGTTGCCGACCGTTCTCGTTATACACCGGGTCCCAGTACCGCTCGCCCTTGCTCCCCTCGACGCCCCAGATGAGGAATTCATCGAAGCCCCAGCGTTGTGCATCCTCCCGAGTGGAGAAATACTGCAACTGCCGCCATTTGCCCGCCACGGCCGTTGCGTAGCCGGCCTGTTTCATGACCTTCGCAATGCACACCTCTTTGTCCGGATGGGCGGCGGCGCCGGCGCCGTTGTCCAGCACGCCCGTGCGGAAGGGATAGCGGCCCGTCATGGTGGCCCCCCGTGACGGTGCACAGAGAGGCATCGAGAAACAGTACTCGAAGCGAATCCCGCCCTGCGCCAGCGCATCGAGATTCGGGGTTTTGAACCTGTCACTCCCATAGCAGCCCACGCCGCCGATCCCGTAATCATCCGAGAAGATGAAGATGATGTTTGGCTTCCGGCCTGACTCTGCGGCCAGTGGGCGCACGTCCGCCAACACGGCGGCCGTGGCGGCCGACCCGCTCCACTTGAGAAAACTGCGTCGATTCATCATAATAGTGTCCTACAATTCAGTGCCTGCCCAGTGATGATATCAGCAGGCAGGTCCGCTTTCCAGAGTCTGTGTCCAGATTCCCTGTAGGAGCTTTGGCCGTCCCGAGGGGGGCTCTTGGATACTATCGCCGGCATGGTCTCAGCGACATCATCATGTTCTTTTCACGGGCTCTTTGCTCGTACACTCCGGCTACGGTCCGGCAGGACAGGTTGTGTCGGGATGCGGGATTTGGTAGGATAGATAGCGAATGAATCGGATGCGGCAGGAATGGGCCGGGTGTGTCGTTGTCGATCTGCCAGGGGTGATAAGAGAGAGTGCGTGATGGGTCGCTATATTAGGATGGCTGTCTCGATTGCCCTGGTGTGCTGCGGGGCAGCGCTTGCGGTCGTCCGCCGTGCGGTGGGGGACCTGCGGCAGGCGAGCGGGGAGGGGCCGGTCATCAGTGAGTTTGTGGCATCCAACAAGGCCAGCCATCACGACAAGGAGGGTGATTCCCCCGATTGGATCGAGATTCATAATCCGACCGTGGAGGCGCTGGACCTCGACGGCTGGTATCTTACAGATGACATGAATGACCTGCGGAAGTGGGAATTTCCCGATGTGCGGCTGGCCCCAGGTGGGTACCTCGTCGTCTTTGCCTCAGGCAAGAACGAGCGGGACCCGGCCGGCGAGCTGCATACGGACTTCTCCCTGCGTGCCAGTGGCGAATCCCTGGCGCTGGTGGAGCCGGATGGCGTGACCATTGCTTTTGCCTATCCCGACTATCCGCCGCAACTCGTGGATATCTCCTACGGGTTGAGCGGAGACAGTGTGGTCTCTCAAACCGAAACTGTGCTGATTCCGGAGGGCGCCGACGCGCGGGCGTTGATTCCGGCTGATGGCGCGCTCGGCCTGAACTGGACGAAAACGGCCTTCAACGATTCCGCCTGGCCGGAGGGACGGACGGGCGTCGGGTACGACTACGCCGGACTGGTAGGCCTGGACGTCGCCGCCATGAGGAACGTGAACCAGACTGTGTATATCCGCATTCCGTTCCAGGTCGCTGATGCGACGTCCGTTGACAAGCTGCTTCTGAGGATGAAGTACGAAGACGGCTTTGTGGCTTACCTTGACGGCGTGGAAGTGGCGCGGTCCGGAGCGCCGGGCGCGGTGCAGTTGACGTGGAATTCCGGCGCAACCGCGAATCGGCCGGACAACGAGGCCGTGGTCGCTCAGGAGTTCGATATCACGCCGCACAAAGGTCTGCTGGTCGAAGGTGGAAATCTGTTGGCCGTGCACGGCCTCAACGCGGGCCTCGGCAGCTCTGACCTGCTGGTCCTGCCGGAACTGGTCGCGGTGCAGGTGGAGCGGACGAGTCTGTCGGAAGTCATGCAGGGCTACCTCTTGCAGCCGACGCCCGGCGCCGCGAACCAGTCGGCGCTGGCCCAGGTCGGGCCGGCGATTCGCAACGTCACGGACAACCCGCCGGCTCCGATGCCGGGTCAAGAGCTGGTCGTCACGGCCGAGGTCGCCGAGACGATGGCGCCAATTGGCTCGGTGAGATTGGTGTTTCGCATCAATCATACGCCCGAGAGCCGCTGGCTGCCGGGCGGCGGGATCGTGATGACCGATGAGGGAAAGATATCGGACGTTGTCGCAGGAGACGGCATCTATACGGCTGCCATCCCCGCGCAATTCTACGGCCCCGGCGACATGGTCCGCTGGTACGTGATTGCCGAAGATATCAACGGCAAGACTTCGCGCAATCCGCTCTTTCTGTATCGCGACAACTCACCTGAGTACTATGGGACCGTGGTCAATGACCCCTCGATCAGAAGCGAATTGCCGGTCCTGCAGTGGTTCACGGAGAATCCGGCGGCGGCCGGCAGCCGCAGTGGAACACGCGCCTCCTTGTTCTTCGACGGCGCGTTCTATGACAATATCTTCGTGCGTCAACGCGGCGGGGCGACCGTCGGTCGGGGGTCAAAAAAGTTCGTATTCAACAAGGGATACAGGTTCCGTTTCTCGAATGGCTATGACCGCGTCAAGGAATTCAACCTGAATCAGAACGGGTCCGATCCCAGTTATCTGCGCCAGCCGCTGGCCTTCGAGACGCACCGCGCGGCCGGCTGTCCCTCGTCCCTGTCTTTTCTCATGCTGTCCGTGCTCAACGGGCAGATCGACCGTGTGGGAATCTTCATCGAGCAGGTCGATGAGGCGTTTCTCGAACGAAACGGTCTCGATCCGCGTGGCGCGCTCTACAAGTTCGTGCAGCGGTCGCAGATCACGCCCGTCTTCAGCGATATCAGCTCGGGCATCGAGAAAAAGACCCGCCAGGAGGAGGACTTTGCGGATATCCGTGCGGTCGTGGAGGGCCTCAACGCGCCGACGGCCGAGCAGAGGAAGATCTTCGTCTTCGACAATTTCAACCTGCCCGGCATGATGGATTACCTCGCCGCGCGATGCCTTCTGCAGGACACGGATGATATCCGCAAGAATTTCTATTTCTACCGCGATACGGAAGGCAACGGCGAATGGTCGATCTTTCCCTGGGACAAGGACTGGACCTTCGGCGTGGTGGGTGATGGGTGGATTTATACGTCTCATCCGTTCCTGGGTGACCAGGTCCATGCCAAGAACGATGGGAGGCAATGGAGCGTCTTTCTGGACGTCATGTACAATCTGCCCGAGACGCGCGAGATGTTTCTGAGACGCACCCGCACCGTGATGGATGAATTGCTCCAGGCGCCGAATACCCCGGTCGATCAGAGGTTCTTCGAGAATCGGATTGAGGAACTCCTGGCGCCGGCAAAACCGTTTCTGGGCAATGTCGACGGGGCGGTGAATTCGCTGAAGAACTATTTCCCCGCGCGGCGGGTGCAGTTGTACGTGGACCACAATATCGACAACCAGGCGAGCCAGCCGGTCGGCGGCAACGCGGGCATCCCCGATGCCCAGCCGCAGCGCGTGACTATCGCCTTCGGCGCTTACGAGTACAACCCTCCCTCGGGCGATCAGGACCAGGAGTACATCGAGCTGGTCAATCCCAATCCCTACGCGGTGGATATTTCGGGCTGGCAGCTTGTCGACGGCGTGGACCATACGTTCCTGCCCGGCACGGTGCTCGTCGCCGGCGGCCGCCTCTATGTCTCCCCCAACGTGCGGGCCTTCCGCAACCGCCCGACCAGTCCCACCGGCGGCCAGGGTCACTTTGTGCAGGGCGATTTCAAAGGCCATCTGTCGAATTGGGGGGAGACGATCAGCCTGCGGGACGGACAGGGCCGGATCGTGGATACGCTGACTTACGTCGGCAATCCGAGCGACCAGCAGCAGTACCTCCGCATCACGGAGATCATGTACAACCCCGCCCCCGGTGGCGCGATGGACAACGATGAATACGAGTTCATCGAGTTAAAGAACATCGGCGCTGCCCCGTTGCCGCTCGACGGCGTCGAGTTCACGGACGGCATCTCCTATGCCTTCGCGCCGACCGGCAATCTCATGCTGGCCCCGGGTGCGTGCATCGTGGTTGTGAAGAACAGAACGGCTTTCGTGTCGCGCTACGGGAGCAACGTGAACCTCGCCCCCGGCGTGTATACCGGCAGTCTCGACAACGGCGGCGAGAGGATCAAGCTCGAGGACCGGACCAACAGCACGATTCTCGAATTCGAGTACGAGGACGGTTGGTTCAGCCAGACAGACGGTGGCGGCTTCTCGCTGGAGATCGAGAATGCCGCCGACGCGGACCTGGACAGTTGGGACGGCAAGAGCGCTTGGAGGGTCAGTACCCAGCCGGGCGGCTCGCCCGGAATCTGACGGTGTTGCGGGGCCGCTTTACTACGCTATAATCGAGAGGAACGTGGTCGTGCGCAGCTTCTCCAGATGCGCGCGTTCAAGCCCGATTGGCGCACCATAGTGTTGAGGAGTACGAGCCTGACGCACGGACGATTTTTGCTCCTGGTGGCGTTTGTGTCGGTCCTGTTGGACGTCTCGGTCGCTGAGCAGACTCCGGACCCGCGGCCGGCACCGTCTGCGCACGGGCGCGAGTTGTCGTCGGCAAACTCTCCGGTCGCATGTGACAAGCTGCTGGTCGTCAGGCGGAAGGTCAAAGGCAAACTGGCCATGAATCGCAACTCGTTCATGGACCTGGGCCTGCCGAGCAATCACGAATGCAACTCCGCACTCCCGAAGACCGGCTACGACAACGAGATCGCCGTGCTGTCTCTCGACCGGCCGCAGGGGGATTGCACGACCCTTTATCGGCCCGCCCACGACGGCTACGTGGGGGAAATCGACCTGCACTGGGACGGCCAGCGGCTGCTGTTCACGCAGTCGGACGCCGAGAGCTGGAAGATATGGGAAATTCGCACGGACGGCTCGGGCCTGCGCCAGGTCTCACCGGCGCCGCCCGACGTGGACTGCTTCGATGCCTGCTACCTGCCCGACGGTCGAATCGTTTTCGGCTCGACCGCCTGTTGGCAAGCGGTGCCGTGCTGGCACGGGCAGCGCAGGGTCACGAACCTTTACCTCATGAATGCCGACGGCTCCGGCGTGCGACAGGTCTGCTTCGACCAGGACCATGATTTCCACCCCGTCGTGCTGAACAACGGGCAGGTGCTCTATCATCGCTGGGACTACACCGGCATCAACCACATCTTTCTCCGCGAGCTGATGGTGATGAACCCCGACGGGACGGGCCAGCGGGCCATCTACGGCATCAACTCGTGGTACCCGAACTCACTATATTTCCCGCGTCCGCTGCCCGGCGACGCCGACCGGCTCGTCTCCATTCTCTCCGGCTATCACGGCGCGCACCGCATGGGCCAGCTTGTGTTGGTGGACACGAGCCGGGGCTGGTTCGAGGCCGACGGCCTGGTGCGGCGCATTTCCGGCCGGGGCGACCCGATTGCCCCGGCCGTGCGCGACGAGCTGGTGGACAAGGACTGGCCGAAGTTTCTGCATCCCTATCCGCTGAACGCGGAGCGCTTCCTCGTCGCCTGCTGGCCGGACGCAAAATCGGGCTGGGGCATCTATCTCGCTGACACGCACGATCATCTGCGGTTGCTCCGGGAAGAGCCGGGATGCGCGCTGCTGGAACCGGTCCCGCTGATGAAGCGGCCGAAACCGCCTATCATCGCGGACAAGGTGGACCTCCAGCGGGATGACGGCGTCGTCTATCTGCACGATGTATACGCGGGACCCGGCCTGGCGGGCGTGCCGCGCGGGACCGTCAAGAGCCTGCGCGTCATCGCCTATCACTTCGGCTATCCGGGCCTGGCGGGACCGGACAAAATCGGTTACGGCGGGCCGTGGGAGGTCATGCGCATCCTGGGCACGGTCCCGCTGGAGGAGGACGGCTCCGTCATGTTCCGCGTGCCGGCCAATACGCCCCTGGCGGTGCAGACGCTCGACGTCGCGGGCAGGGCGGTGCAGTTGATGAGGAGTTGGTTCACCGTCATGCCGGGCGAGACGCTCTCCTGCGTCGGCTGCCATGAGACCCCGGCCGATGTGGCTCCTTCGCGGTTGGCGCAAGCCGCCCTGCGCGGCACGCGCGAGATCGTGCCCTGGCACGGCCCGGCGCGCGGATTCGACTTCGCGCGCGAGGTGCAGCCCGTGTTGAACAGGCACTGTGTGACGTGCCACGACGGCAGGGCGGGTCGGCCCGACCTGCGCCCCGAGGAGCAGGTCGCCAGCTACCGGGGCAGGCGGCTCTCGAAGCTCGGTGTAGACCGCCTGCACCCGCAGATGCGCGCGGACACCGAGGGCTTCGTCAGGTACACCCCGGCCTATGAGGCACTGATCCCGTACATCCGCCGCGTCGGGATTGAGGACGATGTCAGCATGTTGGTGCCGGGCGAGTACCATGCCGACACGAGCGAATTGATTCAGATGCTTCGCAAGGGCCATCAAGGCGCGCAGCTCGATGCACAGGCGTGGGACCGGCTGGTGACGTGGATCGACCTGAACGGGCCGTGTCACGGCACCTGGGGCGACGTGTATCCGGTCCCGGACGGCGCACACCAGCGCCGGATGGAGTTACGCAGGGCCTGCGGCGGCCCGCGGGATGACCCGGAGGCTGTCCCCGAGCGGCCCCGGTACGACGAGATGCCCGTCGAGCCCACCGCATTGCCCAAGTGTGGGCCAGCGCCGTCGGCGCGGGCGACAGAGAGGACCGGCACGTTGCCCGAAAAGACCATCGACCTTCCCAGCGGCGTGACCATGCGGCTGGTTCGCATTCCCGCCGGCGAATTCGTGATGGGCGATACGGAGGGCGAGCCGGACGAGCAGCCCCTTGCCCGCGTTGTCATTGAGCGGCCCTTCTGGATGGCGACGTGCGAAGTGACGAACGAGCAGTTCCGGCTCTTCGACCCGGACCACGACTGTCGCTATTACCAGAAGCGGCACGCGCGGAGTGACGATCAGGGCTTGCCGCTCAACGGCCCCCGGCAGCCGGTGGTTCGCGTCTCCTGGGAGCAGGCCGTGGCGTTCTGCCGCTGGCTCTCCGAGCGGACGGGGCGGCGCTTCACGCTGCCGACGGAGGCCCAGTGGGAATACGCCTGCCGGGCCGGGACTTCGACGCCGCTTTCCTACGGCGACCTGGACGATGACTTCTCCCCGTGGGCCAACGTGGGCGACCTCGCCTTCACGGGCCGCACGAAGAGGCACGAGCAACTGTCCCTGGACCAGGAGCGGGCGCCGCAGGTGACGGGCGGGCTCGAGCATCTCGTCATGGAGGGAGCGGACCTCGCGGATGCGCGCTTCGACGACGGTGCCATTGTCACGGCCGCGGTCGGAAGCTACCGGCCCAACGCCTGGGGCCTGTACGACATGCACGGCAACGCCGCCGAATGGACGGATACAAGCGAGAGGACACCTGGCACGCACGAACTTGCTGCGAACCCGGCGGAGGACCGCAAAATCGTGCGCGGCGGCTCGTTTTTCGACCGGCCCGCGCGCTGCCGCAGTGCCTTTCGATTGGCGTATCCGCCGTGGCAACGGGTCTTCAACGTCGGCTTTCGCGTCATCTGCGAGGA
>CAYFUB010000301.1:0-28410 GCA_964346195.1 uncultured Pirellulales bacterium
TGAGCGTTGTCGACGGACAGCATGAGGCGCTTGCCCGGCGGGACGACCACGTCGCCTTTGGCTGGCCCGAGGTACTCCCACTCGGTGCCGTCAATCCAGCAATGGAACGACTCGATCCGTCGCACGGCATTTGCGTCCTGGACAGAGAGCCTGCCCAGCGACCGCTCCGCCGGGAAATGCAACACGCGCGGCCCGGGGAATGCCTGGGGCGTCCCCCTTTCGACGGCCGGAGCGCGCGGCAAACACACTGACACAAAACCAACAAACACACAACCGATAATGGACAATCTTGCAGCCACAATCTCATCTCCGCACCGGCGGTCAACAGGGTGATCGATGAATTACGGTGCGCCAGGGACGTTGGGGTCGTTCGGGTCGATGGGTGGGCCCGGGGGCCGTACACTACCCATCGCGAAGCCGAAGCCTCCGACTGCGGGTGGCTCCGTTTCTTCCTGGGCGGGTTCTTCCGGTGGTTCAGCAGCCCCTACCACGGCGCCCATCATGGCATATTCCTGCGCTTGTGGTTCTGCCTCCGTGTTGACGGTCGTGACGACCGTGGGCAGAAACGGGGGCTGCTGGGGAGGCGGCCCTTCGCGATTCGAGCCGGAGGTTCGGTTCTTGGCGACGTTCATCATCGCATCCCACTCCCGGGCCGCCTGGGACCGCCCGGCGACCGGCGCCGGCAGGCTTTCAGGGGACGGGGACTGACGCGAAACTCGACGGGGGATGCTCGGCGCCGTAGACCGCACGGGCACGGCGACGGGCTGTTTGGATGATGGTCTTGTCGCCTGTCGGTAGGTAACCACCGTGCCGGCACTGATAATCGCGACGGCAGCGACGGCCACGGCGTGGGTCTTGACGGCGGCCACCACGCCGCCGGCCGCCGTCGTGAGACCGCTTGCGGCTCCAGACGCTCCGGCGGCGGAAACGGCCGCCGACCCACCCACGAGGGCGATCTTCCCCAACTCGCTCAGCAGCACGGGCGGCGCGGCTTGGACCGCGTCTTCCCCGAGCAGCGCGCTCAAGGTGCCAATGGCCACGATGATGCCGCGCCGGTGCAGGGCGGCACGCAACTGCCCCACCCCCGATTCGATGCGCCGCGAGACGGTCGCCTGGGAAATGCCCTGAATGCCGGCGATTTGCCTTGTCGTCCGGCCCTGCAGGAAGTGCAGGATCAGAACGTCACGAATCTGGGGGGCGAGCTCGTTGAGCTCCTCATCCACATAAGGCGAGATCCCCTTCCATTCGCAGACTTCCTGCGGGCGCTGAGCGGCATACGCCTCCTCCCTCCGGCGGCGACAGGCATCCCGGCGGACCTGATCGATGGCCTTATGCGTCGCCACCCGGTGCAACCAGCCGGGCAGCGAGCCGCTCACACTGCCCGCGTCCCTGGTCAGTTGCAGGAACGTGTCCTGCGCCACGTCGGAGGCCCGGTCCACGTCGGCAAGGATACGCAGGGCCGCACCGTAAACCAGGCCTGCATGACGCCGGATAATCTCCGCGAACGCCTCCGCATCACCCGTATTGGTGAAACGCCTGAGCAGAACTGTCTCCGTCTCCGCCATAGTCATTTCTCCTCACCGGCCCACTGGCGTGCCGGACGTTCCAGCTCCCGGCGGGCCTCCAGGCCACGTCCGAGAGACCGGCCCGGTCGTCTCCAATATCCACCATTATGGCGCATACAGGCCGCAAATGATTCAAGAAAATGAAAAAGAAGCTCAGCGGAGAAGCGTTTGAGGAAAGGCCGGCACAGAAAGCAGACAGGTAGGTCCGTACCCATAACAGGGGCCTCTCCGACAACCGAAGAGGCCCCTGTGAATACTCGCAAGAACAGGTCACGAGGCCAAATCGGTTACGCCGCCCGGCGTCTGCGGAACCAGGCCAGGACGGCGGAGCCGACGCTCGTCAGGACCAGGGCGCCCGGCGCCGGAATCACGGGAGGCATCGGGGTAATGTCGCCATCCACGGCCGTATTGTCCGTGTCGGCGAAGAACGTCAGCGTGCCTGTGAACGGGACTGTGAATTCGACAAGCATGTATCGGTACAGGTCGCCGGCAAACGCATCGCCAACCAGACTGACCGGGCCGGTGTAGGTTACGTCGATATCGCCGCCGAAACCGCCGCTGTTCTGCAATTCGAACGGGCGGCCAAGTGCCGAGCCAGGCGTGTGCTGCGCGTCGCTCAGCGTGTCGAATACTGCGTCGCCCGCACCGGCATCGACAAACAGGCTCAGCATGCCGATGTCGCTGGACACGGTCCAGATGCTATTGCCGGTATCACCGGTCTCAGACAGGCTCCAGCCTGTCCCGGCAGCCGCCCCCGCACCGGCCCCAGTGGCGGCCCAGAGCGCCGTATCGGTGCCGTTGACCGTTACTTCCATACCTGCCATATCGTCGCCCGCGGTTACGAACGATGCTATGGCACCGGTCTGCTGGGGATTGACATTGACCCGATCGATGGTCACCGCACCGAAACCGGCCGATGTCAATACCCCCACGATGGTTAAGACCGCAACCGTCTTCATCTCATCTCTCCTTAGCCCGATGCGTTAACAATCCGTTACCATACGTCGTTGGCTCAGTTACAACCGACAAGTTGTTGCCCGGTCGCTGCCCTGCGCTCGTGGTACCCCCTTTCTGGGCAATGACCGCGCGACGGAGTCTCACCTCCCATCAATGATCAGTGCTCGCGCAAAGACAAAGATGGATTACACCCGTTCGCTCCAGCGATACGGGGATCGGCGTGAATTCATACCCCTCCCTATACCGCTGATGCACACAACACTACGCGTGGTCTGCCGGAGGAGCGCTGCGGTTTTTCCTCAATTCACACTCATCCGGATATTGCGTGCTCCAAGTACGGGGCAAGGCAGCGTGGATTATGATGTGTGGACAGCGACCCCTGCCCCCGAGAATCCTGCGGCCTGGTGCTTGCACGCCGGAGAGCCTGTCTCAGAAGAAGCCATCAGGCCGGCCGATAGGTCCGCGCCGGCGATCACAGCGTCCGCGCGGGCACGGCCCGACCAAACCACTCCTGCGCCTCGGCGTAGGTATCCAATACCGCCGAGAGCATCGCACTGACGGAATGCCTGGCTCGGATGTGCTCCTGGGCCGTCGCGGCCAGCCGCCGCGCGAAATCACGCCCGTCGAGCAGTTGCATCAGGGCCTGCCGGAGGCTGGGTTCCTTGTCCGGCTCAAACACAACGGCCGTCTGATTGGGGATGATCAGGTCGTCCACCCCGCCCCAGCAGGCGGCCACTGCCGTTCCCGCGGCCATCGCTTCCAACAAGAAGACGCTGAACGCCTGGAGAGGCTGGGGTTGCACGAAGATATCTCCTGCGGCAATGACGGACTGCCAGGAGTTCAGAATCGGCACGATCGTGACCACGTCGGCGAGATCGAGAGCGACCAGCAATCGCCGCAGGCCGTGCTCAGCCGGTCCCGTGCCCATGACCACGACCATGAATTCGCGGCCGTCCGTCAGCAGCGCCTTGATCGCCCGAAAGAACGTCTCGAAATCGGAGACCCGTCGCAGGGAATGGGCCAGGACAATACTCGGCAGGCGGGCGGGGTCTGTGAAGCAGACCGTGCTGGTTTCGACGAACGTGCCGATATTGATTTGCCCGATCCGGTCCACGCATCGGTCCAGCGCCTTGGCCGCGCTGGCCCGAATCGTCTCGGCCGGTACCACGATCCTGGCACACAAGCGAGGCGAGATGGGAAGCCTGTGAAGCCTCCGCGCCAGAGAGTTGATCATCAACACGTACGGCAGATCCAATTGCCGGGCGAGCCGGCGGGTCAGGCCCGCCCGGCTCTCGCACAGGCAGTGCAGAACGGTCGGTCGGAACTTCTCCAACTGTGCGACGAGCCGGTCGATGCCCAGGTGCTGCATGAGGGGCAGGTCGACGAGAGGATGCGTCAGCAGCGCCGCCGGGACGGGAGCGACCGACTCCATATCGTGCCCCGGCGGGCAGACCAAGGCCACAGGTATCGACTCATCCGCGAGGCCGACGAGCAGATGCCGCACGAACGGCGTATGCTCAACGATATTGCGGTTGGAGACGATAAGGGCCGGACGCAGCGACTTTCGGACAGCCGCGGCATCTGACTGACCGTCGTCGATTGTGAGATTCTCTTGTGGATCCGTTGCCATGAGCCCCAAAAAACCTGCGAAGAAATACACATCACCAGAAACCTGGCGCCATTGTACCGCCAACCACGCGCGGCAGCCATGCGAAAAACTGCCGTCCCGTCCAGGGGGGGGGTATGACAAAATCGGGGCAAACACCCCGCATGTCATTGCGAGCCAGCCGAAGGCCGGCGCGGCAATCTTGACCTCTGGCCGCCGTGAGATTGCTTCGTCGGCGTACGCTTCCTCGCAATGACATCCTTCTCATCCTGACTCGCCACTTTCTTCTCGTACACCCTGTCCGGGTGGTGGTCGGCATTCGGTGGTGGATTCGAGCCGCAGAGCAGAGCGAGGGTCCGCGCTTTCTGGTTGTTCCCCCTCGGACGGCGTTTGCGATCATCGTAGCAACAGGGGCACATGTATAATTCGCCCCTGCTGAGAACAGACGAGCGGGGACGCTCAGACGCTTCGTTTCGCGGCCTGCCGGCCCTCAGAGAGACTAGCGCTCGATCCTTCCTCTTAGGAGGGTAAAGGAATACGGCGGGAAGGAACACGGGAAACTCTGTCCCGAGGCGGCGATGTCGGGCTTGCGCACCGTTTTGACCGGCTCGCTGCCGAAATCGTTCATCGCCTTGATGTCCGGCCCGTTCACCTCGTAGACCTCCACGGGGCCCGAGAATCGGCCTTCCTGCGTAATGATCTCCGTCGCGACGGCGCTATCCCTGTGCCGATTGACGACACAGATCGTGACCCGCCCGTCCTCGTGAGCGGCCGAGACGTCGAGGTACGGCACGCCCTTCTGGATTGTCGTTGTCTCGCCCATGCCGAGGCTGAACCTCTCCGTGTCATACGTATCACAATCCACGAAGACGTCCAGCGAGGTCCCGTAGACATGCTGCGCGAACAACTGCAGGGGATAGTAGATCGTCTGCCTGAACAAGGTCCGCTCGTCGGTGAATATGGGCGCGATCACGTTGACCAACTGGGCCATGTTGGCCATCTTCACGACATCGGCGTTGCGCACGAACGCGTTCAGCAGGCCCGCCACGACGAGAGCGTCCTCCAGATTGTAGTGTTCCTCCAGCGCCCGCGTCCCCCGGGCGAAACCGCCGCCCCGGGCCCGATACCACACGTTGTACTCGTCCCACGCGATGTACACCGGCGCGCGGTCGCCGCGATTGGCGTGCACCATCTCGCGGTCGATCATGCCCTTCACGACTTTCGTGCGCTGGTCCACGATACGCGGCGCGGCCATGAAATTATAGTAATTGTCATCCGGATTTCCCAGATATACGTGCAGGGCGAGGTAATCGATGACGTCCCGCAGCTCGTGCAGGACCGTGCTGTTCCAGTGGTCCGGATCGGCGCCGGCGCGGTAGTTCGACGACCCGGCCGCGATCAGCTTGATCTCGGGCGAGGTCCGCTGCATCAGTTTCGCCGCCTCGCGGGCCTTCTTGCAGTAGTCCTCGGCGTTCAGATGGCCCATCTGCCAGGGCCCGTCCATCTCATTGCCGAGGCCCCAGTACTTGATATTGTGCGGCTCGGGGTAGCCGTGCTTGCGCCGCAGCTCGGCGTAGTACGGCCCCTCCTTGACGTTGCAGTATTCCACCCAGCGCTGGGCCTCCTCGATCGTCCCGGTGCCCAGGTTCACGGCGAAATACGGCTCCGTGCCGACCGCCCGGGCGAAGGCCACGAACTCGTTGGTCCCGAACGCGTTCGTCTCCAGCCGGTGCCACGCCAGTTCCATTCGCGGCGTTCGCTCCGGACCCACCCCGTCCAGCCAGTGGTAGTTGGAAACGAAGTTCCCGCCCGGGTAGCGGATGACGGGAATATTCAGACCCTTGATCGCCTCCAACACATCCTTGCGGAAACCCCTGACGTCGGCCTGCGTCGTGCCCGGGTCATAGATCCCGCCGTAGACGCATCGGCCCAGGTGCTCCACGAAGTTCCCGTAGAGATTCTTGTCGACAGGGCCAATCGTCCGCTCCACGTCGACCTTGATTCGCGCCTTCGCGCCGCCGGCTGAGCTCGGCTGCGCCGACAGACCGCCGCCAATCACGCCCACGACAATGATCGCCAACCCCGCCTTTCCTCTCGACCTCATTCTCTGCTCTCCTTTCTCCTGTCGCCGATGCTATCGTACCCATGCCGCCAGGGACGAGCCCCTTGTGCGGCGGCCCGCCCGTCCCAGATTCCGCGCACGTGCGATATTGTACCCCGTCTTCCGTCTCATGCAACGGAACGTCACGGGACAAGACGCTCAATTCGGGACCGAGATGGGCGAAATGTCCCCAAAATTCCTCCGCCGCAGGAGGGGCCCCTTTGCCGCGCACCGGAAAACCTGATGGAGTCGGACGATACTGCCGATAATAGAAGAGAGACGTTCTTGCCGGCGCTTCGGCCGTGGGGGCGAAACGGGCGCAAGTCGTGCCCGGCCGCGGGAACTGGACGTTTTGTGTGCGACACAACGAGGTTAAGGAGAAAAAATATGAAGTACAGAATGATTGTCGCAATTCTGGCGGGACTGATTTCCGTGAACGCCGTCGCGCAGGAGCGGTTCGGCATGGGCGTGATCCTCGGCGAGCCGACCGGCCTGAGCGTCAAGTATTGGCTCGATGACAATACCGCCATTGACGGCGCCGCCGCGTGGTCGTTCTGGGACCACGACGGCTTCCAGCTTCACGGCGATTACTTGTGGCACGACTTCAACCTCCTCGATGCCGGCGGCCTCTCGGGCGAGCTCCCCGTTTACTATGGCCTCGGCGCCCGACTCAAGTTCGAAGACGAGAGGAAACACGACGACACGCTCTTCGGCATCCGGGTCCCGCTGGGCATCAGCTACCTGTTCGATACCGCGCCCTTCGACCTCTTTGCCGAGATCGTTCCCATCCTGGATCTCGCCCCGGACGCCGAGCTCGAACTCAACGCGGCCGTCGGAATGCGATTCTACTTCGGACAAACGAGGGGAAGACGAAGGACAACCACCGATTGACAGCGGATCTTGCCAGGTAACCGGGGCCAGCCCGCGATTAACGACCGGCGGGCACGAGAGAACTGCTGCCGATGGCAGCGGGATAAACCCGGGGCTCCCGCCAGCGACGGGAGCCCGAGGTTACTCTGGTGTGTAGCCAAGTGTATGTCCCACGCGACAGGACTTTGCCCGCACGCGCGGCGTCTCCGGCCGTCAAGCCCTGGCCATCTCCCGGGCGCGGAATCTCTCGACGGGATGCGGCCCTTCCGTCTCGAGCCGGTAGTCCCGGCCGTGGCGGTCGATATGCTGCTTGATCACCCTCTGGCCGGGGGCCGAGCCGTCCACGTTGGCCACGCGCTGGTAGGCGAAGTACCGCGCCGACTCGGGCAACGCAGAAACCGGCTTGTACATGTTGCCGTCCACCAGTCCCATCAGGTTCGAGTAGCGATAGAGATGGTCGAAATCTTCGATCAGGGCGAAATCGAGTGCGTCCCTGACGGTCGGATTCGGCTCGTTGCGCGCCAACCACGCCGTCAGATCCACCGCCACCTGCTCGTAGCCGAGCGTCACCTCCAACGTCGACTCGTCGGCGGGAATGAGCCAGTTGACGATTCTCTGCTGCTGCTGCTCGATCCGGCGGGTCTGGGCCAGCCTTTGCCCGAGCACGTAGTCATCCGTGTTCCGGGCGAACTGGTGCTTGAACATGGCGGCCTCCACCTCGATGCCGTTCATCAGAATGATGCGGGTCCGCGTGTACGGGTGGACCTCGTCTCTATCATAAGGAGCGACATTCAGCTCATCCCAGTTCCTGAACTGCCTCTCGATCGGGGTTCCCTTTTCTTTCAGCGGGTTGAAGGCCACATCACTTCCTTTCCTGGATGCGCGTTGTCAACACGAGCACGGAATTCCCATAAGACAACTGTAGGGATCAGCCGTCGAGGGCCGAATCGGCTTTCTGCCGAATCGCAGGGCAGGGATCGCCCGGTTCGGCTCAGCAGCAGGAGCATACGCCTATGGGCAATCGGCGCTATCCGACCGTACGGGCGCGCCAAACGCATGGGGCGTGCGGCGGGTGTGACTGCGCCGTGCGCGTGTCATACGGAACGAAGTCGTAGCATGGGCATCCTGCCCATGAGCAGCAGGGCCATCTCCCGCCTGCGCGGGAGCAGGCCTTGGCCCGGCAGAGGGTTCACTTCCCACGGGACTGACGCGTAGAGGCGAATCATCATTCGCCCCTGCTCACGGGCGAGATGCCCGTGCTACGGTGCGGGTCAGGCATTCCAGTCGGGGGCGTCCTTGCTGAGCCGGTGTTGCAGAGCAATGCCGATCGCCATGGGCACCAGGACCATGGCCGGCAGGAACCATTGGTAATCGAAGACGAGGATTTCGAGCTTCTTGGCGTTGACCATGTAGCGGTAGAGGATGGCCAGCATGCCGACCGCCGTAAGGGCCGCGCCGCCCAGACTGGTGAAGAGAATCACGGCGACCTTGAAAACGATGAACGAGATCATGCCGCCGGCAATCAGGCCCATCAGGCCGCCGGCCCAGGCATATTCCGCCGGCAGGCGCAGGGCCAGCCACAGACCGGCCGTCAGGATGCCGCCGGAGAGGGCGCCCAGCAGACTGACGCCCCAGCGCATCAGCGGTACGGAAAGAATGGCGAAGAAGAGCACGCAGATCATCGCCAGCCAGATCACGTTGCCGTCGATGAGATATTCGTTGGCCCAGACGCCGACGCTCAGGCCGAGCAGTCCGAAGCAGATGGTGACGAGAATCTTGAAGATGCGCCAGCCGTAGAACAGGCAGACGACACCGAACGAGATGAACGTCAGCGCCTCGACCAGGCCCAGCGTGCTGATTTGCTGCCACATGAGCCGGACCGGGTCAACCTGTTGGGACGGCGGTTGCACCGGCTGCTCCGCCGCGGCGGCAGCAGCCAGGAAGGCAGTCTGAAGCACGCTGATCAGGTCACTCATTCGTTTCTCCTGTTCCTCCGTGCCGGGGAAACCGCCCCCAAAACGTCTTCTCCGGCCTCCACAACCGCCATATCGTCACCCATCTCAATGGCTGCGCCAACTCTGCTTCGATGCTCCTTGCTTCCCGGACTTTTCGCTTTTGCCGCTGGACGCCCCTTTGGGTGGGTGACACACCAGCAGTTGCTCTAGGGTGCCAAAGGCCGCCATGCCGAACAGGACCAGGGCGTAAAAGGCCCCCTGCTGTTTCATATGCGCGATCGGGGCCGAGCCCTTGAACATCAGCAGCAGCACCAAGCCGCCGAAAATCAGCACGGTCCCGAGCAACGAGCACGTCAAGGCGCCCATCGACCATTCGAAATACATGCTCAGCACCAGCAGCCCGGCGCCCGCCGCGACAAGGACCGCCCAGTGGCGCCGGGGCAACTGGCGGGCGGCAGCTTCCGTGCAGGCGGTGGCATCGAAGGCGTGAGCCCGAACGACCTTGAGGCTTTCCCCAACGGTAAAACTCTCGGCGGCCGGACCGAGGACTTCCGTCCCATACTGGGCTCCCTGCCATTCAGGAAAATAGGGCTTGGCGACGACGCCAAACACGACGGCCATCCCGAACGCCGCCAGAAGAACGGCCATGAACAGCCGCGGCAGCATGATGCCAAAGGCCACCCCGCCCGTCGCCGCAACGCCGGCCGCGACAGGGTTCCGCCCGGTCATGTAGTAACCGGCGAGGCCCGCTACGACCGCCCCGAACAAGGCGAGCACGACCTGTCGCAGGCACATCCCGGCCAGCCACGCCGCCAGGCCCACCACGACCATCACCAGCCCCGGCACCAGCAAAACCGCCGGGCTCAACCGCCCCGCCACCAACTCGAAACTCTCGAAAATCTCAGCCATAAGACGCCACCACATAGCTCGAGTTCTGCAGGCGCACACTTCGCACCCGCCTGTACATTCCGTTTATCGGCCCATCTGCGTACTTTCCGTTAAGTGATTGCACAATTTGCAGGCAGGTACCTGAAAATTCCCGATCGGCCTGTCTACCAGCAGGACCCGCGGAAATCCCACATTTTCTCGCTGGAGAGTTGCCTGTTCGTTATAATCAGTGCATAGGAATACGACCCAAGAGATCTGAGTGAAGAGAAGGCCTACCCGATCTTGCCGACAGTTTTTCAGGTCAGGAGCCAAGCTGTTCGCAGGCGCACCGGCTGCGAACAGCGGGACAACAAGGCTGACACGGCAAGGCGGGGCCGAATAGGCTTCTTGGAAGGAGGTTTGTCATGCGCGCAACGCCAACCTATACAATATGCCTTGTCCTTGCCTCTTGCTTGGTGACTAGTACTTGCGGGGCGAGCGAACCTCGCAATCCCTACCCAGCGAATGCTGCCATCGACGTACCCGTCGATGTAGTCCTTGAGTGGATTTCAGTTCCCGGAGCAGACTGGGACGATGTCTTCTTCGGCACCAACCGTTACAGTGTGAATCTTGCCAGGGAAGGTTCTGCCGAGCACAAAGGTGTACTGGCCCTCAGCACATACGATCCCGGCGGCTTGGAGCCGGGCACTACTTACTATTGGAAGATTGTTGCGTCTCAGCGGTTCGGCGAGTTCGTCCTCAGGTATGAAGGCCCCGTTTGGAGCTTCACAACTGGTCCGGCCAGGGCCAGCAATCCGTCTCCTGCTGACGGCGCGACATGTGTGCCGCCAGACGTCGTCCTCAGTTGGACGCCAGGTTGCCAGGCCATCTGGCACGACGTGTACTTGGGCGCTTCCTTTGATGATGTCAACGGCGCCAATACCAGTTCGCCTGAGTACAAAGATCGCCATGATGCCAACCGCCTTGATCCGGGTGCCCTCGCCCCAGCAACGACCTACTGGTGGCGGGTTGTGGAGTGGGTGCAGTCTGCGGGCGGGGACATGGTCGCCGTCCCGGGCCACGTGTGGAGGTTCACCACCGCCTCTCTGGACGAAGAATCCCGAGCAGTCGCAGGGGCGCTTAGCATCAAGGTCAACCTTTACGACGGTCTGCGAGTCGATCCCAACGGCGTGGGCAAAGACCCAAACGCCGTTGACCCAAACGCCGTTATTGAACTGGTCAATCGCAATTTCCGCGACAACGGTTTTAACTATCGACTTGTGATTACGGATGTGAACACCGTCGACCCCAACGATGGCGGACCCAATCACCATGGAGGCGACAACGGCCACGGCACGGCGACTGCAGGAGACGGCCGAATTCAGCATACCGAGAGGCGCCAATACAATCCAAGTGACCCGAACGACCCTAACAATGGCAGATATCTGGGTGACGACCCTGACAGCGAGCTCTCGGACGCATTTCGCTATGGTCGCGATGAGGCTGTCAGGCAGCGGACCAGCGGACAGCAGGATCCAAACCTGCAGGATCCTAATAACTGGGACCGCATCAAGATATCCATCGTCAAGGCTTTTGTGGACGAAACCCGCTGGTTCGACCCGAATGGCAACTATATCGATTCGACTTATGCCACTGATAATCCCGGCTATGGTGCACACCGCTGGCCCACTGTCCTTGCTGCAGTGAAGGGCATCAGAGATGCGATCGTGGACCATAGCAACCGCCCTGCAGGAAGCGATAGCTACAGAGCAGGTGACGCAAACGACGCGAACGTTTTCAACGAACGTATGGCCGAGACGATCAAGCACGAGATCGGCCACATGCTGACTTTGTCCGGTGGTCACCAGATTGGCCCTGACCTAAATGATCCCAACGACCGAGCCAACGACAGTGGGCATGCTCCCGAAACCCCTCGCGACCCCAACGACCCTGACGCCCAGGCAAATGATCCGAACGGAAGCGGTAACTTCATGGCCCCCAGCACCTGGCGCCATGGCAGCATGATGACCGAGGCACAAAAAGATGAGATGGCCAAGATGGCCAGGAAGCTCGCTCGAACGGTAAGTCAGAATGAGCCGAACAAACCGGCCCAGAAGGTCAGGCAACAGGCTGGAACGACATCAGATAGAAGTAAGGACCTGAGCGAGCCCGGCTTGTCATGGCCGTCAATATATGACCTTGGGTTGATCTACCTTCATGGTCTGCACTGGACAGACACCAGTGGTGGCGACATCTGCAACATCGATGCCATCATTGGCGCAGACGCCGTCTTGCCGGAAGATCAGCGGATCGAGGTCCAATACACGCTGGGTTTCGACATCGACGCCAACACCGAGACGGGTATCACTCACGGGAACCGGCAAGGAGTTGACCGTATCGTCCACGTCATGGCCGAGGGAACAATCAGTGATGGTAGTTTCGGGCTGATCGCAACGGTGCTGAACACGATCTCGCAGACTACCCAGGTCCTGCCGGAGATACCCAGCTACGAGATAGAGGACAGGTTCCCAGACATCGGCGTGGAAGCTATGCCGATTGCCAGTTCATTCTTATTCAAAATCCCCAAATCGATGCTGGACTTCTCGGCTCATTGCATCCCGGTGGTAGTCACCTCCGGCCCCGATGGTGACACAACTTACGACACTGCAGATCTTTTCTTCGATAGACTCCTGTGGATGGAGTACCCGACGATGGAGCTATTCGGCGATGGTGTTCCGGTGCCGGGCGAAGATTATCCGTTTGTGATCTCCGGGCTTGAGCCGCACAGTCCCTATCAGTTGCGACTCGAGGGCAGAGTGGTTCATACCGGAGTACTTGATCCTTACGGCTCCGCCACCGGCTCCTTTGTCTTCCCCCACGATGTACCGGTGACAACTCCCAGCTTCCTCGTGGCCCAAGATAGCACGGGCAAATTCGCGTTCAACGTGACAAGCGTCTGTTCCACCTGTCAATGCCAGGTGGAAGTGGATAAGCGAGTATGGGACGAGACGAAAGCCGAGTACTACTGGGTGTATTGCGGAGGTCCCGGCAGCGCAGAATACACATTTGTGTGGGAAAAGAAGGACGTCGAGAGCGTGGACGAACATACAGACGACCTCGGCCGACCGTGCATCGTTGTCACGTTTAAGGAAGGTCCACCTTATGAGAAGCGCTATCGGTGCACCAATAATAGGAACTGCCGCTCGGAGATCGAAATCACAGAAGACGATACCTCCTGGAAAGGCAGCATAGAGTGCCACAGCCACAAGTAGCCAACCATTGGGCCCCATCAATGCGGATGATAGGAGTCGAACGCATTGGCCACCCATTGTGGCGAAGCGAAAACGCGGTTTTTGGCCCCCGCGTGCGGGGTCGCTGTGCATAGGAGTGCAAACAATGCGCGATAGCACGCGAGCCGCTTGGCAAAATGTCTGGCAAAAAACCCGTCATGCTACTTCACTCTTGGCCTGTACTTCGGACGGCCACGGATACAGCGGCAAACGCTCAACGGCTCCGCAGGTCCACCACCTCAACAGTCGTATAGACGCCCAAGGTCAGGTTGCCCGTCGTGCTGTGCCGCAGGACAGTCATTCGTTCTTTCAGGGTCGCACCGCTCTTGTCTAAGGCCGTTGCCAGTCCATAGCGGAGACTGTGAAACGTGACCTTGACGCCCCGCTTGTCTACGGGCTTGACGCCGGCCGCTTTCAGGTCCGCCCGGAAAGCGTCCAGGACCTCATTATCGCCCGGCATGGCAAACATGCGATCTTCGCGACTCGTGCCGGCCAGGAAACCTCTGTACTGTGCCACGCGGCAGCGTTTGATAAGCTGGGTAGCCTCCACGCGATTTTTCGTGTACTGCGCGGCAAGGTTGATGGAAGGCCCGTCCGGGTCGAAACAGCCCGCCGTCAGGCATCGGAGTTCATTCATCCGGTAGCCGGTTTCCAGGGCTGTGAGATACAAGACCGTCCTTTCGATGGCGGCCATGCCGCTACGGGTTGGTTGGAGTGGCGTCGCTCGCAACAGGGCCGTTGCTTCGTCGGTGGTCATGGCCCGGCGTTCTTCGGTTTTGGTCCAGCGGACGGGCTTGATGCGCTGAACCGGGGAAATATCGGCCCGGCCATTCTCGACCATCCACTCACTAAACAGCTTGATGCTCGCCTGATACGCGTTGAAGGTCTTGCTCGCCACGTCCAGTCTGCCGAGGCAGGTTTCGACCGCCACCCGGGTGAGGTCGGGCCAGAAGTGGAATCCGCACTTGTCGATGATACAGCGAACCTGTGTAACGGTGTTGTGAATGTAGGTCGGGCTTCTCGCAAAGCCGATGCTCAGTTTCCGTTTCGGCCGCTCGGCGGCCACGAATTCGGCCGTCCCGTAGGCCCGCCAGCGGTCACTGACACCATAAAGCGTAACGTCTTTGTGCAGGCCGACGCCCGAGTGCGCGATGTCGAGTAAGCCGACACTGACCAGCTCGTCGATGATCCGCGTGAAACGCTGGGCCGGAATCCCGTACTCCTCTTTGGCCTCCCGGTAACTGAAGCGAAGCTCTCCGCTGTTGACATGGACGTGGTCAGCCTTGCGTTTGGCGGTCTTGCCCTGTATTCGCTCGTAGCGGCACTTGCCCAGGAAGACCAGAAAGACCTGCGGGGCGCCTTGGGCCCGGAGGGAGAGAAACGCCGTGCTCGTAATGATGGTGCGCGAGACAAACATCCGGTCCCAGCGGCGAGCCTTGTACTGTTGCTCAGGAGTTTGCAGGGCGTCTTCCCGGTATATGGTCTACTCCTTTCGTGCGCGATTGGGATGACGGCTGTGTTGCCCTGTCCGGTGAGGCTTGACTCTCGGCCCGCAGTCCCTCCACGAGGGCGCGCTCGACGGCTTGCTCGAAATGCTCATGCTCGCCGATCTGCTCGCGCAAATGCCTCTGCCAGTCCTGCTTATGCACCTTGCCCCGACATGGTCGCTTGCGGGACATGAAGCGGACTGTGCAGCCGGGCGCGCGTAGCAGTTTGTAGAGGCTTTGTGAATTGACTCGCGCAAGGGCCTCGATCTCGTGGTCGGTCCCTGCCTTCCGAGCGTCCACGATGGCATCGACGTTGGGATAGTAGGCCGGGTCGTGATCGTCCCACTCGACCTGGTTACGGTACTCAAACGATGATGTCACCGCTTCCGGCGTCTTGGCCTTGTTGTCCGCCGGCCTTGGCTCCGGCCGCCGTTCCGCTTCGAGCCAGTCGGCCAAGCGCTCGAGCTTGCCGGCCAGGGTCAGATGCCGACACCTCTCCTTGCACCCGGGGTAATGGGGCAGGCAGGTCGCCCGCCAGTCGCACAGGTCGCGGTGAATCCGCTCGATGTCGGACACCGTCGCCTCTTTGCCGGTGAAACGCAGGTAATCCGTGACGGTGGCAAGTCCGGTTGTGGCTTGTCGGGTCTCGTACTCTTCCACCGTGGCGCCGTTGCGGAAAGCGTCGTAGAAATCCCTGAGCATCGCGCCTGTGTCCGGCACGGGAGCGCTCTCGCTGTACTGCACGGCCAACTGCTTTCCCGCCCTGGCTTTTTCGCAGAGCCCCCTCAACTTTGCCGCAATCGTCCGTGCCTGTTCGATGACCTCGTGCGTGTCCACGTTGCCGTCCTTCAAAAGTGGGCCGGCCGGCGCCGTGAAGGTCGGTGGAAGGCACCGGGGGCCGCCTGCCCCAGGCGCTACAGGTCATTGTGCCGATCCAGGAGCAGATGTCAATCTTGCTCCGCGTAGAGTCCGTCGACGCCTGCCGCATTCCTCGACTCGCCGGCAGAATTCACTCCATTGTTCGGTGAAAAAAAACGCGATGACGGTCAACCTCTGTGGCAATGTCTTGGGGATCCATCACTCGCTCGATGTCCAGAAAGGAGTCCCGGTGATGAACGCAGGTCGAGTGCGTTGGCCCGCAGGCCGCCGGGGCGTAAAGGCATGGTCGCGTTGGCTTCGACCGTTTCTCATCGTTCACCAGCACACCGCGCTTCGCGGTTCTGTCAACCCGTTCACGTGTTCAGCCGGCCGAGGATGTGCCGCACGTTCGTTGCGGTCCAGGGTCATCCACACCTTCTCGTACTGTTGCCTGCAAATATTAGAACCGGCCCATCTGCAGAACCCTGTCGCGCGCTTTTTTGATGCGACCGAGAATGACATTCATATCTTCCATCGCAGCTACGAAGTTCCTGAAAAGTCTCTGACATTCGGCTGCATTTGGCAATCGTGAACGTGACCCATCTTGGAAGGGCACGTGTATCAGTACGTTGCGATGGCGCCATATCTGGCTGATAGCTTGATGGGGCGTGGCATCAGCTCTAATCCTCTTCCGACATCCTTTCAGCTTTGGGAGGAAGAACCATCTTTCCCGCAGAGGAACGCGCTTCGCCGCATCGGCTTCACGTTCTGTTATTCTGCCCTCTTCGAGCATCTCCTCAATCAAATGATTTGTCCTTGCTTCAATTGCCAGACAACAAGACATCAGCGTTGCGAATACGGCATACTGATTGTCAGGGAGCGTCTGTGTGGCGCTGCGCTGAGGCCAGGAAGAGGCGATCTTCCGACCAGTATTTATCTCAGCGACGGACTTGGCAGAGGTCCACGCCATCTTGAAATAACTGTTCCACATAACAACTCGTGTTTCGGCGGGCTGCGGTACTCGGGCCATTGCATTACCCTTCATAACGGTCGCGACTTGTTGATAGGGATATTCACTGTTGATCCCGTGCTTTTCCACGGCGATATCTCTGTCCGGTTCTCTCCTGGGCATGTTACATGGCGACACGTCCTACGTCCAGGCGGACCAACTTGTGTACAGCCCCTCAACCCCCGCCTGCATATCCTCGAAGGTCACGTCGGCGTACATATTCGCCGTGGTGGTCGGCGAGGAGTGCCCGAGCTGCTCTTGCACGAGGCGGAGATTGCCGGTCTTGTGCAGCAGGTGCGTGGCGCAGGTGTGCCGGGCGGTGTGGATCGACAATTCCGCCGGCAGGCGCGCCAACTTGACGGCCCGCCGCCAGCACCTTTGCAGACCTTGCACGCCGAGGGCCCCGCGTTCACCCACGAACAGCGCGCCGCTCTTGGCGGTCATGCTCCCGCGGTACTTCGCCTTCAGACTGTCCAGCCGGCAGGCCCGCCATGTCAGATAGGCTCTCAAGTGGCCCACAAGCTCCCGGACGATGGCAAGGCTCTCCGCGTCGTTCTTCTGGCGTTTCTTCGCTCGCGTGACGGCTAGGCAGCCGCGCTTGAGGTCCACGTCCTCAACGGTCAGCGCGGCGATCTCAGTTTTGCCAGAATTCCATTCTCTCTTGTGCGACAGTGAAGGCTTTCACTTTGGTCCCATACCCCGTCCCAAACCATACCGAATCCAGGCGTCCTTCGGGGGTCTGCTGCGTCTGCTGGTGGTCTACCAGTTCTGCTATTCCGTTGAATGCAGCCCAGAGAGTCCCCTTCACGCCCTTCCGGTCGTTGCCCTTACCGTTGATGAAGAAGTACTCCGCACGGGCACGATTTATGTCCACCCTCTTTCTGGCTCTCTCATCTTCCGGGTCCTTCGGGTCGGGGTAGACGAGCTTCAGATACTCCTGGAGTCTGCCGGTTCCCATCTGGACTTTGGCCATTGTGCTGAACGCCTCCTCAATGTCCTTGAATCGCGTGTGGATGATCCCCAGCAAGCTCTCCGCCCGGCGCAGACGGTAGTGCAGGTGCCGTGTGTGCGCAACCCGGATAGTGTGTCCTCGACGGTGATCCTGCTGTTCCCCCGTTCAACGTACAATGGGACTTTCATCACCTCCCAGTCCAGTTTGGCCGCTTCGATGGCCTCTCTGGCCGTGGCGGGCTTGGCCAGCTTTTTGCCAAGGCTATGCCACGGCGGCTCATCGACGTAGAACATGGATGCTTGGCCGTTTCTGATTTCGATGTTGTGTCCCATGATTCGCCCTCCGAACACCCTTGCCTATCAAACCAACCGTCGGGAGTGCCATACAATTCGAACAGCATGTCCCCCGATCATCGGCCGAGATTCCCTCGCGTATTTTGCCCGATTGGCCCTGATTCAGGCACTGCTTTCCTTTATCGCTGACCCCCCAAACGCCGCACGGGAAGTCGTTCTTCATGTGCGGGCTTTGCCCGCTCATCCGGACGGGGCCCCAAATCCTTGAGATTCTCGCACTTCTGTAAGAGCTAACCACCATTTCGCCTCATTCCTGTCGCCCTATCGGTCATGTCTTGCCTCAAATGCCCTCGCTTGGCAACCGATATTGGTTAGAATGCGGATGCCTGCTGACCTCAAGCACTGAAGGCCCTTGGGCGAGGACAGGTCATGGCAAAAAGCTGAGAATCAGGCAGAGAGACCCATTGAGCAGTGCAACCATCGCGATAGGAAGCGGCTGAGTAATCCGCCGGCGGGGTACGTGATGCCAATCCCATCCACTTCCGGCGGTGCATGCCACCTGGCAGGCAAAGTCCGCGGTAGGAGATCCGTTTGAGGATGAAGGAAAAGCATCGCGTTGCGAGGTAACCATGAATGTCTTTGAGTTGCGCGACCGTCTGATCGATGACTACTCGCGGTTCGTGCGTAGTTTCATCACCATCCGGGATGAACGTATTGCAGATTATGTCGGTCGCAAGCTTGAGGAAGGTGCCCTCTGGCCTGACCCTCTTGTCCAGTTGAACCCCTCCTTTGAGCCAGGGGAAACCATCGATGAACTTGTTGACCAAGGCGTCCTCCACGAGGAGTGCCGACGCATCTTCCGCCTGAAATCCGACCCTGCCGACGCCGGCAAGACTCTTCGGCTCCACCGGCATCAGGCTGACACAATCAGGGTTGCCTCGTCCGGCCGGAACTACATCCTGACCACAGGCACCGGGTCGGGCAAGAGCCTCGCGTATATCGTCCCAATCGTTGACCACGTGGTGCGAAACGGTAGTGGCCGCGGCATCCAAGCGATTATCGTCCACCCGATGAACGCCTTGGCGAACAGCCAGGTCAACGAACTGGAGAAGTTCATCGGCTTCGGCTATGCCCGCGACGAACGCCCCGTTACCTTCCGCCGATACACCGGCCAAGAATCCACCGAAGAACAGGACAAGATCGTTGCCAATCCCCCAGACATCCTGCTGACCAACTACGTCATGCTGGAGTTGCTGCTGACCCGACCACGAGAGAAGCCGTTGATCCGAGCTGCATCGGGATTGCGATTCCTGGTTCTCGACGAGCTACATACCTATCGGGGGCGTCAAGGCGCGGATGTGGCCATGCTGGTTCGCCGTGCCCGAAACGCCTTCTCGGCTGAAAGACTACAATGTGTGGGTACTTCCGCCACATTGGCCAGCGGCGGAACAGGGGCGGACCAAAGAGCCGAGGTTGCGAGAGTCGCATCGCTTCTGTTTGGAGCGGAAGTCGAACCAGATGCTATCATCGGTGAGACGCTTCGACGGATGACACCCGAGGAAAGCAATACGGATACAGGATTCCGCTCTCGCCTCGCAGCCCGAGTCGCAGAACCTGCCGCTGTGCCCGAGACTTTCGAGCAGTTCCTTGCCGACCCCCTCGCCTCCTGGATCGAAAGCACATTTGGGATTCGCCGTGAACCTGAGACAGGCCGTCTAATCCGCCAGGTTCCTCGCAGCATCACGGGTCCGAGCGCAGCCGCCGAAGAACTGGCGAATCTGACTGCGCAACCACTCGACCAAAGTATCGAAGCTATTCAGCGCGTGCTTCTTACCGGCTACGAGCGTCGCCATCCTGTTACGGGTTTCCCTGTTTTCGCCTTCCGCGTCCACCAGTTCATCAGTCGTGGAGATACGGCCTATGCGTCCATTGAGGCGGAGCGTGACCGTTATGTCACGTTACGCGGCCAGCAGTTTGTGCCGGGGGACCGGGGCAAGGTACTGCTGCCTCTGGTCTTCTGCCGCGAGTGTGGCCAAGAGTACTACTGCGTCCGGCGCGAACCGGACGAGACTCCCGGCCAGCAGCTTTCTCCTCGGGACCTGCAGGACACGCGGCCGGAGCAGGACAGCGAACCAGGCTTCTTGTATATCAGTAACGACCATCCCTGGCCAGATGATGCCGAAGAGATGATCGCTCGGCTCCCCGAAGACTGGCTTGATGCAGACGGGCGAATCCCAGCGCGACGCCGAAGAGAGTTACCGCAAGCGGTCAACGTCACCGCCAGTGGCCGTCTGGACGATGCAGGCTTGCGGCACGATGAACTGGCCATGCAGGTGTTCGACGCTCTGGGGCTCCATTTCGAGGATTACGCAAGTGACCCAGGCGCGCGCTTTCAGGCCCGCGATGATACCAACCGGGTACTGCGAAGTGTCCTGGGCTATCGACTTTATCGTGACCTTCTGCGCGGCTGGCGCATCACGGCACCGAACCTTGAGCAAGTGGGCCTGCTGATCATCGACTACCCTTACCTGCGACAGGTGTGCGAGGCTGCGGACATCTGGGAGGTAGCCCACCCGGCCCTGGCACGCGCCTCCGTGGACCGGCGCATGGAAGTCTGTCGTGTTCTCCTCGACCTTATGCGGCGCAGCCTTGCCGTCAGGGTCGAATATCTTGACCAGCAATTCCAGGAGCGGCTTCTGCTCCAGAGCAGTCAACGGCTTATTCCGCCGTGGGGATTCGACGAAAACGAACAGGTGCGCGACTTAGAACATGCGGCAGTTCTGTACCCGAGGCCGTACCACCGGGGCGAGGACTACGGCGGCAATCTCTTTGTCTCGCCGCGAGGCGGATTCGGCCAGTACCTGCGACGTCCACGCACTCTTGGGGCAGGATCGTTTTCTCTCGATGACACGAACCATATCATCATCGACCTGCTCAAGGCGTTGCAGACAGGTGGACTGGTCGCAGTGGTTCGTGAACCTCGCAGTGACAACGATGTATCGGGCTATCAGCTCTTGGCCGACTCCATGGTCTGGAAGGCCGGTGACGGAAGCCAGGGTTACTACGACCCGATCCGCCAGCCCACGATGTCTGCGGAGGGCAAGCGTCCCAACCCGTTCTTCCAGCAACACTACCAACAGGTTGCGTGCCATACGCACGGAATCGAGGCGCACGAGCACACCGCACAGGTGTCCTACGAAAACCGTCAAGCCAGAGAAAACGCCTTTCGTGAAGGACGCCTGCCTATTCTGTATTGCTCGCCGACGATGGAACTCGGCATCGATATCGCCCAGCTGAACGCCGTGAACATGCGGAACGTTCCTCACACACCCGCGAACTACGCTCAACGGAGCGGCCGAGCAGGCCGGAGCGGGCAGCCGGCCTTGGTGTTCACGTATTGCGCCTCGGGCAGCCCGCACGACCAGTACTTCTACAAGCAGCCTGAGAAGATGGTTGCCGGCGTCGTTTCGCCGCCCCAGATCGACCTGGCCAACGAAGACCTTGTCACGTCGCACATCCAGTCGGTGTGGCTGGCCGAGACTGGCTTGTCGCTCGGCACCTCGCTCCGCGACCTGCTTGACTTGGTGGGTGATCCGCCGTCACTGGCCCTCCAGCCGCACGTCGAGGCGGCGGTCAATGACGCCGGAGCAAAGGCGCGGGCCCGCCGGCGCGCCCAGCGGGTCCTTCAAAATGTTCGCGTTGATCCAGAAGCTGCGGCCCGCTTCGACGATGCCTGGCTCGATCACGTACTCGCACACATCAGCACGGAGTTCCATCGCGCCTGTGAACGCTGGCGTGGCCTGTATCGCTCGGCCTACATGCAGGCCCAGAAACAGAACCAGATCATTCTTGACGCCTCGCGTAGTCCACAGGACAAGCAAGAAGCCCAAAGGCTACGGCGCGAAGCGGAGGCCCAGCTTCGCCTTCTGACGGATTCCGAGAACATCATGCAGTCTGACTTCTACAGTTACCGCTACTTCGCCAGCGAAGGCTTCTTGCCGGGCTATAACTTCCCACGTCTGCCGCTCTCTGCCTATATTCCCGGCCGACGCCAACGAACGAACCGGGACGAATTCATTTCGCGACCCCGATTCCTGGCCATTTCGGAGTTCGGGCCGCGGGCCATCATCTATCACGAGGGCTCTCGCTATATCATCAATCAGGTAATCCTTCCTGTACAGGAGGACGATCAGGACCTTCATACCCGGGTTGCCTTCATCTGCTCAAGTTGCGGTTATCTGCATGTCGGCACCGATGGCAATGGTCCGGACACTTGCGAGCGTTGCAGCACACGGCTTGGCGCACCCATTCGACAGCTCTTCCGCCTCCAGAACGTAGTCACGAAGCGGCGTGACCGCATCAACTGCGACGAGGAGGAGCGATTGCGACAGGGATATGAACTCCGAACCACTGTTCGGTTTGCTCAGCGCGAAGGCGCGGCGTCCTTCAAGACCGCCTGTCTTGAGGTCGACGGCCAAGCGTTGGCGACCATGCACTACGGGCATGCCGCCACGCTCTGGCGGATCAATATGGGCTGGCGCCGCCGGCGATATCAGGATCAGACGGGATTCCTCCTGGACATCGAACGAGGCTATTGGGCACGCGGCGATGATGAAACAGCCGACACCGAAGACCCGATGAGCCCTCAGCGACTGCGAGTGATCCCCTTCGTGGAAGACCGGCGCAACTGCCTCATCTTTGAGCCGGTGGCGAAACTCGGGACAGGCCCGATGGCATCACTTCAAGCTGCCCTCAAGAGCGCCGTCCAGATTCGATTCGAGCTTGAGGATGGCGAACTGCACGATGCGAGCTTCGGCCGGTCCCTTGACCCGTGCGGCTCATTTGGAACAACTGATGCGACTCACGGAAACCGGACTGGAACGTGACTGGTTGCGGTTCCTGGACGAGCGCAACTGCCGGTTGCCGTCGCACGCGCAAAAACGAATTGAAGAATGCAACACCCGACCGGACTTCCTCTATCGTGACAAGTACGGCGCCATCTATGTCGATGGACCGCATCACGAGTTCCCTGAGCGTGCCCAGCGCGACCGCCAGCAGGAATCAACTCTGCTGGAACACGGGTGGACTGTCGTAAGGTTCGGACATCAGAGTGATTGGCAGGCCATGCTTGATCGGCATCCCGGCATCTTCGGGGGGCAAACATGACATACGCCATCGGATCGCTTGTTCGTACGCGTGGCCGCGAGTGGGTCGTCTTGCCGGACTCCACCGACCGTCTGTTGCTGCTGCGCCCCCTGGGCGGCACCGATGACGAAATTGCCGGCATCTGCACGGCGCTGGAGCAGGTTGAGCCAGCCAGCTTCACACTCCCTGAGCCGACGCATGCTGGCGACTATCGTTCCTGCCGATTCCTGCGTGACGCGCTGCGACTTGGGTTCCGCTCCAGCGCCGGTCCATTCCGCTCCTTCGGCCGAATCGCTGTCGAACCGCGCCCATACCAGCTTGTTCCCCTCTTGATGGCCCTGCAACTCGACCCCGTTCGTTTGCTGATTGCTGATGACGTGGGCGTTGGCAAAACCGTCGAAGCTGCCCTGATCGCTCGCGAGCTGCTGGATCGAGGCGAGTGCCAGGCGCTGGCCGTACTGTGCCCGCCGCATCTCGCCGAGCAGTGGCAGCGTGAACTGGCGGAGAAATTCCATATCGACGCTCGGCTTGTTCTGCCCAGCACGGTCCATCGGTTGGAGCGGGAATGCCGGGCCGATCAGTCTATCTTCGACGTGCATTCCTTCACGGTGGTCTCCATCGATTACATCAAATCCGACCGGAGGCGGACGAAGTGGGCCGTCGCATGGTCCTTGACCAGGAAGACCACGAAGCGGCTGAAGCTGCGGATGTAGCTCCCGGCAGCGACCCCGGCGAAGAACCTGCCGGCCGCAATGGCGGGTCCCGCCGACTTATGGACCTGGCTCGGCAGGCCGAGAAGCTCGCTGGTGACAAGGATGCGAAGGTAACGAAGGCCGTGAGTGTGCGACTAATTTTCGCGGGGGGCATACATCAATGCTGTCATCCTGAGCGCCGGCGAAGGATCTGGGGTGGGTATGGTAACCAGTGTCGGTTCTATTCGTGAGCGAGATGCTTCGCTTCGCTCAGCATGACAAATCGAGGGGGCTCCGCCACAAAATGTAGTCGCACACGGCCGTGACCCTCATCAAGAACATCATCCGCGATGGTTACAATCCGATAATCTTCTGCCGCTTCATTCCGACGGCCGGATATGTGGCCGACGAACTCCGTGCTCGACTGGGCAACAAGGCTGCCGTCATAGCCGTAACGGGTCTTCTGCCGCCGGACGAGCGCGAGCTTCGCGTTCGTCAATTGGCCGAGTCGTCGCCTCGGGTCTTGGTCTGCACGGACTGTCTGAGCGAAGGCATCAACCTTCAGCAGTACTTCAACGCTGTCGTTCACTACGATCTGTCCTGGAATCCAACTCGGCATGAACAACGCGACGGCCGCGTGGACCGCTACGGGCAGGCCAGTCGAACTGTCCGCTCGCTGGTCTACTACGGCATCGACAACCAGATCGACGGTCTGGTCCTCGATGTGCTGCTCCGCAAGCACCAGGCAATCCGAAGCTCTCTGGGAATCTCCGTCCCTGTCCCGGCCGACACCAACGCTGTTGTCGAGGCTATTTTCGAGGGCCTGATCCTCCGCGAGCAAAGCGACGCGTCCGCCGAGGACCTGCTGCCGGGCTTCGACCAGTACCTCCGCGAGGAGCGTGCCCGGCTTCACACCGATTGGGAGAAGGCCAGCCAGAAGGAGAAACGCTCGCGCACCATGTTCGCCCAAGAGGGTATCCAGGCCCGAGTTGGCGACGTGGCCAGAGAACTCGAAGCCGTACGCAATGCCATCGGCTCGGGCAGCGAGGTCGAGACCTTCACACGGGATGCACTCCGCGCCTACAGGGCCTTCGCCACTGACCGCCCCGACGGCGTAGAATTCGACCTTCGGGAGGCACCCCGTGCCCTGCGTGAATCGTGCGGCTTCGTGGACAGCTTCAAAGCCAAGTTCGAGCTTCCTGTTGATCCCAGCGTCCTCTACCTCAGCCGCACCCACCCGGTCGTGGAAGGGCTGGCCCAGTATGTGCTGAACGCCGCACTGGACGGCGAGGGGAACGTTGCTCGACGATGGGGGGAGGGGCAACATGGGCATTGCATATTGGAGACCACATGCTCTATGTTGCAAACGCGTTGGGCACGGCCATCGCGGTGAATTTGAAACTGACCAGTCTCCTCGATAAGTGGATGCATGTAAGAATGCCGGACCGTGGCGAAGGCGAGAGGATCTGGCTGCAAGTCCGCTCGGCTCATTACACACCGAAAGGAATTGGCTTCAAAGCTGAAGAGCTATTCACTTTTCTGAAAAATGTCTGCTCTTCCACAGATGCCAAGAGTTTCTTCTTCAGCGACGAACACTTGATTCAGAACGTCCTACTTGCTAATTTGCTTTGTTCCTTGATCGAGCTTCGCCACTGCAACCAGGACCAAGCGTGCGTTGACGCTATTATGAAGAGGGAAGAGTACTTCTTATTTGACGTGTGGCCGGCGTGGGGGCTTTTGACATCGGGCCAGTTCAGTACCTTGACCTCAGAGGTCTTTGGTGATTCCACTGGCGTGATCAATTTCGTGTTTCCTGACGGCACCGTCGCACTGGAGAAATTCTGGCCTCTTTGGAAACGATGGAAAGAGCACTGCTTGAATCTTTGGTGGCAGAGGTCTCATGATCATCGCTTTCTCTCGAAAAAACCCAGGATGCTACTGCCCGGCGAACCCCCAAATGATTAGTATCTCGGCCAAAGCCTTACCCCCGTGTCCTCTGGGACAAGTCCTTCAACGAGTTCAAAACCGCCCAGGAGCGCGGGCGAAGAGCCGTCCATTGGCCCGGATGGTGGCCGGGTGCCGACTCTCAACCGTCAAGGTGTCTCCGCTAAGTCACCGGCGCCCGGCGTGTGCGTTGCGGCTGCCCGAGAATTCACGAATAGGAGCTTCTGGCACCAAACGGTGCGGGTTGGCTTTGGAGTCACTTGTATGGCTCAATCTCCTGTGGTAATATCGACCGTGGTGGATCGGTCCTGATACGAGTGCATGAAGGAGAATGCTAATGTGGTTCCGCAGTAAGATTGTTCAGATGGTAGCCAGTTCAGCCCTCTTGCTGGGCATCGCCGGGTGTTCCGCGATGGATTTTCTATCGAGCGGACCTCTGACGACCAAGGGCCTGCCCAAAAGACAGTACCTGGTGGGCGGCGGCATGCACATTCAGTACGTAGCTCCGTCTGACGGTCGGCTCTACTGGGTGGAGGAGACCACGCAGAAGATTCTGGCGATGAAGTCTGTTAAGGCCGATCAAGAGACCGAATTCGGGACCGACGACATGACCACCGATGCGGTCAAGAAGAAGCTCGGCGTGGACCTCAGGGACGCCAAGTTCAGTCTCTATTTCGTCCCCGACATCAGGTGAGCAGGTCTTGCTCTCGCGCCCTATCAGAGCAGGCCGAGCAGTCCCAGAATGCCAAAAATAACCGGGATCGGGCCTTAGAGGGTGTGTGAGAAGTGGCACGGGCATCTCGCCCAGGAGTCTTACGGGTGTCCGGGGCCCCCAAACGCACCAGATCGCGTCCGGCGAACCCCTCTCGCCCGTGGAAGGTCAACCCTCGGCAGGGCCAAGATGGCCCTGCGACCCATGGGCAGGATGCCCATGCTACGGAAAACCGTGTTCTCACACACCGTCTTAGACTCTCATCATCGGGCCGGACTTCCGCCGCCCCAGCGCCACCTTTTCTGAGTCCTTTGGCTTGCGGGGCAGGGTAGCGGCACGCATCGGGGGACGTTGCTCACGCTGCCAGTAATGGCGGAGGCGGTTCCCAGGGCCCCAATGCAGATGCAGAGAATCCGGCCCCGCGCAAAGTTTTCCACTCGCTCGGGCCTTGTCCCGCCTTCCAGGGCCTGCCGCCGCCCCATACTTCGCCCGCAAGGTTCCGCCACTGCAACGGAAGTCAATAGGGATTCCCTTGCACAGCGGACCCTCCCAGGTACAATCGACACGTCTCACTGGGCATGATTTGGACTTTACCCATGAGTGATCTCCGACTCCATTTTGATGGGCCATTCGCCTTTTCTGACGGACCAGACTCCGTTTTTCGCTCAAGATTCTCCCGGTCCGCTGGGGTCTATTTGTGGACAATTCGACAGGCGAGCGACAACACTCACCTGATACATTACGTGGGAGAGACGGCTCAGCTTGGCAATCGTCATCGTGAGCATCTCGTTCAGATCCTTGGCCTGAACTACGGCATCTTCAACCCCGATAAGGCTCGGGAGGGAGTCTGCGAACTACTGTGGCCAGGACTGTGGCGTGATAAGACAGCGGATGGTCCAAGTCGGACGCTCGCTGAGTGCCAACGCCTGCGTGAGGATGTTATCCGATATGTTAAAGTGATCAGCATATTCTTTGCAGAACTGGACGCGGATGGCAGGCTCAGGAAGCACATCGAGGGCTGCATCGGATGGAACCTCAGGAACAATCACCCTGAATGTAAGCAACTCTATCCGGACGACAACCATGTGGGAACCATGAAGGACAAGAACAATGGTCGGCTGCTTATAAGGGCGGCCGAATCGATCAGGGGGCTTGAAGCTTCCATCGCATATTAGAAGCAGACGCCCAACAAGGCGATAGCGCCGTCCAGCTTCTCGCTTGGGTTCCCAAACGCCGTAGATCGCGTTTGGGGTCCCTTCCTTTCCCGCCATTGGCCCGGACGGCGGGCCGGGTGCCGTTTCCCCAACCGCTTCGTCACGCTTCATCAAAGATATCGGCGCCCGGCGTTTGCGCATATGCCAACACCTTTCTCCTTCAGGTTCTCTCAGGTAATGTCCTCCCCGCGACACTTGGTCCGCCGATTCAAGCTGCGGTCAGGCGGATGCGTAGGATTCGATTCTCGCCTGGCAGATTCTCTTTGTCAGCCGTTGCAGCTTCTTCACCCGCTCGGCGAGATATTCAAGCTGCTTCTTGGTGATCCGGTAGCGGGGGTTATAACGGGCCTCGATGGAGGCACGTCGGAGCAGGTCGAAGCACTCCTTCTGTTCCGCCGTCGCCTGCGGGTCAAGACTCGTCCGGCCGAGCCCAATCTCGTCTATACCTACGACATCGCCGGTCGCGTCTATGATGTCAACGATGGCGGTGATATCACCGAGTACTATTACGACCGTATCGGCCGTATCAGTGACGTGAACGACCCCGAGGACCGGCTCGTCAGCTACGAGTATGACAGCCGGGGTCTGCGCACCAAGCTCACTTATCCCGACAACAGCCACATCACCTACGAATACGACGCCGAGGGCAAGCTCCAGCGCATCCGCGACGACAGTAACGACCTGCTGGCCGAGTACAGCTATGACGACCTCTCCCGCCGGACCCTGCTGACCCTCGGCAACGACGCCAATGCCGTCTACGAATACGACCTCGCCAACCGGCTCCGTAAGCTCACCAATAACATCGACGACACGAATTCCATCGTTTTCGACTACAACGACTATGACAAGGTGGGCAACCGCCTGAGCCTCCAGATCGACGACGCCAACGAGCA
>CAYFUB010000302.1:0-11493 GCA_964346195.1 uncultured Pirellulales bacterium
CGAAGCGAAGAATCTGGGCTGCGCACTTGAGAAACCCTTCATTCGATGGCCAGATGGTTCGGGGCCCCCCAAACGCACTACTTCGCGTTTGGGGACCCCTTCGCTTCGCTCACCATGACCAGTCAGAGTGCCGTTTTGAGATAGTTTCTTAGAGCTTCCAGCGCAGCTTGGGGACCCACCGTTGGCACTTCACTCCGATGAAAGTACGGGCGGGTTTCAAACGCGTCCCTACACCTGGCTTGTTGGAAGTGACGCCGTGAGGCGTTTTTTTCAATGCCCTTACAGGCACGCTACAAACAGGCTGCTTCCACTCTGCCGCGCGGCCACACGACAAGTCTGTTGGGACAGGTCTTCAGGTGAATTCCGTCAGAATCGGTCTCATACGGATTATGAATAATTCTTGCGCCCCGTGTGTCATCCTGAACGAAGCGCAGCGCAGTGAAGGACCTGGCCTACGAACGGGAGAAACGTCTCATCCGGGGGCCAGATCCTCCGGCTTCGCCTCAGGATGACTGAGTCTGTGCCGCGCAGGAATTTTCCATAATCCGTATCAGTCGGGCGTGCTGAGCGGGGCCGGGGTGCCGGGCTGTCGGTTTTCGGATTCAGGCAGTTGCTCGATGCCTTTTGCGAACAGGCGGCCCCAAGGCGTCTCAAGTGCCTGCTGCACCCGCCGGCGGCCGATGAAGGGATACCAGTACCAGTCGTGATATGCGATGCTGGCCAGATACGACCACGGGGCCAGCCAGGTCTTGAGCGACCACTGCACGGGTCTCTTGAGCCAGCCCCAATAAATCAGGTGTTGCATGCGACTGGCGAACGTCATCTTCTCGTAGGGCCCCACGAACCGCCAGTTCTCCGCGGCGGCCTGCGCATCGCCAACCACCTCGATCTGCCCGGGGTCGCCGCAGCCCAGGCCCTTCTCGTGCGCGATCCTGATGAACTTAATGTCGCGCAGCGGATCGTAGCCCATCAGCCTGGCGCTCAGGGCGTCGATGGCCACCGGGTCGGAGGAAGCGAGGATGATGTTCTTGACGTGCGGGATCATGCAGCGCGGGCCGGGACCGTCCCCGGCGAAGGTCCCGTCCATCACGGCAAACAGGCCGGGGTGGATCTTCTTCTGGATCATCAGCAGGTCGACCAGTGTTTCGTGGATGACCTCGTGCGTCCAGTGACGCTTCTCGTTGAGCAGGCCGCCGAACGCGTTCTTCATTGCCCCGGTGATGGTCGTAAAAACATGGGTCTTGACCGTCGGCAGGTGAATGATGTTCGCACCCAGGAAACGCGCGGGAATATGGAAGCCCTGCGGGTAAACGTCATTGAGGACGAGGAAATCGTTCGCCAGATCGCCCACGGCGTCGCGGATGTGGACCCACTGCTCGCCGGCTTCGTACAGGTGTACGTTCTCGAGGCCGTATTTCGATATGACGGGCAGATGATGATTGGCGATTTCCCCCCTTCGCGCCGACACGACCACTGTCTTGTTGTGACACGCACAAATTCGCTCTCGTTCGCATCCGTCGCTCAGGAGCGTGCGTATCACGCCTTCCAACTGCCACGGCGTCGTGGAGCAGGCCGGATAGAAATGATGCCAACTGATGTTCACCTTCAAGATTGTCGGCGCCTTCTGGTCCAGCACCGCCTGATAGCCGGCCAGGTGCATCAGCTCGGCGTAGTCATCGAGGACCGTCTCCGGCGTGGTCCTCAGGATCGCCACTTTCGATTGTGCCATACTGTCAGTTCCTCAACGTTGCCGGTCATCCGCGCTCAGGTATTCAAACCGTACAGGCCTGATCCGGGTGGCTTCGTCAAGCGAAGCTTGGCGATGGTGTTACGTCCACCCGAAAGAGCCATCGTCAAGCCCTGCGGCCTTGACGATGCCACCCGGGCACTCACGTTCGATGCCTGAACATCAATAACCCCAGGTTCTTGGCTGTCTTCCCTATATACGGTCGAGCCGACCGACTGGTCGGTCAATCGATCAGCCATTCGAGAATGCCGGCGGAGTAGTCGCTCTCGAGCCGGGCCTCGAGACGCAGGGCCGTGGTCGTGACCTCGGTGAACCGCACGCGGTTGAGCTGGTCTTTCTCTACGCCATAAGCGGAGGCGTTCGCGACCTCCTTCCAATCGTTGCCACTCTGATACAGCAGCTTCCAGGACTCTGGGACCCGACAGCCGCCACCGGTGGCTGTGTCGTCGTACCAGTAAACGCCCGCCTGGCTGAGCTTGCGCGGCTTTTCGAAATCGTACTGGACCCACTCGGCGGTCCCTTTGTGCGGCCACCAGGTGAAGCGGCTGATATTGTGGTCGTTCGAACTCGCGGGCAGCTCGCCGTCGCTCAGGGCGGCGGTCGTGTCGCCCTCCCAGCAGTGGGATTCGCGTGTGGGAATCCTGGCCTTGCTCTGGCGGGGCGGTTGCCACTCGTATGAACTGGGACCCTCTCCGATCCACGGAAAGGCTGAGATTCGCAATCGGGCGGCGCCCATCGGAATCAGCGTGACGGTCTCGGTCGGCTCGTCGGACTTGACGGGGCTGGGCTGGACCGCGCCGATCAAGCCGAGGTGGTCCGGCTGCCAGTTGGGAATCTTCCTGGCCTTCGCTCTGATTTCGAGGGGAGCGGCCTGGGCCTCGAAAGGCTGGTTGTCCCGGGGCCAATCCTTCTTTCTGACTTCGAGCTGTTTGCCGAGCGGCTTGTCGGCGTCGAGGACCAGGCCGTAGTTCCAGGCGGTGGTCGGATAGACTTCCAGCGCGGGCCATGCATCGGTGCCGCCGTAGCGGACGTACTTCTCGCCGATTTTGAGCGAGTAGGTCAGCGGACCGCGATCGACGGATACGCTGTTGCCGTTGCGAATCCAGTAGCGAAGCTTCAACTCCATCGGCAGCGTCAGCTCGATGCTGTCGCCTTTCTTCCACTTGCGGTCGATGACGATGAACGTGCCCGGCCCCGCGCAGACTGGGGTCTTCTTGCGATTGACGCGCAGCGCCGGCTGCTCGCACCAGCCGGGGACGCGCAGGTACAGCGGGAACTGCACCGGCTCGTCCGTGCTCACCTTGATTCTGATGGTCTCTTCAAACGGGTAGCGGGTCTCTTCCGTGAGCGTCACCTGCCGGCCGGGGCCGACTTTCGCGGTGACCTCGGCGGCGGCGTAGAAGACGGCGGCCAGACCGTTGTCGGGCGTGGCCATCCAGAGATGCTCGGCGAAATAGGGCCAGCCGTGGGCGACGTTGTGCTGACAACAGCGATAGCTGTGCGGGTTGTAGGAGAGCATCTCGCCGCCGTTCTGGATGCCCGGCGCCTTGTTCTTGCTGTCCAACTGGCACACGTTCGGGCTGACCAGGTAGTGCAGGGCCTTGAAGTCGGCGGTCAGGGCCGGCGGGAACGTGTTGAACGCGACATCCTCGCAGCGGTCGGCCCAGGTCAGGTCGCCCGTGATCTTGAGCAGCATCTCGCACGAGAGCATGAACTCGATGGAGGCACAGGTCTCGATGCCCTGTCGCGGGCCGTAGTAGCCCCGGCGGCAGTTCTCGTCGCCGCCGAACATGCCGCCCGGGACCTGCCCGTAGGTGCCCCAGACCATGCTGTAGTTCCGCTCGGTCGCCTGGAGAAAGTATGGGTCCCGCGTCTGCTGGTAATAAACGGCCGGGGCGCGGAAGCACTGGGCGATGTTCACATTGTGCCAGCTCGCGACCGTTTCCGTCCAGTCGGCCATGTTGCGCTGGATCTTCTCGGCGAGTTGCAGCAGGTACTCCTGCCCCGTGCGGTTGTAGAGCCAGTAGGCGCTGGCCATGTTGTCGCTGGCTCGCTGCTGTTGCCAGAAGGGCGGCAGGAAATCGTCATCCGGCACGGTCAGCTCCCATTTGAAATACTCCTGCATCAGTTCGAGCACCCGCGGGTCGCCGGTGTATTCATAATAGGATTGCAGGGCGTTGAGCGCGACCATGTTAGGCCACAGGTCCGGTTTGCCCTCCTGGCCGCGCGAGCCTCTCTTGTTTGGCAACGGTCCGAACCAGCCGTCGGCTTGGCGGCTGCCCAGGATGGCCTCGATCCAGATTCTCGCCTCGGCGATGATCCGCTGGTCGCCGAGGACGTAGCCGGTGTCGCCGAAGCCCTTGAGCCAGTAGGGCAGCTCCTCCCACGGGCTGTGTCCCTCGCCGTCAGCGGCGAGCCAGGCGTTGCCGTCCTTCTTCAGGAACCGGCTGATCTCGGTCAGGTGCCCCGTGAACCCGTCCGCCTGCAGCTCGAGCTGCCGCCGCAGCCAGCCCTCGGGCTTGATCGCCCCGATGGGCAGCTTGACCAGCGGACTGGCGGAAAGCGGCTTGGCGTTGCCGACATAGAAATCGTTCGCCGTCGCCGTCGGCGGCACCGGCACCACGCGCACCGCCGCATATAGTGGGGCTGCGACAACCAGGACGATCAGAACCAGCGTAAGATGTGTTTTGCTCATGGGAGCCTCCTATGCAACTTGATAGAACCTTAGCCTTGTGTTGCCGGCCCGCAATCGGCAACAGCATACCACATCGGGCCCAGGCGGAAAACGCAGAGAAAAAAATCTAGGGAGAATCCATGTTTTCCCTTGACACATACACGATAATCGTTAATTTATAAATGCAATGCATGTTCTAATGTACTTGGGGACAATTTCGTTTTGGGAGACACGACCATGACATCTGAGTTCCTGCACGAGAATCGATGGCTGCTGAGACTCTGCTCGAACGCGGCACGTTTCATAGGGTTGTTCGCACTGCTTGGGACGGGCGTTCTGATTGTCCTGATCATCGTCCTCGGGCACATGGCGGGTTCCAGCGGCGCCGGCGCGCTCGAGAAGTCGCGCGATCAAGTCCTGACCACGGCGCCGACGATCGCGTTCTACGGTTTCCTCGCTCTGGTCTTCGCCGAATTCATCTCGTACTTGTTGGCCGACGCGGGCGAGCCGAAATGGATCCTCAGACACGGGAGCAAGGTCATCTATGCCTACGTCCTCTATGTTATCGTGATGACTATCCACATTGCCCTGCGAACGTCGAACACGACAGAACCGGAGCCAATCGACCTTCATCGCATCCTGAGTCTCTCGCTTCTGATTGCCTCGACCGGTGTGAAAGTGCTGATCTGGATCGGTATAGCCCTCGTGCTGCAGAAAGTCGTGCCGATCGTCCGGGAATCCAAGACGCTTGTATAGGAGCATACACGATGATTCGGATACGACTGGGCCATCTGTTGTTGGATCGCGACCTGAAGCTCAAGGACCTGGCCGAGCAGACGGGCCTCGCGGTCAACAACCTGTCCATCTTGAAAACCAACAAGGCTCGTGCCATCCGATTCTCGACGCTGGATATTCTCTGCCGGATCCTGCAATGCACGCCGGGCGAACTGATCGAGTATCTTCCGGACAGAGACGAATCGGCAGACGTGGAAATCATCGATGAGATCGCGTAGCGTGTGCGACGTGTACACCCTCAATGTGCCGCCGCATGACGGTCAACTTGCACCGTGCACAGGATAGCAGACTCCCCGCGAAAAGCAAATGAGATGCGCGCTGCGGCCACCAGGATTCCGGCCTTGCATTGCCCGCAGCGTCATGCTATTTTCCGCCCGCCCTGCGAAAGAGGGCCGGATGACGTCGTGACCGAAACAGACAATCGGAAAAGGATATCTGCCACGCGGGTGACTCGTGAACTCGCTTGTTGGAGAACTGGAAATGAGTCGTCAAATCGGCGATCTGCCCAACGAGGATGTGATGAAGCGGTGCCCGTGTTGCGGCTATGTGTGGGAGACACGAGACGCGTTCTTGAGCGATCCCCGCCTTGCTGTCGCAGGGTACCAAGTGAACTTCGACGACCTCTCGCTGGGCTTTTTTCTTTTCAGTCATCTCGCCTGTGGGTCGACCATTGCCCTGCCGGCACGACTGTTCCGCGACCTGTACGACGGGCCGATCTATGAAACCCGGGCGACGGGCACGGACGAGTGCCCCGAATACTGCCTCTACGAATTGGAGTTGGGGGCGTGTCTGGCAAGATGCGAATGCGCCTACGTCCGAGAGATCCTCCAGATCGTCCGCCACTGGCCCAAAGAGGCCCGGGACCGTGATTGACCGAGGTCGAGCTCCCCGTCTTCCTCCAAGCCCCTCTCGTGGAAATGGTATTCTCCTGTCCGGCCCTATCGTATCTGCGTTTCTGTCCTTTGTTTTTCCTGGTTGCCGGCCTCGGCCGGAGCCGGCGTTGGCGCCATTTGCGATGTTGCGCTAATTCAGTCATCATATCCAACCACAAAATCGAACTCTCCCTGCCGGCCCGAGTAGGCTATCTCAGTGGACCCCGACACAACACAGATCGGGCGTGCCGGAGTGCAAGACGCTCGTGTGTAGCCCGCAACGGAAAGAATAGCTCCTCGGGAGGTGTCAGTAATGGACAAGCCGACGATGTTCGAGCCTTATCAGGCGGCGCCGGATATTGAGGTCCTGCCGTCGTACTTTCCCATTCCGGGCCTGGGGATTCTGCCCATCAACGCCTTCGTGCTGCGGGCGGCCGAGCCGGTGCTGGTGGATACGGGGTTCGGGCTGCTCAGCGATGAGTTCATGGCGCAACTGTCGTCAGTCATCGACTCCGAGGATCTGCGCTGGCTGTGGCTCACCCATGCCGACCCGGACCATATCGGAAGCATCCGCCGGCTTCTCGCGGAGGCCCCCGCCCTGCGGATCATCACGACCTTCCTGGCCCTTGGGAAAATGAGCCTGTTTCAGCCGTTGCCGCCGGACCGGGTGTACCTGCTGAACCCGGGCCAGAGCATCAGCGTGGGGGACCGCATCCTGACCGCGATCAAGCCGCCCACTTACGACGCTCCCGAGACCACCGGCTTCCATGATTCCAGGTCCGCCGCCTTGTTCAGCGCGGATTGCTTCGGCGCCCTCATGTCCGAGCCCGTGGAGAACGCCGCCGAGATCGGCGCCGAGAGCCTGCGGCAGGGCCTGGTCAAATGGGCAACGGTGGATTCTCCCTGGTTGCACGCGACAAGAACGGCCAAGTTCACGCAGGCACTGAATCGCATTCGCAAGCTGGCGCCCAAGGTCATACTCAGCAACCATCTGCCGGCCGCCCACGACATGAGTGACGAGTTGCTTGAATATCTCGCGGCCGCGTCGGCGGCGGAGCCGTTCGTTGGACCCGACCAGCCGGCCTTCGAAGCCCTGCTCGCGAACATGGCCGCACCGTAGCTCCACCGACACGCAGGACCGTGTTCGACGACCCGATGACCGGAGACGCCGTTCGCGAACCTCTGGCATTTTCCGCTTTGGGCCGATAGCATGGCTGGCAAGGCCGCCCCGGCCGTAGGGGCGTACCACGCGTCGTCCGTCCGGCGGAGAATTCAGGTCATTTCACCGAGAATATTGACTTCTCTCGACCAACCCTGGTATCGTCTTCCCTGATTGCGAAAGGGAACCGAATGATGGAAGTACCTCGGACAGACGATGTGAGAGTCGCACAGCCGGCGCGGGCCAGTCTCGTCCTTGTTCAACCTGGAGGTCTGAATTATGGACACGACTCATGACGAAGTTCAGATCGGCAAACTCGAAGCCGTCCTGGCGGTCGGGATCGTGGGCTGTATGCTTTTTGCGACCTGGGAGCTTGCCCATCTACTGGCTGACGAGTGGCTGGACACGTGGGTCCGCGCGAACGTCTTCTGGCGCAAGCGCCTGATCTACTACGGCATCGCTTTCCTTATGGCGGGTACATTCCTGCTTCTTGCAGTGAACTTCGCCGTCCAAGGGTCTCGATTCGTGAGGACCGTGACGCGTGCCTTCCTCTGGTACGGCGTCCTCCTTCTGATCAGCACGATCGCCGTCTTCGTGTTCGACTGCCTTCCGGAGGTCATGGCCGGCTTCGTGGGCGCCGGCCTATTTGTAGCCGCCATCTACGTACTGCAGAAGAAATTCTATACGAGGGGCCGCGTTGTACGCATGCGCCTTGAGAAGGGCAAATGCTTTTCCTGTGGCTATACGCTCCACTCGGTCGCCGCGTTTTGTGCGCAATGCGGCACGCAGGTCGGCAAGAAGTGCCCTTCTTGCGGCACGCTTCTGAAACTCCATGACATGTTCTGCTGCAATTGCGGAAGCGCAATTACCGGCGCATCGAAGAGCGAACGGGCCAAACCGGGAAGTCCGACGTAGGAGGCAGCGGCAGTATGGCCAAAGTTGAAAGGAACGGTGAACGCGGGCGTTGCACTACGGACGAAATCGTTGTGGATGCCTATGACCTGGGACGGGAGGCGACGGGGGAGGCGCGCCGTCGTGGTCTGTCAGTTGCAGATCTGCGGAAGGAAGGACAATGACGCAATCGCTACTTGGCAAGACGGCCATCGTGACAGGGGCCGCCGGTAACGGCATGGGCCGTAGCAGCGCTCTGACTCTGGCGCGGGAGGGGGCGAATGTCGTCGTGAATTATCTGACGAGCGAAGGTAGTGCGGCGGCAATTGTCCGGCATATCGAGAGTCAGGGCGGGGCGGCTGTCGCCTGCCGGGCGGACGTTACCCAGCGGGATCAGTGCAAAGCCCTCGTTGATGCTGCCATCGACAGGTTCCGGCAAGTCGACATCTGTATCATCGGCCCCGGCGCGGGATGGCATCAGGAAGGCATCGACCGGCTCGACTCGGCTGCCGCTCTGGATGACGCTCAGAAGGAATTGGCGCCGATCTATCATCTCCTGCCGCTGGTGCTGCCCGGAATGTACGAGCGCAAGTGGGGTCGCGTGATCGCCATCGCCCTCACGCCGCCCTACAACTCGCCTGCCTATGCGTACAACGTGGCCAAGGCCGCCCGCGCAGAGGCGATGCTCATTGCTCGTGATGCGGCCTGGCAGCACGGCGTTACCATCAACACGATAGGGCCGGGGCCGGTGCCCGCGCTGAAGACTCTTGACGCCGCCATCGAGCAGTGCGCGCACGGGCCCGCGTGGCAGAGTCGCCGCACGGCGTCCCCGCAAGACATCGCCGAAGGGATCGCCTTCCTCTGCTCAGAGGCCGGTAGCTTCATCTCGGGCGCCGTGCTCCCGTACATGTATCGGCAGTAGAAGAACTTTCGAACGATCCTTTGCGGGCGGCGCCACATGGGACGCATGATGAGTGCCGACTGACCCCGCGCGAAAGGCAAGCGCTCCATAGTGCGCGGGCCTGGAGCCGGCTCTGGGCTATGCGTTCGTGCCGGCGATACCCTCCTGGCGTCTGTGTTGCACCTGCGATGTGAGTTCGTGGCTTTGGACGGGCTCTTCCCGCTCGAGCCACCCGGGCGTGTCTGAGAGGGTCATGGCGGCGTCGATCAGGGCCAGGTGGCTGTAGCCCTGGGGAAGGTTTCCCAGCAGGCGCTTTGTCCGGAAGTCAATATCCTCGCTGAACAGTCCCAGGTGGTTGCCATGGCCTAGGACCTGCTGGAAAAGCTCGCGGGCCAGTTTCTTGCGGCCGATGCGATACAAGGCCTTGATCATCCAGAACGTGCAGGCGGCGAATGATGATTTGGGGGTGCCGAAGTCGTCCCGCCCGCGGTAACGGTACGTGAGCCCGTCGATGCACAGCCGTTTGTAGGTATCGTTCACCGTGTTGACGTACACGGGGTTCGAGGCACTGAGGAAGCCGTAGGGTTCGGCCAGGAGATTCGCTGAGTCCAGACTCCGGCTCCCGTAGAATTGGGTCAGCGCGCCGGTCTCCGGGTCGGTGCCCCGGGCCAGCACGTCGGCCTTGATCGTGTCGCGCAGCGCCCGGTAGTGGCGGGCGTCGCGGGTCTTTCGGAAAAGGTCGGCGATGCGCAGGGCCCGGTCTGCGGCGACCCAGCAGAGGACCTTGGAGAAGGTGAAGTGGTGTCGGTTTGTCCTGAACTCCCAGATGCCCGAGTCGAGGCTGCGCCAGTTGTTGGCGACGTGCCGGACGAGCGACCGCACGACCGTCCAGAGCTCTTCCTGATTGTCCAGGGTCTGGCCAAAGATCCTGAGGCTCTGGTAGATCACGTCCATCACGACGCCGTACATGTCGTTTTGCTTCTGTTTGTAAGCTGCGTTGCCCACTCGTACGGGGCGGGAGCCCGCGTACCCGCTGAGCCAGTCCAGTTCGCGCTCCGTGAGGACCTTCTGCCGGTGAATGCCGTACACGATCTGGATCTTCTCGTCCTTGAAAGGCACCAGCGCCAGGACAAACTGCAGGAAGCGCTTGGCCACGTTGTAGTGGCCGAGTTTGGTCAATACGGAGATGGTCATGGAGGCGTCGCGAATCCAGCAGAAGCGGTAGTCCCAGTTGCGGACGTCCCCGATGGTCTCGGGCAGGCTCGTCGTCGCGGCCGCGAGGATCGCGCCGGTCTCCTGGTAGGCCAGGAGCTTGAGCACCAGGGCGCTGCGCTCGACGGCCTCGCGGTAGTCTGAGAACCCGGTCGTCCGGGCCAGCCATTCCATCCAGTAGACCTTGGTTCGCTCGAGTTCCAACTCGGCCCAGTCGACCGTGGGGCGGACGAGTTTCTGGTTATAGCTGAGCAGCAGAAAGCCGTCCTGTTTGATCTCGACCGGTCGGCCCTCGGCGATTCGCTTGAGTGGCAGGCTGGAATAAAGATACACGGACTCGTACTGTCCCTGGACGGTGTAATGCTTGAGGAACTCGCCGGTAAGCGTGGCGCGGACCGGGTCCTTGGCATAGCCCGGTCGTGGGTCATAGTGCAAGCGCACGCTCGGCGTCCCCGACAGGGGGCGAATGTAGCGGATGACATCCGGCGGGCAGTGATAGGACCCGTGGTCGGTCTTATAGCGGGGCATGAAGTCGATCACTTCGAAGGCATCGGTACCGTTGGTGAAGGTGGTCGTCAGGATATTGGTGTGGCGCAGGTATTCTTGGCGCACGTCGAAGGGCCCGTCGAGCTCGACCGCGAAACGGCCGCCTTTTGTCTCGTCCAGCAGCCTGGCGAAGACCGATGACGAGTCAAAGTCCGGCAGGCAGCACCAGTCGATGCTGCCTCGGTTGTTGACCAGGGCCGCGCTCTTGCAGTTGCCGATTACCCCGTAGTTCAAGTTATCCATCTGGGACTCCCCATAGGACCATACGTATCCCTGTTCAGCTTCCCCGTCAAGGACTTGCTGTTCGGGTGGGAAGGATCACGGAGAGGATTCTTCCTTCCTCAAGTATCTCCAATCTCATCTTGCAGAACTCCTGCCAATCTGAGCACGAGCGACAGGTTGTGGCTATCATCAGTCGAATTCCGTGGGCAGGGCCCGGTTGCGGTGGTGCTCGAACATGCGGGCGATCTGGAAGGGCAGCGTGCGGGAGATGGACAGCGGGGGGATGGCGTCCTCGGCGAAGAAATCGACCCCGGTGGTTTCGTAGCTTTCTTTCGCTGCGCCGCCGGTGATCTCGCAGAGGAAGAAGAGCTTGTAGAGGTGAAAGGGCATGGGGGGCAGGTGCGCGTGCCTGCTGCGGTCGTAAATGGCGGCCAGTTTTACCGCGCGGACCTCGAAGCCGGATTCCTCGAAGAC
>CAYFUB010000303.1:0-2417 GCA_964346195.1 uncultured Pirellulales bacterium
CCGATCCGCAACGAGACGCAACGATTCGGAACGAAACGGAACAATTCGCAACGAAACGCAACGAAACGCAACGATTCGCAACAGTTCGCAACGAAACGCAAAGGTCCGCAAATCCGCAAGCAGTTGGGCCACAACGCATTGGGGATTTGGAGTCCACGAATTACATGCCTGCCTGCCGCCTTGAAGTTGTGCAATAAGCGAGGCCATGACGGTTCGATGAGTTTCATAAGCCGAGGGCGGATCCTCGGCGAGGCCAATAGGTTAAGGAGAACCGCCATGGCCCTAGGACATTCTCATGCATCGGCCAACGTGATGTCGGAACTGTACCTTCAAACCCTGCGCAGAGTGGGTCTGTTGGAGCCACTGGAACAGGTGCCCTTCCACATCCAGCGTCGCGCCAACGGATTCAGCCCGGCGGTGCGATGTCTGAGCCTGCTGGTCAGCCAGGCCCAGGGATGCCATCGGCTGACAGATTGGACCGGCCGACTTCGGCAGGATGATCGGTTGTGTCACTGGTTGGGGGTCTCGCGTGCTCCGCACGCCTCCACGCTCAGTCGCAGCCTGGCGGCCACCGACCGCCAGACGGTGCGGACCTTGCGAGGCCAGGTGCTGGTGCCCCTGAGCAACCGGGCCTTCGGGAGTGCCGAAGCCTGTCGACGGTGGGTCTGGGTGGATGTGGACAGTAAGGGGATTCCGGCGGAGGGCAAGACCTATGAGGCCACGGCGTATGGGCGCATGAATGACGGCACCCAACGTCGCGGCTATCGTTTGCATCTGTTGAGCTTGAACAACCGCTGGCCCTTGGAGATGGAGTTCACCGGCGCCAACGCCCATGGGGCGCCGTGGGGCAGCGTGATGATTCGACGTTTGATGGGTCGGTTGCCCCGACGCCAACAACGCCGCGTGGTGATCCGCGGCGACGCCAACTATGGGGCGGTGCGTTTCGTTCGCTTCCTGCAGCGGTACCCCTGCGGGTATCTCCTGAGGGGCTACAACTCTTCGACAGCACGGAAGTTGTGGGAACGGACCGACGCCGTGGTCGTCCGCCGAATCGCGCGGGCCGACCGCCCCGACCTGCTGGTGAAGGATTGCGGCAAGAGGCTCTTGACCGGCATGACGCGTCGGCATGGCCGCAACGGCCGCCAGCGGCGTCGAGCCTGCCACGTGCGCGTCCCACGGGTGGTGGTGTATCGTGAAGACCCCCGGCAAGCCGTTGCCAACCGGCCGTCGGAGTGCTTCTATCTGATCACGACCCTGACGGCGAAGAACTGCTCGGCGGAGAAGCTGTTGAAGATCTACCTCCACCGCGGCGGCGACGTGGAGAACATCTTTTGCCAGCTGGATCAGGCCTTCCAGATCAGCCACCTGCGGACGCGGCGCTTCTACGGCAACTACACCTTTGTTCTGCTGGTGCTGATCGCGACGATCCTGACACAGGGGCTTCGGGAGCGAAGCCTGCAGTTGGGGCTGCCCATTCCGCCAGGCCTGAAGGAAACCCTGGTCGCCGGTCTGGAAAGCGGCCTTCATCTCGGACACGACCGCCAGAACGGCTGCCTGCTTCACCGCGACAGTCCGACCCGGTACAGCCGTACCTTCGAAAAGATCCTACGCTGCTCATACCAGCGTTGCTTCCAATATGCGGCATAGGCTATTGCACAACTTTAAGGCGGCAGGCAGGTCGTTCCGTTTCGTTGCGAATCGTTCCGTGTTGTCCCGTTTCGTTCCGGGCTGTCCCGCTGCGGTTCCGGAGTTGCCCGGGCCTTCGGCCTGCGCCTCGCCGTGTCGCGTCCTTGGCGATTGCCACCGGCCGGGCGGCGGCGAATGCCGCGCGGCCCGCGGCCGCGGGACACGAGCTATGGATTCTGCTATATTTACAGCGGTTTCCGCAGCCTACGCTTGCCACTCAGGCGGCGGCTCGGTAAACTTTCCGATTCTATCGTGCCCGGCGCCGGCAGGCTCGCGCTGTCCGGCCGGGCGAAGACGCGGAAGGAAAGGTTTCATGAGAATCGCTGTCATAGGCGGCGACGGCACCGGCCCGGAGGTCGTGGCCGAGGGGTTGAAGGTGCTCCAGGCCGCGGCCGGGAAGGTCGGGCTCGAGTACGAGACCCGGCAGTTCGACGTCGGCGGCGACAGGTACCTGGCCGCCGGCGGCGACCCGAACGTCCCGTCCATGCCCGTGATCCGCGACGAGGAGGTCGCCGAGCTGAGGAAGTTCGACGCGATCTATCTCGGCGCGGTGGGGCATCCGCAGATCGCCCCGGGCATCCTGGAGAAGGGCCTGCTGCTCCGGCTGCGGTTCGAGCTGGACCAGTACGTCAACCGTCGCCCGGTGAAGCTGTACCCCAACGTCTATACCCCGCTGAAGGACAAGGGCCCCGAGGACATCGACTTCGTGGTCGTCCGCGAGAACACCGAGG
>CAYFUB010000304.1:0-2246 GCA_964346195.1 uncultured Pirellulales bacterium
CGGCCGGGACATCGGTTTGGTCAGTACGGGCTATATGATTCGTACGGCCAAACGCGCCGCCGGCAAGCTCCGCGAGCGCGGCGTCGGCGTGCGGCTCGACCATCATCCGAGTCTCAAGCCGTTCGACCGCGATCTGCTCTACGATATGGCGTCGAAGGTGAAGACGATTGTCACGCTGGAGAACCACTGCGTCAGCGGCGGCCTGTTCTCGCTCGTCGCCGAAGCCCTGGCGCTGCGCGGCGTGCAGGTCCCCGTCGGCGCGATCGGCACCGACCCGGAGGATTTCATCCACACCGGCCACGTCAACGACCTGCTGGCTCATTACCGGATGACTTCCGATGATGTGGTGGAAAAGGCCCTCGGCCTGTTACGCTCGCAGTGACACCGTGAGACGTTTCCGTAGCATGGGCGTCCCGCCCATGAGTCACAGGGCCATCTTGGCCCTGGGTCACGGGCGGGACGCCCGTGATACTCATGGGCAAGATGCCCATGCTACGACGCCTTGACAGACACACCAGGAACAGGAGTCAAAGAGATGAACGGCAAAGTGGGTGTCCTCACCATCACAATCCTGTGCAGCCGCCTTCCCGCGTTGGCGAACGCCGGCCTCGTGCGATTTGCGGAGCCGTGGACCTCGCCCTATCACGTGGACCCCGACCGGCCCTTCCAACTGGTCAACGGTGAAGACAAGCATCTGTTCATCGTCAACAAGACGGCCTGGCTCTACTTCGGCTGCCGGCGTCCGGAGGCCGTGCTCGACCGGGCCGTCGAACAGGGCGTCAACGTGCTGCGGGTGAGTTTGGAAGGCCGCTACTACCATGAGACGGTGGGGATCGAGCAGTGGCCCTGGGGCGGCACGCGGGACGAGCCCGTCTGGTCGCAGTTCGATCAGGCGTACTGGGATGAAGTGGAGCGCCGAATTCGCCTGGCCGGCGAACGTGGCATCGGCTTCGACGTTACGCTCTATTGCAGCCTCAAGCCCAGGGCCGGCGAGATCGAATCCCAGCGGGCCTATTGGGCCTATGCCCTCGAGCGGCTCGGCAAGTACGCCAACATCCTCACGTGGGAGATTGCCAACGAGTATCTCGGCAACGAGGCCTTCCAGCGGGCGGTAGCGGAGTACTTCCACGAGAACGACCCGTACGGCCGCCCCGTGTGCACGTCGGACGGCACGACCGATGAGGCCGCGTGGCCCGACCGGTCCTGGATCGACCTGGCGATCAACCACACCTGCACCGGCTCCGGCGACCGCTACGACCTGAACGACTGGTACCTTGCCCTGGCCCGCAACGCGCGCTCGCACGGCAAGCCCGCCTGGTGCAACGAGTCGGGCCGCGAGAACCGCCACGGCAACAACGACGGCGTTCACCGCCGCAAGCAAGGCTGGCTCTGGTGCGCCGCCGGCTGTTTCTGGACCTGGCACTCGTGGGACGGCTGCGAGGGAATCGACGAGGTGAACTACGAGGCCCCTGGGGCGGAATTCCTCAAGCCGATGGCGGACTACTTCCGGGCTTTGCCTTTCTGGGAGCTGAACCCGAACTACACCGTGCTGACGACGGACCACTCGGAATTGGTCTGGGCCGCACTCGCCCATCCGGACCGCTCCGACGCCATGATGTATCTCTGCACGCGCGCGACCGGCCAAGCAGTGAGTGGCGCTTCCGCCCGGCTGCGGCTGCCCAATGGAAACTACCGCGTGACGTATCAAAGCCCCGCGACTCTCGATGTTCTGGGCTCATACGACTATCCCTCCGGCGGGCTGAACCACGTGGAGACCCTCCCCCTGCCGGCCTTCACGGATGACCTCGTGATCACGGTGCAGCGGGTGCAAAGCTTCGGCCGAACCAGAATTCCAGGAACACAGTAGCAGAAGATTCCAATACCCCGGGTGGCAGCGGCAAGCGCCGGCTTGCCGATGGTCTGGTACTCATTGCAAGAGCCAGGGTGCATATCATGTTTGTAGGTAATGTGGACAGTTTGGTTGGTTTGTGATGTCGAGCGAAGCGCCAGCGCAGTCGAGACATCTGGCCGCGAATCTGAGGCGCCTCTTGTTCGCAGCCAGATTGCCGTTCCGGGCTCTCCGCTGCGCTCCGTGTCTGGGACCCCAAACGCGAAATAATACGGATTATGGAAAATTCCTGCGCGGCACAGACTCAGTCATCCTGAGGCGAAGCCGAAGGATCTGGCCTCCGGATGAGACGTTTCTCCCGTTCGTAGGCCAGATCCTTCACTGCGCTGCGCTTCGT
>CAYFUB010000305.1:0-2133 GCA_964346195.1 uncultured Pirellulales bacterium
TCTTCCCGACCGGCCAGTCCAATGAGAACCAGGCCGCCGGCCGGTCCACGTAGCCGAGCAGGGCCGCGACGAGCGCGGCCACGAAGATGCCGATAAGCAGCGAGCCCGTGACCCTGAGCAGCCCCAGCACGATCATGACCGCCAGACCCAGCAGCCCGATCCAGACGGTCGCCTGGGTGACATCTCCGAAGGCGAAGAGCGTCTTCTCGTCGCGCAGGACCAGGCCGAGGTTGTTCAGGCCGATAAACGCGATGAACAGGCCGATGCCGACGGCAATCGCCGCGATCAGGCCCGGCGGAATCGCCTCGACGAGCTTCTTGCGCAGGCCGACCAGCGTCAGGACCAGAAAGAACAGGCCGGAGAGGAATACCGCGCCCAGACCTGTCTGCCAACTGATCTGCTCCTGCGCCACCAGGCTGTACGCGAAGTAGCTGTTGAGGCCCATGCCGGGGGCCATCGCGATTGGCGCCTTACCGAAGATTCCAGTCCCTATCGTCGCGACGGCACTGACGATGCACGTTACGGCGATCAGGGCGCTCTTGTCCATGCCGGTGACGCTCAGAATATTCGGGTTCACGAAGATGATGTAGGCCATGGTCAGGAACGTCGTGATGCCCGCCACGGTCTCGACGCGCAGACTCGTGTGCCGCTTCTCGATCCCAAAGTATTCTCTCAGCATTCCGTCCCCTCGTCAGAGGTCCCCCTGAATCCACCGAGCCAAACCACTTCTGCACGCGAAACCGACCACGCGTTACCCCTCAGGCCGCAAAGCCGATGATCCGGGTGGCAGCGTCAAGGCCGAAGGCCTTGGCGATGGTCGTGTCGAGGGCGCAAGCGCCCTCAAATCGCGGGCGGGATGCCTGCGACACAAAAGCCGTCGCCAAGCTTTGCCTGGCAATGCCGTCCGGCCTCGAACCACGCCGTGGAGAGCTCAGGGCCAACCGCCTACTGCCCCAGGTTCTCCAGCAGTGCCGCAACGAGACTCGCGGAATTCTCGGCGGCCATCGCATAGAAAATCTGCTTGTCCGAGACGGCGCTCTCGTCGGCCTTGTCGCTGACACTGCGAATGATCAGGCATCCGACGCCGCGTTGATAGCACAGTTGCGCCACGGCGGCCCCTTCCATCTCCACGGCCGCGGCGCCGAGCTTCTCGCTCAATTCCGCGCATTTCTGTTTCGAGGCCACGAATACGTCGCCCGTGACGACCGTCCCCACCAGAACCTTCGGCGGCCGCTCGCCTGTCCGCAGAGAGACGGCGTTGAAAGCCGCCTTCTTCGCGGCCTGCTCGGCGGCGGCCAGAAGCACGGGGTCGGCCGGAAAGAACACCGGGTTCGGCATACCCGTCACGGGGTCCTTTACGCCGCTGTGCTCCAGGCCCTCGGGCCCGAGGGTCCCCATGTCGTGATGGGCCGTCTGCCTGGCAATCACGATGTCGCCGGGCTCCAGGTTCGGATCGACGCTGCCCGCAATCCCCGTGAAGACCACCTGTGCCGGCCGGAAATGCTCGATCAGCAGTGTCGTCGCCATGGCCGCGTTGACCTTGCCGACCCCGGTCCACGCCACGACAACGGACCTGCTCCCATGCCGCCCCGAGACAAACGTGATTCCTTCGATCTCCTGCGACCTGGCCTCGATCAACATCGTTTCGAACAGCTCGACCTCCTGTTTGAACGCGCCCAAAACGGCAAGAGGGCCCGGCGCCGCGTCGCGTTCCGGGGGACGATCGCAGGAAGGCAGCAGAGTGGATGTCAGGCAGATGATTGCTGCGAGAAGGTACCGGTTCATTACTTCTCCTACGCCAACCGTCCGTTCGAATGGCACGCGAGTGCGAGCGAGAGGAGTCGAACCTCCACGTCCTTACGGACACCAGGACCTAAACCTGGCGCGTATGCCAATTCCGCCACGCTCGCAAAGAGCCGCCCACCGTCGGCCGAAAGGCCGCGCCCCGGTGGCTCCCGCCATTATCACCCGTTCGTCCCGCTTCTTCAACCCAAATCCACGCCAGCCGATTTGTCGGGTGCGGCCGGCATTCAGTGGCGGATTCGAATCGCTTCGCGAGCCGGGCGCCTGCACTCACGTAGCATGGGCATCTTGCCCATGAGTATCACGGGCGTCCGGGGCCCCCAAACGCGA
>CAYFUB010000306.1:0-3574 GCA_964346195.1 uncultured Pirellulales bacterium
ATGAAATCCCTGATTCAGGCGCTCTATCTCCTTTCCATCTCGCTCGGCAACATCTTCTCGGCAGTGGTCAATCACGTGATCGAGAATCCCGACGGGACCAGCAAGCTGCCGGGAGCCAGTTACTACTGGTTTTTCGCTCTGGCCATGCTGGTCACGGCGATGCTGTTCATTCCGGTCGCTCGCTGGTATAAGCCGAGAGAATACATTCAGGACGAGGTCCCCGCCGAAGAACAGATGCAATAGTGCGTCGCCGGCCACTCACGCCCGTCCGGCACGTGCTCGACACAACGCACGCCCTCGAGCACCGGCCCGGCGGCCAGAGGGCTTCCATCAACGGTACCGCTCTCATGGGTGCCGGTCTTGTCTTGAGGTGGTCTGTTTGCGTGCTCTTTTCCTCGGGCCTCCTCCAGGCTCTGTTCACTGATACGGATTCTGACTGATTCGTGCGCGGTCTGTCATCCCTTCGACTCCGCTCAGGGCAGGCTCCGAACGAAGCGCAGCGAAGGGGTTCCCCAAACGCGAATGATTGCGTTCGGCGGCCCCAACGATCTGGCCTACGAACGGGAGAGACGTTTCATCCGCGGGCCAGATCCTTCGGCTTCGCCTCAGGATGACAGAGCCCACCGCGCCAGAATTCTCCCTAATCCGTATCACTTCGTTCAGTATGACAGACGTAGCCGGCCCCACAGAATGTAGTCGCACCCCTGCCCAGCACAGACGCGGGATCTTGCCTTTCTCTAGCGTGCCGTCCGGCGATTAACCTCGTGCAATGAGGCCGGATTCTTGCTTCAGCAGTTCGGAGGCCAGTTTCCAACCCACGCCCCGCACGGAGACGATGATCCTGGGATTACGCGGATCGGGCTCAATGAGCTTGCGCAGCTTGCCTATATTCACATCGAACGTCTTGCCACCGTGGGCCGCGGGGGTACAAACCGAATTCAGCCAGATGGGGGAGTTTTGCAGCTCTTCGCGTGACACGACGTGGTCCGCGTTTTCAACCAGGTACCTCAGCAGATCGGCGAGAATTCCGGGTAGCCGAAAGACGTGGTGTCCCCGCACGACCTCCCGACGGTCGAAATCCACCAGAGCATCGCCGAGCCGGACGCGATTGGGGCACGATTGGAGGCCTTCCATGCCGGCAAGACGCGCTCGAATGCGCTTGGCCAGGGTGGAAGGCGAGGTCTGCCGGATGTTCACCACATCCTTCGCCCCACGGTCGAACAGACGCTCTTCCAGTGCCGAAGTGAGGGCGTTCGTGAGGACGATGACGGCTGCATGGGGATTCCTGGACCGAAAAAACGAGCAGAATTGCAGCATCTCGGTCTCGGGCGCCACCTCGAATCTGATCAGCAGCAGGCAGTAAGCCCGCAGACGTACCAGATCGCCGGCCTGTGCCACCGAGAGGGCTTGGTCAAACTGCAGATGGCACATCTCCAGGTACGGCCGCAGGTCGGACACCAGCGCCGGCTCGTGGTCTACGGATAGTGCGAACAGAGTGCGTTCTTTGGCCCCGGTCATATCCATTCACAATTTTCCTGCGTTATTTTCTCAGCGTGTGTGAGTGTCATTGTGTTGATGGATTTCCAGGGGATTTTTTTGGGGCCGGCCGAAAGAACCGTGTCGCGACGCGCCCGGAGCGGACCGCCGCGGTACGGCAGGAGGGGATGGTCTCCCTGTCCCACAGCGGCCTGGAGAAGGTCCGGCAGGGCATTACCGTCAACGAGGAGGTCCTTAAGGCCACCCAAAGGGCCATCCCGGCCGAATAGCCCTGCTGACACCGGCCCCTGTGACGCTGGTGGACCCAAATGTGCCCGCCGGCTACCGGGACATCATGGCCGGCGCTCCAAAAAAAATGAAAATTCTCTCAAAAAAGTGCCCATATTTTCTTGCAAAAGGCCGCTTTCGGCCGGTAAACTGAGGCTGCGCCCACGCGCCCAATCTACAACTGTGCAGCGTGCTAACTTTGACGGATTGGAAGGAGACCCTACATGAAGGCCCTGAATATTCTCGTGGCTATCGTTCTATCATGCCTGTGCCTGACGACCGTTGTCTCGGCGGAAAGGACCCTGTCGAGATCAGAAATCCTGGACATTCTTGGCAAGGTGACGCAGCAGCCGCGGGACACATGGATTCCCGCCGGCACGATCGAGGCCACGCACGATGAGTACGGAGCCCCGACGACGACCGATGGGGCCGTCATCAGCAGCGCGATACAACAGGCCATCCAGGACTACAAGAACGATCCCGACAAGACGGAGGTGGCGCCGGAACTGCAGAAGATGAAGGAGGAAGCCATTCCCTTCAACGTGCGCTACAAGCTGGCGAATCGGTACACGATGAATTCACGTGTCACTGTGAAGTATGACGGCGCGCGGTTCTACTGGGAGGTCAATGTGAATTCGCGTGACGACACGGAGCAGCCGGAGGCGAGCCTGGCCGGCAACTTCATGACCGAGCAGTTCGATTTGAACTGGAACGGCCGGCGGATTTTCGCCTGGGACGGCCAGAAATACACGACCTACTCGGCCTCCGGCAAGCAGGCCATTGTCGATGCCGCCGGGACATTGCCGCGCGCGGTCACCGGGCCTCTCACGGCCGGGCTGATTCCGTGGGGACACAGCAGGTACTCCTATGCGAGCCTCGCGGCCGCCCAGCTCTCGGCGTGCGAAGTGGATCTCGGCGGAAAAACGCAAATCGAGATGACGATCACCTACGCCGATGGGGCCCAAACCGGCGTGACCCTGGACCCCTCGAAGGACTACGCCGTGACCGACGCCACGTTCGACGGCGGCGGGATCACCGTGGTCAGCTACTCCTGCTCAGATTACCGACCGGTCGCGGGCCGGTGGGTCCCGTACAGCATCTCGATCGAGCGGCGGGACAGCGCGAAGAACGATCTGCGAACGTCCGAGCGCTGGACGTTCACGAGCGTCAGCACGAGCACGCCGGCGGTGAGCAGCTTCACCGTCCCCCTCGGGCTGGATACCCTGGTGGAGTATAGGACGCCCCTCTCGACCGCATCGTCGCTCTCCATCTATTCGCCGACGGTGGATACGGATGAGCTGCTGGCTCAGCGGCTGTCCTACCAGGCCGCAGAGGGAAAGCGGCCTCAGAACTGCGGTACGGCCGCCCTCCAATACGTCGCCGGGCGGTTGGGCAGGTCCGTCTCCGACGGCGCCCTGGCCCGTCTGGTAGGTCCCGCCGGGCAGACGAGCCTGCTCGCCATGAAGCAGTTCGCCCAGGGTCTGGGCCTGCACGCCCGGGCCGTCACGACCGATCTCGCGACCCTGAAGGACCTTGAGGGGGTCACGGCCATCCTCCACATCCCGGGCAAGGACCATTTTGTCGTCCTCCGCGAAGTGGACGACCGGTACGTCTGGCTGATCGACCTGTCGAGCAAGCGGTTCCACTATCGGCAGAGCGTGGATTTCTTCCCCCAGGACTGGTCCGACGGCACGGCCCTGCTCCTGTCCGACCGGCCCATCTCCGGGCGCTTTACCGACATACCCGACGGCGTCGCGACCGCCATCGTCGGCTCCAGCGGCTGGAGCTGCACCAAGCTCCTCCAGTACGA
>CAYFUB010000307.1:0-13494 GCA_964346195.1 uncultured Pirellulales bacterium
TCCATATAGGCCCTGCAAATGCAGGAGCGAGAAGACGGAGGTATGAATCATGAATAGCTTGGCAGGTGCGAGGAGTTTTCATTGTCGCGTGTGGGTCATTCTGACTTTGCCCTGGCTGTTGGCGCTGCTGCCGTCGCCCGCGTGGGCAACGACGTACTATGTCGACGCCAACAATCCCAGCGCCCGCGACACCAATCCCGGGACGCAAGCGCAGCCGTGGAAGACCATCGGCAAAGCCACGGGGCTGCTGAAGCCGGGAGACACCGTGCTCGTGAAGGCCGGGGTCTATCGCGAGCTCGTCATTCTCTCCAAGAGCGGCACGGCGACCCAGCCGATTACCATCGCGGCGTTTCCGGGGGACGAAGGCAAGGCCATCATCAACGCGGCGCAAACCGTCACGAGGTGGCGGAAGTGCACCGGCCCCGAGGATTGCAGCGGAAATCCAAACTGGAGTCACATCTACTGGGCGGACGTGGCGAGCGCCGTGGCCTCGCACCCGGACCAGGACTTTGCCGTTCGCCAGGTCTTCCAGCACGGCGAGCGTCTGCCACGATCCCGTTATCCGGATACTCGCTGGAGTTATCCGACGACCGTCAAGGATCCCAAGACCACGTTTTCCGACAGCACGCTGTCCAAACCCACAGGTTACTTCAACGGTGCCGTGTGCCATATCAAGACGCAGATGTGGCGGCTCGACCAGATCCCCATTGCCAGTTCTTCCGGCTCCACGATCGTGCTCGCCGAAAGTCCCTGGTATGATATCTCGACCTGGTTCGGCTACTACATCACCAGCATCGTAGGCGAGATCAACGCGGAGGGTGAGTGGGCGTACGATGCGGTCCGCAAGCGGCTCTACCTCTGGCCCAGGGGCGAGGTGGCGAACAAGGTGGAGTTCACCTATCAGAAGAATTGTCTGCGGACCAATGACGGGGTCTCGTACAACATCGTGCGCGGCTTGACGATGCGCTACGCCTACGAACATGCCGTGTGGGTGTGCCGGGCGAACAATATAACGCTTGAGGACAATATGATCGAATACGCCTGGAGGTACGGCATCGAATTGTCGTCCACTTGGGCACCCTGCAACGACAATCAGATCCTGCGCAACACCATCCGATACTCCGGCAGCCGTGCCATGAACGTGAGCGAGGCGGCCTTGCGCTGTAACATTGAGGGCAACTACGTTTATGCCACGGGCGTGGAGCACTTCGGGGGAGACGCCATGAATGGTGGCGGCACAGGGGTCTACGTTGTGGGTCCGTTCGCCCGTGTCTACGGGAACCGGATCGACCGCACGGGCGGCACGGGTCTGTTTCTGCACGGCGGGGCCCTCAATCGGGAAGTCTGTTACAACTACATTACCAACTCGGCTTTCGCCTTGTCGGACACAGGCGCCCTCTATATGGCGGGCCGCACCGAGGGGACGGACAAGGACTACATCCACCACAATATCATCGAAGATACGCCGGGGTGCCGCATCATGGAGAAAGGTCACGATGTCGGGGTGCCTGTGACCCCCGAGAGGTACGCCGGCATGGGTGTCGGCATTTACGTGGACGAAGAAGCCAACAATCGCATTATCGAGGACAATACGGTCATCCGCTCCAATCGGTGGGGCATAGGTCTCCACGTAGCGCCCGGCAATGTCATGCAGAGGAATACGCTGTACGCCAACGGCAGCCAGGTAGGTTTCCAGGGCGACAACAAGGAGCACAGCATGATCCTGGACGAGGTTCTCCTGGACAACATCCTGTTCGCCACCAACGCGCAACAGAGAACGCTGTACTTCACCATGGACTATGACAACGTGCATTTCGGCCAGTCGGACCGGAACTACTTCTACAATCCTTATGCCTTCATCCATATTTTCGTGAGTCGCTATCTGACCCCCTATAGCGGAGAATCGCACGACTATTTGCCCCTGAATGGCTGGCGGGAACTGTCCGGGTACGACGGCAACTCGAAGGAATTTTCCTATTTGGAGCAGCTTCCCGAGGTGACGCTGGTCGATCCGGTGGAGTCGAGGATCGTTTATAACGCGTCGCTGGACGTGAACACCGTCGATCTGGGGCCGGACCTTTACTGTGACGTGGAAGGCAACGGCATCCGTGGGAAACTGACGTTGCAGCCCTTTGAATCGAAGATTCTCATCTCCGCGCTGGCGGCGGTGGTATTGAACCAGGCGACGAATCCCGTGCCGGCCGATGGGGATCAGGTGGAAGGCGCTCCCATGGTGAAGTGGACGCTGGCGGGCAGCGCGGCCTTCCACGATGTGTACCTCGGCACGGACGAGGATGCCGTGGCAGCCGCTGATATGCTCTCGCCGCTGTTCCGGGGACGGCAAACCGGGACGAGTTTTTCTCTGGCCGGACTGGTGCAGCCCGGTGGCCGGTACTTCTGGCGGGTCGATGAGGTGGAAGCCGATGGCACAACCATTCACAAAGGCACGGTCTGGACCTTCACCGTGTCTGATCTTCTCGTCATCGATGACTTCGAAAGCTACACGGATACGCAAGGCAGCCGCATCGAGGAAACGTGGAGCGACGGCTCCATCAACCACACCGGCGCGCAGGTGGACCGTCACAGGAATCCCTTGGGTGACGCCCACGGCCAGTGGTCCATGCTCCTGGCCTATGACAACGCCAGGTCGCCGTTCGTCAGCGAGATTGAGCGGACGTTTGCCGCCGCACAGGACTGGACGGTCGGCGAGCTGGACACTCTGAGCCTGTGGTTCCAGGGCGAGGCCGCATCCTTCGTGGAGACTGCGCCGGGCACGTTTACCATGACCGCGGCGGGAGCCGATATTTGGGGTGCCAGCGATGAGTTCCGCTATGCCTATAAGCAGCTCAATGGCGACGGTGCGATTGTGGCCCGAGTCAACAGCGTCTCGTGGAGCGATGCGTGGGCCAAGGCGGGCGTGATGATCCGGGAGAGCCTGTCGCCAGGCTCGCGATTCGCCGGCGTGTACGCCACGCCCGGCAACGGCGTGCGATTCCAGGCGAGACTGGGCACCGCCAGCTCGGCCACGAGCGACACGAGCGTGGCGACGGTGGAGCAGAAGGCCTTGCAGACCCCGGTGTGGGTGAAGCTCGAGCGCGTTGGGGCGACGGTCAATGCCTACTACTCGCGCGACAGCGTCAAGTGGACGTCGATGTCGTGGAACCCGCAGACGATCAACATGGCGGGCGCCGTCTACGTCGGCCTGGCCCTGACCAGCCACGCTCCCGCCACGACGACCGTGGCCACATTCTCCGGCGTCCAGATCACAGGCCGTGTTACCGGCCCGTGGCAAGTGGCAGACATCGGAGTGGACCACCCGGGCAACGCCCCGGACGACCTGTATGTGACCGTCGGGGACAGCGATGGTAAGATGGCTACGGTCGTCCACCCCGATCCGGGGGCGGTGAATGTCATGGCCTGGACCCAGTGGACCGTTCCATTGACCGACTTCATCGGCGTCGATCTCAGCCGGGTCAGGAGGATGTACGTTGGCGTTAGCGGTCGCGAGAGTGAGGTTCCGCCAGGTACCGGGCGCATTTACATCGATGATATCCGCGTGCTGAAATCGGGACCAACGTATTAGTGCGAGGCATTGGGCCTCAGGCATTTTTTCTTGCAGAACTGCCCGCCGGCGTGTAAAGTAACAGGGAATTGAGAACGTGTGTTTCTGTTGGATCTCGGTATTGCCCTGGCCAACGGCGGAGTTTCGCGAGAGCCGGGACTCTGATTGCAGTTGCAGAAACGGGCGATCCTGAGGTTTTGCGTAGCTCCATCATTTTTGAGTAGTCTGGGCAGGTGCCCGAGTGGCTAAAGGGGACGGGCTGTAAACCCGTTGGCGGAAGCCTACGTAGGTTCGAATCCTACCCTGCCCATAGGGTATTCGCAACTTGTTGCGTAGCTTCGTTTTACGTCGAATTTTGCGGGTTGAGGAATGGAGAGCGACGGCATACGGGGCTTTGTGCGCATCTATTGCGCCGGATTTTACGTCGCCCCACCCGGATCATCCAAAATGCGCGTCCCGTGCTCGAAATGTTCATCCGTGACCTACAGGTAATGTTCCCGCGCCACCGCCTTGGAGTTGCCGATCCACGCGCAGACAACATGTTCGGGCCATTGCTCAGCGAGATCAGCTTCCGCCGCACTGCCACACGGAAGAACTGCTTGGCAATTCCGCAGCGCCGACGCACCGTATGGTCAGGCAACCCCGGCCCGATCAGGTGCAGTCGGAACGAATCTGCACCGCCGGGTGTAATGTCCCGCAGCAGTCTGTCCGCGCCGAAGAAACCGAGCAGATTGCGCCGCGCGTGCCCCTACACCGTAGTCGTGCCGGCTTTCACGTCGTGGCGGCCCCTGATGTAGTCATCCCGGGATGCGCCCAACCTGGTGCTTTCCCGTCGGCCGACGAGCCCCACGGCTGCCAGCTTGTCGTATACAACGTCATCCAACCCACCCAACCACTTGACCGTTTCGCCATCGACCACACCGCTGGCCCCCGTCGCCGCCAAGGCCAATTGTTCCACCCTGACCTTGATGGCCTCGGCCTGCCCGACCGTCGCCTTCCCCATCCGGATGGTTGTGCGGGTTCCATCGCCGGCCACAAACTGAAGCCGATTTCTGCCATTCGGGTCGCTAATCACGTTCGCCAAGCGTATCCAGCCTTCTTGGCCTCGCTCTCGATCGTGCCGGCTGTCGTTGGACCGGCTTCGAGCAGGGCACGCAACCGCCTGATTCCGGGCCTCTGGCTCCGGACCCGGTTTGTGGCGTTCGTCGCCGGCACCAACGGAAAGACTGGCTCGCCGGTCGTCGTGGGCGGGGCACCGCGCCGTCCAGCCCTTGCCCGCGCATTTCGCTTGCGGCAGCCTCGACAGGATCAGTTCAATGGGCGTCACCGGACACCTCCTTCCCTGCCGGCCGAGTCTAGCCTCCAGACTTGCCGAAGCGACACATTCAGCATCTCGGCCGGAGCAAGGGGTTTCTACAGGCCAAAGGGCCAATAACCGCCCACCGCTGCCAATGGACCCATTGTGAAAGAAGCGGTTCCCAAAGCCGCAATGCAGATGCAAGAGCCCGCTCTCACGCAGCATTTGTCATCCAGCGGCCCTACCCCCACCCAGGTTGCCGAAGTCAATAGGGATTCTCTGTCCCCCTGCGGCCATCCTCGGGTGGTCAAGTCCCTCCGAACGGCGACCCATCGCTTACGCATTCGCAGGTGGGCATCCGAGCACGTATGGCTCGCAAACCCTATCTGGACAACCTGCCCGGCCGATCCAACTTTGATGGCCGCAAAAGGCAGGCACTCGGGCTTGAAATCTTGCGCGGCGCGCACTATTCTATCAATTGAAAGACTACGCGATGCGTCGGGCACCGATAAACGGGAAATGTCGGACTGAACAAGGTTGCAGCGACTTTCCACTCATGGTATCCTTTTGTCTATGGAGCCTACGCAGTACGGACAGGTATCTTTAGGACTCCATTAAGGTGGAGGTACACATCATGAAATCACTGAATCGTCGTGGCTTCCTGAAGAGTACTCTGGCGGCGTCCGCCGTTGGCGCAGCGCCCTTCAACATCCTCAAGGCCGGCCCTTCGCCCAACAGCAAGCTCAACATCGCCTGCATCGGCGTGGGCAGCCAGGGTTCGGGCAATGCGGAATATCTGGCCGGGACGGACAATGTCATCGCCCTGTGCGACGTCGATGAGGCGTGGCACAAGAGGCACATCGAGAAGCGTCCCTCACTGCACGGGATCAAGCTCTGGACGGACTATCGGGTCATGTTCGACAAGATCGGCAAGGACATCGACGCCGTCCTCATCGCGACGCCGGAGCACAATCACTATACGATTGCCACGTACGCCATCCGGCATGGCAAGCATGTCTATTGCCAAAAGCCCCTGTGCCATACCGTCAACGAGGTGCGCCTGCTGGTGGAAGAGGCCCGCAAACACGCCAAGGTCATCACGCAAATGGGGCACCAGGGCCATTCCGGCCGCAGCTCGGCCATGCTCCGGGACTGGGGCCAGGCCGGCTCCGTCGGTCCCATCCGGGAGGTCGTCTGCTATTCCACCAAGAACTACTGGACCGACAAGCCGGTGGTCCAGGGCAGCGTCGTGCCGAAGACGCTGGACTGGGACCTGTACCTGAACCGCGCCGAGATGATCCCCTTCAGCACCAGCTACATGAACCGCGAATGGATCCGATACACCCACTTCAGCGGTGCCGTGGGCGACATGGCGGCGCACATCTTCGACCCGGCCTACTACGCGCTGGACCTGCGGGTCCCTCTGAGCGTCCGGGCGGAGGTCAAGACGCCCGCCTATCCCGGCTCGCTGCCCAGATCGGGCGTTATCACGTACGAGTTCGCCGCGCGGGGCAAGATGCCGCCGGTCACGATGAAGTACTACCTGGGCGACAACATCGAGTTCCCGCGTCCCAAGCACCTGGAGCCCGAGCGTCGCGGGATCGACAGCGGCTCGGTCATGGTGGGCGAGCACGCCTCCATCATGGCCGGCAGTCACAGCCAGGGCGGCCGGATCATTCCCGAGAGCGTCATGAAGGAGACGCCAAGGCCGCCGCAAGTGGCGTTTCGCTGCAAGGCGGGCAACCACTTCGACAACTGGACGTGGGCCATCAAAGGCGAGGACACCGCGATGTCGCCGTTTGAGTACGCCGGACCGCTATCCGAGATTATCGTTCTTGGCGATATCGCGCTGCTGCATCCGGGGCGGACACTGCTCTGGGACGCCAAGAACATGAAAATCACGAACGATGAGGCGGCCGATAAGAGTCTCTTCATGAGACGCCTGGCCCCCCGCGATCACATGAACTGGTGCTAGAGAATCTCGGCTTCGATCCCCTCCATCTGCACCTGTCCTGTGCCCAACGTTGCCCATCAGGCGGGCGGCTCGGTGACTATCACACACGATACTCTTGCCGATTGAAGGCATGGTGGGTGACATAGGGCCGTCTCGCTTAACGCCGTCCAGCTACGGGCCATTATCTCGCTTGGGTTCCCAAACGCCGTAGATCGCGTTTGGGGTCCCCGTCAAGACCGGAGGTCTTGGCGATGGTTCCTGCGCAGGCAACCAAGCCATCGCCAAGCTGCGCATGGGCCCCCCAACGCAATCTATCGCGTTGGGGACCCCTTGACGCTGCCACCCGGAGATACGAAATTCTCCGTCGTAATCGGTATCAGACCTCCAGCGGGGATAGCCTAATGTCTACACCCTGGATGCACGCACCTGTGAGCCGATTGGTTGCCGTGTCTTTGCGGCGCGAAGACGGGCGCATCTTGTTGGCCACGACGGCATTGTTCAGCGCACCGTCTCCTCGCGGATAGGCAGTCTCATCAAATGGCCGTTAGACTTCAGATAGAGGTCATTGCAGTGGTCGGGCGTCCTTGATTTCATGTTCTCAGCCGCAGGACATGGCGCGTGTGTTATGTCTCACATAATACTGTATGCATAGCACTCAGGAGGCATACCAATGGCACCGTACGCACTTCCTCAAGTCACTCGCTTCGCAAAAATGGTGCTTCCCGTGTTTGCTGGCCTTGCGTTGGGCTTGGTCTTGCGAGAGCTGACCTGGCCGTTTCTGGAAGACTACTCGTTGTTGGGGCTTGGCGTGATAGGAGGGTTCATTGCAGCCCTTCTCATTCTCTGCGTCTGTTATGCATATGACAGAGAGAGGGTCGTGCAAGCGACCCGAGGCGCAGCCACGACGATCTTCTTGGCAGCCACTGCCCTGTCTGTAGTCTCTATCGCATGTTTTTTTCTGACGAGGTTAAGAAGGACATCCTGCTGGGCCTCGCAATCGTGTTCTTCATAGGCCTCCCTTGCTGGCTTTATCTACAGTTCATACTGGGCCAAAGAAAGACCATTTGGACTGAATACGCGGGTGCCAATCAACCGTCTGGTGGATTGGGTTGACCAGTCGTTGCTTTGCCTGCACCTGGGCGAAAAAGGTGACGATGCCTGCACCAAGCTTCGCGGTCTCGGGGTTAGGACGGCGACTGACATAGTGGACCTCATGGAATCCGAACAGCGTATCGATGGTTTGTCCCGCGTGCTGAACCAGAAGGATGATGACGGCCCGGCCATCCTGGAGTGTATCCACACCACGCTCAGAGACGAACCCAATTTCTTCCACGTCCGCGCCTGGAAGAGCTTCCCGCGGACTACGCTGGCGAAGTACCCAGATCAAACGGTGTTGCGCGGCGTACCCCAGCCGTCGGGGACAAGAGAAAACGTGGTTCAAGCGCCTGCGAAAACTGAACCCCGTACAGATGGTGCCCTGGCCGAGGGGAGCATAGAGTGACGGCGGCATGTATGTTTTAGCACCTTAGAGAGCGTCGTTCCGGGCGCTTCCGCGCCACCTGAGGAAATCCATCGTGAAACTGTGTCTGGAAAGGGGAAGCAAATGAATGCTCGCAGATTATTGGTGCTCCCACTCTTGCCGGCAATTCTCTGTGCCGGCGGGATCGCGGCAGCCAACTCTCTCACTCTGACCGACACGATATCTGCCAAATAATGCTTGGATTTCAAGGACGCCGAGGATATAATACATACGTCCTGTGGTGCATATTTGACTGGGAGCATGCGAAACGGCGTGGAACGTGTATGAACAGACGTAGCCAGCGCGGAAAAGCCAAGACAGTTAGCTTCCAGGGAAGGACGCTGGAGTCTCCGGCTCCGGCCTCACATCCACTTTCCCCAGGCCGGCGCAGATAGGTTGCAGGCACTACTATGCACCTGGCGATCGTCGCTCAGAAGCCCGTGTGGATTTCGGTTTCGGTGGGAGGTCGGGTTTGTCTCAGGTAGGGGTGTCACGGCCGGCATGTAGAAGTCCGAGAAGATCATGTATATCGGCGTGAAGAACGGTCGCTCGAACATTCGCCGAAGCCTAACACTGACAGAAGGTCAAATAGATCGGGAGCATTCTCTCATCGTTGGAGGATTCATATGAGCATACCCAGACGCCCGGTATTCGCGATACTGATCTGTTTTCTTCTGACCTCGGCAAGAGGCGCGGAGGGCGGCGGACAAACTAAGAAGACGGAGGGGGAAAAGGTCCGGGAAAGTGTGCGGAATACGCCGCACGACGAGACATCTCCAACCAAGGTGGCTCTTCCCGAAGACACATCGCAGCGCCTCCTGGTGGCAGCCATACGTATCAAGGGCAACACGTTGGTCTCAACCACCGAACTGCTGGAGGAACTGCCTCTAACGTATGTTACCTCTGGAACCAGGAATGGTGAGACGGTTGAAGAAATCTATGATTTTCGATCGCTGGGCGACACGATTGCTGATCCGGGCCCCGAACGCGAAATCTCGCTTAGAACCATACAAGGGTTCACGAAGTACTTGCTGTCCGTATACCAGGAGAAAGGTTATGCGGGCATCTATGTATACGTCCCGGCAGAGGCGGTTGAGGAAGGAACGAGGTTCAAGGACAAAATCCTCCCCATACGGATTCTTGAGGGAAGGATCGCGAAACTCCGGATCGAAAGGTATGATTTTGACCGCCAGGAACGGCAGAAAGGGTTTCTGAAGGATTCTCTGCTTGAGTCCTGGTCGCCTGCAAAAGCGGGCGAGGTAATTCACAAAAAGCAACTTGACGACTTTCTGAAGCTGCTCAACCTCAATCCTGACAGACATATTTCTGCTGTTATCTCAAGAAGCGCGGAACCGAACGCCCTCAATCTAACCTATGACGTATATGAGTCGAATCCGTGGCATCCCTACCTCCAGGTGGACAACGCGGGCACGGAGGACAGGCAATGGTCGCCACGAGTCGGGGTCACCAACACCAATCTTACCGGAATTGACGACGCATTGTCCCTCATGTATCAGGCCCCCTGGGAGAAGGGGATTGAGGACGAATACGCGGTGTTCGGCAGCTACAGTCTGCCCATTGGGACGCCCCGTCTCCGCTTCAAGCTTCATGCCGGATACAGCGAGTTTGACATACCCGGACTGACCGGGATCGATTTTCTGGGTAACGGCTCCTTCTACGGTTCCACTGTGAGTTACACGGTCTTTCAGAAGGACGACTGGTTCGTGGATGTCGCGGGTTCCGTCAGCCGCGAGAACAGTAAAGTCACGCCTTCGCTGGGGATAAGCAGCGATGTCGATATGGACTTGTGGGGCTTGGGGATTCGTGTCCATCGTTCCAATGCGATTTCGGAGGCTTCTTTGACCTTCAACAGGGTCGAGAGCATGGGCGGGTCTAGTTGGGCCGAGTTCCAGGAGGCACGGCTGGGCAGCGATCCCGATTTTGTCATTTACGACCTGTCGGCCGGGTACAGCCGGTATCTGGACGCGCGAAAGGCAAGCAGATTCCGGGGCTCTTTGCGATACGTCTGTCCACAGGAGAGACTGGTTCCCGCCAAAATGACCACCTTCGGGGGATTCTACTCGGTCAGAGGCTACGAGGAAGATGAGATTGTCGCCGACGGTGGCCTGATTATATCCGGTCAATATGAATACGACCTCGTGAGGCACTTCGAGGGCGGGAAGGCTGGGCAGGCCGGATCAACGGAGAAGCCAGGCCGCAAGCAGCGACTGAGGAAGCTGGCTCCGCTGGTCTTCAGTGATTACGGACGGGCCAAGATAAAGGACCCGTTTCCCGGTGAAAAGGAAACCCGGGAGCTTAGCTCGATAGGAACAGGAATCATCGTTGAAGTGGGAGACAACTTTTCGGCGGGCCTCTTCTATGGCTGGGCGCTTCGGGGAACTGACGAAACAGATCGAGGCGACGGTCGGTTGAACGTCCTCTTGATGTATCGTTTTTAGGCAAATTGTCCGTCGGAGTTGTTTGAATGAGACAGCGCTTTTCAAGGCTGCGCCAGTTAAGGAGCCGAGACATGAATCTCGTGATCACACCGTCACCAGGGCGCCGTTTCACGTCGGTCGGCGCCTGTTTTTTGGCCTACGGCATGTTCTTCTGCGTTTCCCTGCCGTTCGCGCTGGCCGGTCCCGAAAACCCGCAAGTGGTGAATGGGGATGTGTCAATCCAGCAGAGTGGTTATAACACCGCCATCACAGCCTCCGACAAGGCAATCATCAACTACAGCAGCTTTGATATTGCGCGGCCGGAAACAGTCCAGTTTATCCAGCCCGACAGCAGCGCATCCGTGCTGAACAGAATACTGTCTGCCACTCCGACCACGATCGACGGGACGCTCCTGGCCAATGGGTGTGTTTTCTTTGTGAACCCTGCGGGTGTCTACTTTGGCGCGGGGGCCCGAGTCAACGTCAACCAGTTGGTTGCCTCCGCCCTGAACATATCCGACTCCGATTTCATGAACGGGCGATACGATTTCGCGTCGGGAGACGGTGCGGTCGTCAACAGCGGAGACATTTCCGCCGAAAAGGTCTTTCTGATTGGCCGAGAGGTCATGAACTCCGGCAACATCAACTGCCCGGGGGGATATGTGGTCATGGCTGCAGGGGACAGAGTGTTCGTCGCCGAGCCAGGCAGTGAGGTTGTCGTCGAAGTAGATGGGCCGGATGGCGGTGAACCAACGGCTGTACCGGACTCCGCGTCTGCTGGTCTCGACCAGGGAACGGATGACGCCACCGGCGGGGTCAAAGCCCTCGCCGGTGCGGGTGATCTCTATTCATACGCCATTTCAAATGTGGGTACGTTGTCGGCGTCGACTGAGACCGGCAGCGCCGGCAGGATAGTGCTCGCCGCTGGTGGAGAAGTCACCAATACCGGCACAATCGAAGCCACCGGCAGCGAAGGCGGACAGGTAACAATGGAGGGGGCTCGTGTCGGGCAGTTCGGCACGGTTCACGCGGACGGGGTCGAATCGGACGGCGGCAATGTCAGCCTTCGCGCGAGCCAGGTCGTCGCCCTCAGTTCGGACAGTCTGACGACCGCAAACGCCGGACAAAACGGCAACGGGGGGGAGGTTACCGTTTTCTCGCCCGATACGGCTCTGTTCTGGAGCGGCGCAAGGATCGAAGCCAGGGGCGGCGCCGTGTCCGGGAACGGTGGATTTGTCGAAGTATCCGGTAAGCAGCACGTGGAAGTATACGGGCTTGTTGATACCACGGCACCGAAAGGCGACGTAGGCACATTCTTGATAGACCCGTTCGACATTGAGATTGGTGATTGGACCCCTGACGACACCCAGAACGGAACGTGGAGCGGCACCGTATGGACCTCAACGAGCGGAGCGGGCGCGCAACTGGATGTTGACGATTTGCTGACGTATCTGGGCAGTACGGATGTTGTAGTCGAGGTGGGGGGTAGCAGCGGGGATATCACCGTCACCACGCCCATCGATTACTCCGACGTCATGTACAATGACTTGACCCTTAAGGCCACCGACGATATCATCATCGGGGAACCCATCACGACAGGCACGCATGATCTGACGTTGGACGCTTCCAGAAACGTAAGCGTCGCTGCTGCGATCAGCCTGACCACCGGCAACTTCACCTCCAGCGGCGTCGACTTTGACAACACCGGCGGTGCGATCACGACCACTGGTGGCAGCGTCGATTTGAGCGGACATGTAGGGAATGTCAGGATTGGGAGCCCTCTGACCGCCGGCAACTTCATATCCAGCGGCGTTGACTTTGACAACACCGGCGGTGCAATCACGACCACTGGTGGCAGCGTCGATTTGAGCGGACATGGCGGAAACGTAACTGTCGGTGCTGCGATCAACCTGACCACCGGCAACTTCATATCCAGCGGCGTTGACTTTGACAACACCGGCGGTGCAATCACGACCAACGGTGGCAGCGTCGATTTGAGCGGACACTCGGGGGCTGTCACGGTTGGAAGCCCTGTGGATGCAACCGGTGGTGGCGGGACGGGGACAGTCAATATTGGCGGCTCTTCTATGACTGCCAGGGCTGATGTGATGGCCGGCTCGGGCGTAGCCTTGGGCTCTGCGGTGACTGCCGATGGTACCGGCAACCAGACCTTCGATGCGGGCAGTGGCATTCTCTCGGTGGCTGGCGCGATCGCCAAAACGACGGCCGGCAGCCTGACGCTCGGCGGAGCAGCCGGTACCGATCTGGGTGGAACCGTGGACGTCCAGGATGGTGCTCTGACGATAGAGGATGCGTTCACGACACAAGGGAATCTCACGGCAAGCAGCAACGTAACGCTGGCTGGTGCGGCAACCTTGGATGGCGGGGACCAGAGGGTGGATGCCGGCGGCGTGCTTTCGGCGGCCGGTGCGATTACCAAGACCACGGCCGGCAGCTTGACGCTCGGCGGCACCGGAGGCATCGATCTGGGCGGTTCGGTGCAGGTCCAGGATGGTGCTCTGGCGATAGAGGATGCGTTCACCGGACAGGGCGATGTCACGGCAAGCGGTGACGTGACGCTCGGCGCGGGGGCGACATTGGACGGAACGAACCAGAGGATCGACGCCGTCAGCGGCGTGCTTTCGGCGGCCGGCGCGATTACCAAGACCACGGCCGGCAGCTTGACGCTCGGCGGCACCGGAGGCATCGATCTGGGCGGTTCGG
>CAYFUB010000308.1:0-11741 GCA_964346195.1 uncultured Pirellulales bacterium
TGTATTTCAATGTCACCAACGGCATGGACGCCCAGATTCTCAAGAACCCGACGTTTTGCGATTACCCGTTCTCAACCGGGCAGATGTCGCCCGATGGCGTCGCGACGTTCCACTACGCCTGGGATGAGATCGACCGCGCGCTGCGCAGCGGGGCCGGACGCTGGGGCTGGCCCGATGCCGAGATCGAGAACCTGGTCAGGTCGCGCCACGAGGCCGTAGCGTGCTGGTGGTCGAAGCTGGGACCCGTCGAGGCCAGCCCCGACACCGGGCAGTACGGCGGACGCGCCCAGCGCATCACCGTTCGTGCGGCCGGACAGGGCCTCATGCAGTGGACATGGCTGCCCCTGCATCGCATCAGAAATTATGAAGTCACGCTTTGGCTCCGCGCGCCGGATGTCGATGCACTGACAGTCGCTTTCTTCGATTCGACGGGTGCGGCGGTCGCCAAGACTGCTGTTGCGCCGGTCGCAACGGAATGGCAGCGGCTTGAGGCGAAGCTGGAGGTCCCTGCGGATCTGCCGGACGACAAGTCGTATAAATTCGCCGTCACGGCCGACAAGCCGGGGCAGTTCGTCATTGATCGCGTTTTGCTGCGTCCGGCGGACCATGTCAACGGGGCGGACCCCGATGTCATTCGCTTCCTGAAGGAGTCGCGGCTGCCGATTCTGCGCTGGCCGGGCGGCAACTTCGTCAGCGGCTATCACTGGCGCGACGGCGTCGGGCCTGTCGAGCGCCGGCCGACCCTGCCGAACTACGCCTGGGGCCAGCAGGAGAACAACTTCTTCGGCACCGACGAGTTTATCGCCTTTTGCCGGGCCGTCGGCTGCGAGCCGATGATTTGCGTCAACGCCGGCAGCGGCACGCCCGAGGAGGCGGCCCAATGGCTCGAATACTGCAACGGCTCCGCCGAGACGCCGATGGGCAGGCTCCGGGCGGCCAATGGGCACCCGAGGCCGTACAACGTGAAGCACTGGGAAATCGGCAACGAGCTGTGGGGCAATTGGCAGTACCACTGGACGACTGCCCAGGGCTACGTGGACCGCTATCGGCGATTCGTGCCGGCCCTGCTCAAGGTCGATCCCAGCATCGAGATTTACGCCTGCGGCGCCCCGGTGATGTGGGGCAAGCGCTGGAATGATACGCTCATTGCCGGGACCGCCGACGTACTGCGCATTACGACGGACCACCCACTCATCGGGGGCAACGTGCCCGCCGACACGGACCCCCTCGACGTGTTCCGGGATTTCATGGCGGTGCCGGAGGTGCTGGAACAGAAGTGGGCCGCCCTGTGTGAGGATATGAGCCGTGCCGGGATCCGCGCGCCGCGCCTCGCGGTCACCGAATTGCAGATGTTCGCTCACCTCAGCCGGCCGTCATCATCCGACGCCCCGCGGAGGCTGACGCACGCGAATCTCGTCAGCCCGCCCACGCACGCGGAGGGCCTGTACGACGTTCTGATCTACCACACGGCGGTCCGGCTGGCGCCGTTCGTCACCATGGTCACCCATTCGGCGACGGTCAACCACGGCGGCGGCCTGCGCAAGAGCCGCGAACGTGTCTTCGCCAACCCGTGCCATTACGCCCAGGCGATGTTCGCCGCCTTCGCCGAGGCTGTCCCCGTCAAGGTCGAGCTCGCCTGCCCAACCGCGAGCGCTCCCCTCGTCCTGCCGGAGCTCCGCAACGTCACGAAAGACTGGAGCTACAAAACGCTCGACGCTCTCGCCGCCCGCGCGCAGGACGGCAGCCTGCTGCTATCCCTCGTACACAAGGGGACGAAAAATCCCATCGACCTGGCGGTCACGCTGAACGACTTCGCGCCGGGCGGGCGGGTGGAGATGCAAACGCTGTCGGCGGATGTACCCTGGGCCGTCAACACCCTGGAGGCGCCCGCGGCCATCGCGCCGGTCGCGAGCACGGCGAGTCTCAACGGCACGAAGTTGTCGCTCGCGTTGAAACCCTGCAGCTACACGCGTGTGCGAATCCCGGCACGGAAGCCGGCGGCCAGGTGATACGGAGTATTGTTGAATTCGTCGCCGCCGGTGTAAGCGTTGGTGGCGTCGTCAAGACCGGCGGACTGATGAAGGGCGATTGTGTGGATCTGGGGGACTGGGACGAGTTCTTCTATAAGCCCATGTGCAGATGCGCCGGCGGATGCCCCGGCCAAGGTGTACTTTCCGCCGAATCCTGACCGACCCGGGAACCGCAGGGTTCCCAGTACGCTCGCCCAAGCGAGAAAGGTCCGTCTGCCTCGTGAGGTCCTGATATCAACGGCATCCTGCACGGTGAACTCCGCCACAATTAGTCCGGCCGAACCGTACGGGTCCGGCCGACAAAGCCATAAACCCCGTATCTCGCGCCCCGCCGGGGTCCGGAATTCCTCAGTTTTTAACGCTTCTTTTCTTCGTCGAACCGGCATTTGCGGCTTCACAACCGCCCGGTCGCCCTTTATAATTGGTCGCAGTTGGACGGCCCGCGACTGCCCGACGGGGAATGAGAGCCGATGCCGTGGGCGTTCCTGACTCGGCTGACACAAGGGGGATCACAGGAGGCCAAATGTCGGGATTCAATTGGACCTGCCCACATTGTGGGAGAGATGTGACGATCACAGACGATAGCTTTTCGAGCGATCTGCACACGTTGCGGATCGCGAATGCCGTTGGCCGTCACACGCTGATGTCAGTGTTCATCGTTTGCCCGAACCGGGAGTGCCGCAAGTACACGCTGGCGTGCAGCCTGTTCGAGAGCCACCGCAACAGCGATGAAAAGCTGGACCGGAAGATACGCTCCTGGAATCTTGTCCCACCCTCCACGGCCAAAATATTTCCCCCCTGCGTGCCGGCCTGGGTGCTGGACGATTATCGCGAGGCGTGCCTGATCCGAGACCTTAGTCCCAGAGCTTCCGCCGCCCTGTCGAGACGTTGCCTGCAGAGAATGATCCGGGACTTCTGGCAAGTGACACCGGGGTTCCTCAACGACGAAATCCAGGCGATCTTCGAACGGGTCGAACCCGTCGTCCGGGCGGCGATCGACGCGGTCCGCCAGGCCGGCAACATTTCCGCACACATGGAGCAGGGCGCGGATGTGATCGTCGATGTCGAGCCGAGGGAAGCGGAATTGCTGATCGGTCTGACCGAGACCCTGATCCGGGAATGGTACGTCGTGAGAAAGCAGCGCGAGGACAGCCTGGCGAGCATCCAGGCCCTGGCCGAGGCCAGAAACCGGGAACAGAAAAGGGATCAAGCCAAGTAAGAGGCCGGGATTTCGGGCTCGAAGCCTGATGGGTCATTCGACCGCGACCGCAAGGCCGTCGGGCTGCACGGCATCTGCGCTGCTAACCCGCAACAACTGAAAATCGTTTCCCGATAATCGCGCTGTCACCCCATAGGTCATTGCCTGGATGAATCTTACGGCAGAGGCCGGAGCGCGTTTATCGCCTTCCGGGCGCCGGCGGGGAGAAGCCGGTGCGGGCACATCCCACGTGTCCTGCCGGCAGCCCGTAAAGCGACAAATGCGATTGGTTCCGGCCGAAGGCCGGGCTGGGCCTATCTCAACTTTCCCCAGGACCACCCAAAGTACCTCGCCGAACTCAAAGCCAACGCCGCCTCCCAGACCTACGAGGGCAGGAAAGCTGCCCGTCCTGCAGGACTGGATTCCTGCCGGGCAGGGGTGAACGAGTCCTCATTGGCGTTGCTCCCAGTCCCCCGCACGAATCCGGGCGGTACCCGCGTCGTGCGGGAAACGTGGGAGCAGTACGAAAAGTGCCAAGGGTGTAAAGGGGGTGTCAGGCGTATCGCGGGGCGACATGCGCCCGGCGGTAATCCCAGCCCGCGAGGGGGATTCTGTTGAAGCGCGTCTTGACGGGATAGAACAAAGGCGATAGTTTATGGCCCAAGTCTGGAGCCTGTGCGATGTGTGTCTCCGGAAGTCTCTACAAGAAAGGTGGGTGGGCGGCGTTGGGGCTGAGACGGCCCGGCGGGCCGACCCGGAACCAAGTGCCGTGCGTGTAAAAGGGGTCTGACAATCCTCACCCGGCGGTAGGCCGGGGGCTCTGCTGGGGCGAAGGGGTCCCCAAGCACGGGACCTTCGCGCGGCGCCGGCCCGGAGGGCCGCGCTGCGGCCGAGTTGCGCGTCGGGGCGTTTGGGGTCCTTAATCACCATTCGCCCGTACACGGGCGGGTGGGACGACAATCGTGACCATGGCCGGAAACGGCGCTGTGGGCCGGGCCGGACGTGTCTCAGGACTTTTGTATGGGCGAATGATGATTCGCCCCCTACGGACCTGCGGGTCGGAAAGGAAGGTAGCCATGAGAGCCAAAGTTGTGCGAGCGCTCGGTGTCGTGACGATGGCCGTCGTGCTGGTCGGCTGGGGGTGCAAGAAGGCACCGCAGACCGGCACGGAGGGGCCGGCGGCGACGGTCAAGGTCGGGGCCATCCTCGCGGTGACCGGCGGGGCGTCGTTCCTGGGGGCGCCCGAGGCCAAGACCCTGGAAATGTACGCCGAGCAGATCAACCAGGCCGGCGGCGTCAGCGGCCATAAGATCGAGCTGATCATCAAGGATTCCGCCGGCAATTCGGAGAATGCCATCTCGCTGGCCAAGCAGCTTATTGACGAGGAGAAGGTCCTCGCGATTATCGGCCCCTCGACGAGCGGCGAGACCATGGCGATCAAGAACATCTGCCAGGAGGGCAACACGATCCTGCTGTCCTGCGCCGCCGCCGAGGATATCGTCAATCCGATCGCTCCGGCCGTTTACAAGACTCCGCAAAAGGACAGCGATGCGGCCCGGCGGATCTTCGAGACGATGAAGGACCTGGGGATCTCCAAGATCGGCGTGGTCACGAGCAACGCGGGTTTCGGGATCGCCGGCGGCAAGCAGCTTGACAATCTCGCCCCCGAGTACGGCATCACGATCGGGATCTCCGAGACATACGACCGGCAGGCGACCGACCTGACGGACGTACTCACGAAGGTCAAGGGCGCGGACGTGCAGGCCGTGGTGAACTGGTCCATCGTCCCGGCCCAGAGCCTGGTCGCCAAGAACATGAAGCAGATCGGCCTCGACGTACCGCTGTTCCAGAGCCACGGGTTCGGCAACATCAAGTACGTCCAGCAGGGTGGCGAGGCGACCAACGGCACGATCTTCCCCTGCGGCCGGCTGCTCGTGGCCGACGTCCTGCCTGATGACCACCCCCAGAAGAAAGTCCTCGTGGCCTACAAGACCGCCTACGAGAGCCGCTACAAGGAGGACGCCAGCACGTTCGGGGGCCATGCCTATGATGCCCTGCTGATCCTGACCGAGGCCATCAAGAGGGCTGGCAGCGTGGACGGCGCGAAGGTCCGTGACGCTATCGAGACCCTCCAGGGCGTGGTCGGCACCGGCGGTATCTTCAACTTCTCGGCCCAGGACCACAACGGCCTGAACAAGGACGCCTTCGAGATACTCACGGTCAAGAACGGCAAGTTCGCCATTTACGAGAAATAGCGTCGCAGCAGGCGGATCGCCGGAGTTGAATCGCGATGACTCTCGCCCAGCTCGTGCAATACGGCCTTTCGGGCATCACCGTCGGTAGCATCTATGCGATAACCGCTATCGGCTTCAATATCATTTACAGTTGCACGGGGATCATCAACTTTGCCCAGGGGGAGTTTCTCATCGTCGGGGCGATGACGGCCATCAGTCTGTCGCACGTCGTGCCGCTGCCGGTGGCGATCCTTGGGGCGGTGGTGCTCACGACCGCGCTGGGCGGGCTCATCGAGCTGGTTTTCATCCGGCGGGCGCGGCACGCGTCGGTCCTCCAGTTGATCGTGATCACCATCGGCCTGTCGATCGTGATCCGCGAGGCCATGCTGCACCTGTGGGACGAGAAGCCCCACTCATTGCCGTACTTCACCGGCACGGAGGTCTCGACCATCACGATCCTGGGCGCCCACATCTCCCTGCAAATTCTCTGGGTCCTCGGCGTCAGCGCCGTCATCGTCGCGGCGCTGACGTTTTTCTTCCGCTTCACGCTCACCGGCCGGGCCATGCGGGCCTGTGCCGACGACCGCATGGCGGCGCGCCTGTGCGGCATCAACGACCGCTGGATGGTCACCCTCTCGTTCATGCTCAGCGCGGGCATCGGGGCGCTGGCGGGCTGTGTCATCTCGCCGGTGACGCAGACGCAGTACGACATGGGGGCGCCGCTGGCCATCAAGGGCTTTACCGTCGCGATTCTCGGGGGTCTGGGCAACAGCCTGGCGGCCGTCGCGGCGGGGCTATTCCTCGGCCTGCTGGAGGCCTTCGTCGTGAGCCAGTTCGCGGCCGCCTACAAGGAGGTCGTGGCGATCGTGGTCCTGCTGTTGATCCTCGTCTTTCGCCCGAGCGGCCTGTTCGCCCGCCGCGACATGAGTGCCTTGAGGACGGTATGACACGGCTGCGGATTTATTACCCGGTCTTGGCCGTGGCCGTCCTCGTGGTCGTGCTGCACCTGGCGCTCTCGGCCGCCGATGCCACGTACTACATGACCCAGCTCGTCATGTCGGCGTACTATGCTCTGGTGGTGATCGGTCTGTGCCTGCTCATGGGTTACGCCGGCCAGGCCTCGCTGGGCCACGCGGGCTTTTTCGCCATCGGCGGCTACACGTCCGCCGTGCTGACAACCTACAATCTCAGCGCTTACCGCGACACCCCGCTGGTCGAATGGCTGCGCTCCGTCGGACTGCTCGTGCAGTGGCAGGACATCTACGGCACGGCGGTCCTGTCCTTCACGCCGTGGCTGGCCTTCGTCGCGGCTCTGCTGCTGGCGGGTCTGATCGCCCTGGCCATCGGCCTGCCGGTGATCCGACTCAAGGGGCACTACCTGGCCATGGCGACCCTGGGTTTCGGCCTGATTATTTACCGCATCGTTCTCGGGGCACAGCTCTTCGGCCAGGCCGACGGCGTCTCGAACGTGCCGCCGTTTCCTCTCGTGGACGGACTCCAGGTCAACGGCCGGGCGGCCTTTCGCGTCCAAAACTATTACATTGCCTGGGTCGTCGTGCTGGCGGCCATGGTGCTGGCCCTCAACCTGATCCATTCCCGCGTCGGCCGGGCGCTGCGCTCCATCCACCAGAGCGAGGAAGCGGCGCACTCGCTGGGCGTGGACACGTACCGCTACAAGCTCGCCATCTTCGTCTTGAGCGCCCTGTTCGCAGCCATCGGCGGTGTCCTCCTGACCCACTACAACGGCAGTATCGGCCCGTCCGAGGCGACAGTGATGAAATCCGTGCGCTACGTGGCCATCGTCGCCGTCGGCGGCATGGCAAACCTCTGGGGCGCGCTGGTCATGGGCATTCTCCTGAACTTCCTGTCCCTGCGCGGCGTGTTCGGGACGTTCGACAATGCCGTCTTCGGGGCCATTCTCATCGGCGTGATGCTCTTTGCGCCCCAGGGCCTGCTGCGCGTGCCGAAGCTGCGGGCGGTGTCGTCCCTGCTGTCGAGGAGGACCCGTGCATGAAAAGAAATCCGAAATTCGAAGCACGAAATCCGAAACGAATCCAAATGACCAAAATCGAAAATTCGAAACGGGACTCCCGCCCGGCGACAGCGTTTGGGTCTTCTGAGTTTGGTGCTTTGAATTCGTCTCGAATTTCGGATTTCCTCGCCTCGTGGTTTCGTATTTGGATCACCGCGGAGGCGGCATGAGTAACATCCTCCTGGAAACCAGGGGTCTGCATCGCTCGTTCGGCGGCGTCCACGCCGTCAGGGACGTCAGCCTCCGGGTGCCCGCCGGCGCGATCAAGGCCGTCATCGGACCCAACGGCGCCGGTAAGACCACTCTTTTCAACCTGATTGCCGGGACGCTCACGCCTCATCAGGGCGAGGTCCTGTTCCGGGGCAAGCCGATCACGGCCTGGAAACCGCATGCCGTGGCCACGCTGGGGATCGCACGGACCTTTCAGACGACCAAGCTCTTCCCCCACATGACCGTCCTCGAAAACGTCATGGTGGGCCGGCATCCCCGCACGCGGGCCGGGTTCCTCGCCGGCATGTTGAGCCTGCCCTGGACCTGGCGCGAGGACCGCGAGACCGTCGCGAAGGCGATGACCATTCTCGAGGACCTCGGCCTCACCACGTATGCGTCCGAGACGGCCTCGAATCTCTCCTTCGGTCGCCAGCGCCTGGTGGAATTCGCGCGGGCCCTCGCGACGGAGCCGGCCCTGCTGCTGCTCGATGAGCCCGCCGCCGGGCTCAACATCTACGAGACGCAGGAGCTGGGCCGACTGATCGCGAAGATTCGCGACCGGGGCGTCACCTGCCTCGTCGTGGAGCACGATATGTCCCTCGTGATGGATATCTCGGACGACGTGGTCGTCCTCGACCAGGGCGCGAAGATCGCCGAAGGGCCGCCTGCGGCCATTCAGCGGAACCCCGAGGTCATCCGTGTTTACCTGGGGGACGACCATGCTTAAAATCCTGAATCTGGAAGCCGGCTACGGCGCGTTGCGGGTCCTCAAGGGGCTCTCGCTCCACGTCGCGCCGGGCGAGGCCGTCGCCGTCATCGGGGCCAACGGGGCGGGCAAGACGACCCTGCTCAAGACGATCGCGGGCATCCTGAAGGCCCGTTCCGGCCAGATCGAGTTCGACAAGCGCCAGATACACGGCGCGCCGTCGGAGCGGATCGTAGGGCTGGGTTGCTGCCTCGTGCCCGAGGGCCGGCACGTCTTCGGCACGATGACCGTCCGGGAGAATCTGCTACTCGGCGCGTACAGCCGGCGACGCAGGAACAATGGCCGAAGCGTCGAAGAGAGCCTGGAGCAGGTGTACGGCCTGTTCGCCATCCTCGAGGAACGCGCCAACCAACTCGCCGGCACGCTCTCCGGTGGCGAGCAGCAGATGCTGGCCATCGGCCGGGCCCTCATGGCCAGGCCCAGACTCCTGATGATGGATGAGCCCTCGCTGGGTGTCGCCCCGCTGGTCGTCAGGGACATCTACCGGACCATCGCCGCCCTGAAACACGAAGGTATGACGATCCTGCTGGTTGAGCAGAACGCCCGGGCCGCCCTGGCGGTGGCCGACCGCGGCTACGTCCTCGAGACCGGCCAGATCGTCCTGCAGGGCTCCTCCCGCCAACTGTCCGACAATCCCGAGGTCCAAAGGGCATACCTCGGAAAAGAATACCGGAGAATCGACGAGTGATGCAAATTGGTCCATTGTACTGTCATGCTGAACGGAACGAAGTGGAGTGAAGCATCTGGCCTCCTGCCGAGAGGTGTCTTGCGCTGCTCAGGCATCTCTCACCTGCCAGCCCAGATCCCTCGCTTCGCTCAGGATGACAAACGAGTACAACTGCCGCGGCGCGGTATATTGCACGCCCACGTGCGAGCGAACCGGTCGGTTTGAGCAAGTGAGGAATAGTCATGAGTCAGGCGCCTCTTTATAATCCCCAGTGCGAAACGATTCCCCGCGAGGAACTGGAGCAGCTTCAGCTCGAGCGGCTGCAATCCACGCTGAACCGGGTGTACCGTAGCGTCGCTTTCTATCGGACGGCGTTCGACGCGCACCGGGTCAACCTCGAAAAGCTCAAGAGCGTGCAGGCCCTGCGCGAGCTGCCGTTCACGACCAAGGAGGACCTGCAAAAGAGCTATCCTTACGACATGTTCGCGGTCCCTCTGAAGGACATCGTGCGCATCCATACGACCTCGGGCACGACGGGCAAACCGATTGTCGTCGGATACACGCCGAACGACCTGCGGAGCTGGCGGGAGTGTGCCGCCCGTCTCCTGGTCGCCGCCGGTGTCACCGAGCACGATGTCGTGCAAATTGCGCTGCACTACAGCCTGTTCGCGGAGGGCTTTGGCTTTCATCAGGGCGCCGAGCGAATCGGCGCTTCGGTGATTCCCGCGTCTCTAACGACCGGCGTGGCCCGGCAGGTCGTCATCATGCGGGACTTCAAAACGACGGTCCTGGTCTCGACGCCGAGCCACGCCCTGAGTGTCGCGATGGGTCTCGACGAGGCGCACGTCCACCCCGAGCGGCTGCACCTGAGACTGGGCCTCTTTGGCGGCGAGCGCTGGAGCGAGGCGCTGCGCCGGCAACTGGAAGACCGGCTGCACATCGCCTCGACGGACACCTATGGCCCGACCGAAATCATGGGCCCGGGCGTCGCCGGCGAGTGCCATTTACACGACGGCCTGCACGTCAACGAGGACCACTTCCTCGCCGAGGTCATCGATCCGCAGACCTTTGAGCCCGTCGGCGCCGGTGAAGAGGGAGAGCTGGTCCTGACCACGATCACCAAGGAAGGCTTCCCGCTGATCCGGTACCGCACGGGCGACATCACGTCGCTGTGCCCCGGCTCATGCCTGTGCGGCCGGACTTTCGCCCGCATGGCGCCCGTCGGCGGCCGCACCGACGACCTGATCCTCTTCCAAGGTGTGGGCTTCTTCCCTTCCCAGGTCGAAGAACTCCTCGCCGAGTGCGACGGCGCCAGCCCGTACTACCAGATCGTTCTCGACCGGGAAGGCGGCGTCGATACCATCCAGATTCGGGTCGAAATTTCCGACAAAATCCCCTCCGTCGATGAGGTCAAGACGCTGGAGACCCTGCGCGTCCAGATCGCCAGGCGTATCCAGGCCGTTCTGGACGTGGAGGCCAAGGTCATCCTCGTCGAGCCGAAATCCCTGCGCCAACTCGCCGGCGCCGGCCGCGTCGTGGACCGAAGACCCGGATAATTGCGGATTTCAGACTTCGGATTGTGGATTCGAGAGCGCGTCGCGCAGGCTGCCAACGGGGGCCGCTCATCGTCCGTATGACGCCATTCTTGAGAACGCTGCCGCCGGCCAAATTCTCCTTCCCCGACTTCCCTGCGTCGGCTCCGGAGAGTATAATCTCACCAGCGGTCGATTTCGGTGTCAGTTGAGTCGAACCGTTTGTGACGGAGATCAGGCCATGCGAGCCAGACGCCATGCTTTCACGTTGATCGAGCTGCTCGTGGTTATCGCGATCATCGCCGTGCTGATGTCCATCCTGATGCCGAGCCTCAACCGAGTGCGCAAGCAGGCCCGGAGCGTGGCGTGCCTGTCGAACCTCAAGCAATGGGCCTACATCTGGCACATGTACACCGAAGACAGCAACGGCAAGTACAACACTGGCGGCTCCGTCACCAGCGATGCGGCCAACGACTGGCCGGTCCTGCTGATGCTTTACTACCAGGACCGGGGGGCGTTGACGCTCTGCCCGGCTGCCACGCGCCCGATGGTCGCGCCCGGCCAGTTCGCGTTCCGGGCCTGGTCGTGGGACCAGCAGGGCTGGGCAAACCTCAAACAGAAGGAAACCCCGGACTGCGGGAGCTACGGCCAGAACGAATGGATCTGCGACCGCAACGGCGCGGACTACTGGCGCAGTCGCAATACCATCAAGAAGCCGGACACCGTCCCGCTGTTCTTCGATTGCGCCTACCTGGACGTGTTCCCCAACGCCAGTGCCGGCCCGCCTCTGATGGAGGGAGACATGAGCGGTCTCAATGAGTGGGTCCTGGTCTGCATGAACCGTCACACTGGTTACGTGAACTACCTGTTCGCGGATCTGAGCCTCCGGAAAGTGGGCTTGAAGGAACTCTGGACTTTCAAATGGAACCGAACGTTCAACACCTCCAACGCGTGGACCAAAGCAGGCGGCGTCCAGCACGATGACTGGCCCCTGTGGATGAGGGCTTTCAAAGACTACTGATCCCCGGTGAAGTTGTCGCCGGGAAATGCCATACATGATAGCGAAAGGAGA
>CAYFUB010000309.1:0-7475 GCA_964346195.1 uncultured Pirellulales bacterium
TCGACGGTGCCCTTGTCGAAGTCCTCGGCCGTGGGCTTGAGCGTCAGGTTGTAGCAGGCCGGGTTGATGCTCGGGTCCTCCATCATCTCCTTGTAAGTGACCTGCTGGCCCGTATAGGCGGAGATGCGGCCCATGACGGCCGCGGCGGTGGACTGGGCCACGTCCTTTGCCTGGTTGACGGGCCGGCCTCTGCTCACGTAATAGAGTGTGTCCACCTGCTCCTGGATGTGGCTGGCCGGCGCCTGGGGCAGGTCGGCGGGAATGGGGGACTGCCGGCACTTGGGGTAATCGCTCCCGTCGGTCCTGCCCTTCTCGTAGGCGAAGTCGTGCCCGGTCCGGTTCCAGCAGCCGTTGATCTGGCGGCACATCGAATGGATGTTCACGCCGTCGCCGTAGTCGTAATCGACGCTGAAGAAGTCGTACATGTCGCCCGCGACGCGCTGCCCGCGCCCGCCGAAGCCGACCGCACTGACCGGCGGGCCGCCGCAGAACCAGTTGGCGATGTCGATATTGTGCACGTGCTGCTCGACAAGATGGTCGCCCGACAGCGATATCCAGCTCTGCCAGGTCCGCACGAGGTCATCCGGCGTCTTCGGATTGATGGGCTTGGTCGAGAACATGCTCGCGATGCAGAACCAGATACGGCCGGCATAGAGCCGGCCCAGCGCCCTTTCCACCACGACGGCCTGATGCGTCTTGCGGCGGTTGAAGTCGTGGCGCATCTCCGTGCCGGCGGTGATGACCAGGCCCTTCTTTTCGGCCTCCGCACCGGCGGCGATGACCCGCCGGCAGCCGGGCGGGTCCACGGCCACGGGCTTCTCGATGAACGCGTGCTTGCCCGCCTTGACCGCGGCCTCCAGGTGCAGCGGCCGGAATACCGGTGCCGTCGCCATCAGGACGATCTGGGCATCCGTCTCCATCATGGCCTGATAGCAGGTGGCCCCGCCGAAGCACCGCTCCGCGGGGACATCAAGATCCCTGCCGGCCCGCAGGGCCCGCTCCTTGAAGTAGTCGGCCACGGCCACGATCCGAACGTCGAAGCCGAGGATCTTCGCTGCTTCGAGCGCTCCGGCCGCGGCGCCGCGGCCCCGGCCGCCACAGCCGATGAGGCCCAATTTGAAGACCCTGCCCTGTCCCTTGGCCGTCGCTCCCAGGATGGTCGGGGCACTCAGGGCCGCCCCCGCCCCCAAGGCCGTCTGCACGAAACCACGCCGGGATAATGTCGCCGGTTTTTCCATAGCACAGCCCCTTCAAAAGGTTGCCGAGAGTGTTGTATCACCTGCCGTCAAATCAGACGCAACGAGTACCTGCCTGCCTTCAATATCCTACAAAACTACACGAGCCATCACACCATCGAAGCATGGACCTGACGAATCGCATCGACGATGTAATCATTGATTCTCTGAGTATACTTGGCGCCGATGCGAACCTGCACAAACCGGTCGAAGATATCGAGGGTCTGCCTGCAACTGTCCGGGCCGTACCGGATCGCCTTGCCCTCCGGGCTGTTGAACGACGGCCAGCTCGGATGCCGGGCCCGCTTATTGATGACGGATTCCGCGACCGGCAACAGGACCGAGCCCGTCAGTGTTGACGCCGGGACTTTGCGGTTCCTGAGTTCCTGAATGCACCTGTCGCGCTGGGCTTTGTCTGGAGTCTCGAAGTAGACGGCGTAACCGATATCACCCGCCGGATCGGGACGATGACGCAGGCGAATGCCCTTGATGCTTTTGATACCGTCGTAGATGGCCTCCGCGTTGCGACGCAGTTGGGCGATCATGGAATCAAGCTTGGTCAATTGCGCGCCGAGCACCGCGCCGGTCAGCTCGCTCATCCGGAAATTCTCGCCTGCAAACGTCGGCACCTGGCTGGACCCGAGGCGGTCGGTGAAGACCGGGTGCATCAGGCCCATGTGATGGAAACGGGCGGCCCGCTCGTAGAGCAGCGGGTCGCTCGTCACGACGGCCCCGCCCTCGCCGGAGGTGATCATCTTATTGATCTGGAAGCTGTAGATGCCCACGTCGCCGAGGGAGCCGAGCTTCTTCCCGCGATAGGACCCGCCGACGCACTGCGCGCAGTCCTCCAGCACCGCTACCTTGTGCCGGCGGGCGACCTCCATGATGGGATCCATATCGCAGGGCCCGCCGAGCAAATGAACGGCGATAACGGCCCTGGTCCGCGGCGTGATCTTCCTCTCGAAGTCCTTGGGGTCGAGATTGAAAGTGCGGTCGATATCGGCAAAAACCGGCAGGGCCCCCGCATGGACCACGCAAGTGTAATCCGACCACCAGGTGTACGCCGGTACGATCACTTCATCCCCCGGACCGATGCCCAGACCCGCCACGGCACAATCCAGGGCCGCCGTGCCGGAGGTCACGCCCAGCGCGAAGCGCGTGCCCATGTAACTCGCGAAGTTCTCTTCGAACCGCTGGACCTTCTCAGGCTTGCCCGGCCCCCAGAAACGGAAGGGCGATCCGGATTCCAGGACTTCCAGCAGTGCCTGCTCCTCCCGCTCGTCGAAGAACTGAGGGCCGATATATCCGGGGTCAATGCTTGGGACATCAGATTGCGGATTCGCACGCGCGGGTTGAATCCGCAATCCGGAGGCAGCCAGACAAGTCGCGGCGAGAAAACCCCGCCGGCTGAGGTTCTGCGGTTGGATACTCTTGGGGATTCCATGTGTGGTCATTCTCAGCCTCCTTCAATCTTTTTGTCGAGCGCTCCGATCCGAGGTTGTCGCTCTCCACAAAACGGCTCCCAGGGCACCAGAGCATGGCATCAGTATACAGACAAGTCCGCGGCCTGGTACACTCAAATTATCCCTCGGGCCGGTTCCTGCATGGAGGCTTTGCGCCGGTATCAGCGCAGAGCTCCGCCGTGATGGGCGGGTTCGCTTCGTTCGCAGGGTGCGTGTGTGCATCCGGCTTCCAAGTAGCATGGGCATCCTGCCCATGGGTCGCAGGGCCATCTTGGCCGTGCCGAGGGTTGACCTTACACGGGCGAGAGGGGTTCCCCAAACGCGATATACTGCGTTTGGGGACCCCAGACGCCCGTGAGACTCACGGGCAAGATGCCCGTGCTACTTTTCGCACATCCTCTCAACCGCCTCCATTCAAATCGTACGAAATACCCATGGACCTCCAAGCCATCGTTTCGGGAGCGCGTCCTGCCTCATGGAATTGATGATGTGCGATACCCATACCGGGGGACAAAGAGAATGTTCAGAGACACATTCAGCACCCCGACCGTGACGATGGCGAGCGTGATGAAACTCGTCTTTTGATGGAAAAGAAACCCCGATTGATACAACTGCTGGATGCCGAGGAGCAGAACGCCAAGGAGGACGCAGGGCATAATGGCATGTCCGCCCGCGCATGCCGCTCCGCCCAGCGTGCGGACCACGAGCAGGGACAGAACGCTCAATCCGACCACCGCGGGGACACAAGCCCGCAGGTACAGGCGCGCCACCTCCGTAGCGAATTGCCGGCTGTCGTGCTCGCCGCGGCTCTCCCAGATGTGCATGGCGATCGGCCCCGAAGCCATGGTCAACAATGCCGTCAGGACCATGACCGTCGCGGTGGCCAGACAATGGTTGCCATACGCGCTCGGCGCGAACAGCCTCGTCACCACGGGCATGCTCACCAGACCGACAACTCCTGGGACGATCTGCGCGGGGAAATACTTGACCGTATCCGCCAACAAGCCCTTACTCATGCAGTCCTGCCCGGCTCCTCAACAGTCCCAGGTAACATTTGATGGTGAATCTCGAGACCAGCCACCGGATGAATTGCACGAAATGCCTCACGCCATACTTTCTTACCCGCGTCATCCAAGCCTCCAGGTTCGCACGCAGGTACACAACGGCGATCTGCTCGAACCACCATCGCTCGGTGATTCGATCCTCCCAGATGGGCGCAGAAATCCGGTCGACGAACTCCAGCATCTCCCTCCGTCCCTCCTTCCAGACCAGTCGAGGCATGTTCTCATCGTCTATCCTGATCGGGAGCAGCTTATAGCGCTCGACCCCCGCGGCGCTGAGGGTGGCACGGCAGATGAACGAGTGCCTTGCTTCTCTCCTGCGGGACTCGAACTGGAAGCTTCCCAGCGAGTATACGATGAGACCTTTCTCGAACTCCTCCAGTCCCTGCACGACATGGGGATGATGACCGAGCACCAGTCCGGCCCCATTGACGATGAGGTCACGCGCCAGCTCCACATGCCCGGGTGAGGGGTAACAAACATACGCGATGCCCCAGTGGAGCGACACGACCGTCACATCACAGTATTGCCTCAAGTCGTCCAACTGCTCCAGGATCAAGTCGCGGTCGATGGGGTTGATCGAAGGCCTCTCCTGCTCGCCTGCTCCGGTGTTTTCGCAATAGGCCAGGAAGCCGACCCGCAGACCTCTGCATTCGATGATCTCCCCGCCCCTCTCCGAAGGACCGCCGACGCATCCTACGAAGCGAATGCCCTGCTCCCACAGGACTGAAAGGGTCTCATGCAGACCCGCCGAACCGAAGTCGAGCGCATGATTGTTGGCGATATTCAGGACGGTGAAGCCAGCCCGGCGCAGGTAGCCGGCCCGGCGCGGAGAGACACGCAGGGTCGCCTTCTTCTCGGCGGCGCCGGCCTTGCACAGCACGCCCTCCAGGTTGCCGAACACGATGTCACCCGCCCGGAGGTACCGCGCGACTCGCGCGAAAGGGTCCCGGCCCCCCGGACCGGCAAGAGAGATGTCGCCGACGGCCACGAATTCCAGCGTTTTCATCAGTCCGATGCTTTCCCTGTGCTGCTCCTGTCGTGCCGGAAAGTCTCTGTCACATGCCGGCGCCGGCGTCTGGACCTCGAAAATCTCTCGGCAGGCGTGAGATAATGAAGCGGAGCTTTCCGGGACCCGCACCCTCCTCGGCGCGAATCCTCTCACTCTCGATGGAGACGCCGGCTCCCAGAATCCGCTGCAGGCCCGCGCGGGCAATGATGAGTTCGTGCGTAAATTGCCGGCTGTTGCCGCCGTCCACCGGCGCCGCCCGGAGGGTGACCCGATCGAGCGACTCCTGCACGATCTGGACGTGACCGATGGTGCGGCTCTCCCGGAAGGGAAACGTAAGAACACACCTGCCGATGGCCATGCCCTCGGGCGTGACGATGAAATCCTGAAGCCGGCCTTCGATCTCCGGCAGCACCGGACAGTACTGCCGCCCGCACTGCTCACAGCCGCCGCCGACGGGCAGGGAGGCGATGTCCGCGGTCCGGTAGCGGATGAACGGGTTCCCATGGTTCAGGAAGCCCGTGCCGGTGATCTCGCCCGTCTGCGGGTCAACCTCGGTAACCCCATACTGGGGGATGCAGTGAAACGCACGGCTGGCCTCGCATTCGCCGGCAATCACCACGTGTTCGGCGAGCCCGTAGAAATTGTAGGACCGGCACGCGAACACGTCTTCGGCCAGCGTCCTTTGCCACGGGTACAAGGTCTCCGAGGCGAACAGCACCGCCGTGAGCTTGAGGTCCACGCGCAGGCCGTACCGCTTGATCGATGAAGCGAAACAGGTAAGTGCGCTCGGGTACCCGTACAGGAACCTGATTCCGTGGGATCGAATCGTCTCCAGGTACAAGTTGACAACTTCCTTTCGCGGCATCACGGGGGACAGACGCAGCACCCGCAGGACGGGATTCCACTCGTACGGTTTCGCCCCCTCGATACGTTGCCCTCTGACCTCGACCCGTGCGTCGCCCGGCCGGTACCCGACCCGGCTCCACTGGTGAAAGGCAAACGCCCACTCCCGCTCGAGCTCATCGCGATCGACGTAGAACCGCAACGGCTGCCCCGAGGTCCCGATGGTGAAACGGCGCTGCAGACGCGCCGTCCGCCGGTTGCGGGCCACGAAGGCCCGAGGCTCCTGCCTGATTTGCTCCTTGCGCAGATAGGGCAGCTTCTTCAAATCATCGAGCGACTGGATGTTCGCCGGCTTAAGAGCGCGTTCATCGAAAATTCTGCGATAGTAGGGAACCTGCTTGTAGCAGTGTGTCAAAAGGCGCTGCAGCTCGTGCATCTGGTATCCCTCCAGCCGGGCGGAATCCCACCACTGTGATTGCTCCAGGAAGTTGTACGTCTGCCAGAAGGCCCGGCCGAGCCGCAGTCGGGGCGGGATCGCACCATAGGCCGACGTGAGCGCTTGTTTGACAGGTCCGGGAAGCCTCTTGGCGAGCGTGCGCATCTTCATGATATCCCCTCGTCAAACACATGTGTCCGGGCCGGCGAAAATGCTCCTTGCTGTGGCCGGGAGAAGGTCGTCACGAGAGCGGCTGTCGTCACGTCGGGAACTATACACTGAGCCTCGACGGCGACCCCGTATCCCGGACAATAGTCGTAGGCTCACACGTCCATGCGACCGCTCTCAATTTCGATGCAGGCAAAGGCGTCCTTTCCGTTTTTCTCGAAGATGTACCCATCGCGACCGGCCACAGCCGGGGACAAGTGCAATGCCACCCGCCCGCCAAGTGGCTTCGGGCACAGGACGCGATCCTCGATTTTCCAGCGGCCCGATCCGGTATCGACGCTGATAGTTCTTCTGTGCACGATGCCGGCGTACTGGATCTCGCCCTCGAAGCCCATCCACGGGCCCGTCTCAGCCGACTCGGCACAATATTTCCGGTCACCGGTCAGGACGTACGCCTGTCCGAGTGTGCTCAGGTGCTGGAAACGCGACAGCTCCCAGGGGACTTTCACATCGACCCCCGCCCTATGGCCGAATCGAACATCGCGATAGAAAGCCTCCGGGTCCCACCGGTATCCGCTTTTGAAATCGCTGTGCCAGTCTATGGGCTGATAAGACGGATTAGGAAAAATTCTTGCGCCCCGTGTGTCATCCCTTCGGCTACGCTCAGGGCAGGCTCTGAACGAAGCGCAGCGCCGTGAAGGATCTGGGTTACGAACGGGAGAAACGTCTCATCCGGAGGCCAGATCCTTCGGCTTCGCCTCAGGATGACTGAGTCTGTACCGCGCAGGAATTTTCCATAATCCGTATAGGACGGTCCCGGCGGGCTGAGCCCGGTGGGACCGCTGCCCAGCAGGTCGAAAACATGAGCGCAGATCAGGTCCGCCCGGTGAATCCTCGTCTCAACCGTATCGGGAAACAACTTGCGGAATGCGATGGCGACTTCCTGGAGGTCCCGCCGTTCGCCGAGCAGATATCGCTCGGGGGCAGGATAACGTTGTTTGATGGGCCTGCGGTGGGCGCGACGACAGCCGAAACGTTCAGAGTTGTGTACCAGCATGTTCACGAGGCGCGCGGATTCGTTTTGCCGCGGGGGGCCGAAGCTGTCACGATCTCACCCTTCCTGCAGCCGCGTCATACAGATTATGATTAATTCGTGCGCGGTCTGTCATCCCTTCGACTCCGCTCAGGGCAGGCTCTGAGCGGAGCGCAGCGCAGTGAAGGGGTTCCCCAAACGCGAATGATTGCGTTTGGGGGCCC
>CAYFUB010000310.1:0-7945 GCA_964346195.1 uncultured Pirellulales bacterium
CCGCCGAGGCCGTTGCAAATTACGAAGTGACAATCCAGGTCCACCGCGCCGGCGGGCTGTTGAATGCTGCCGCCCTTGGTCCCGCTGAAGAAGATCTCGATGCTGTCCCAGCGATGGGGAGATTGACAGGCCTTCGACCGCACGGCATGATCCACCGAATCGAGTTGGTAATAGACGGACAGGCTGAAGGGGCCGTCCAAGGGAGGATTGTTGCCGAGCGCCATCAATACGAACGCGCCCACGGTCATGGAGACCAGCAACGCGGTCAAGACTTTCACTACCCTTGGCTGGTTCGACATAAAGGCTCGTCCATTCCAACCCTGCGGTCCGTAGAACCGCACCCACGTCTTGAGGACAAGGAGTATCGGTGGGATACGTTTCTTATACCCTAAGTACATCGGCCGCCGCCACGGTCCAACTGCAAATTTTGTGAAAAATCCCGACTTCATGCGCATGTTTTGTTTCCCGCGCAATGGTTCGCGTGTCGGATGCCCATCGATTGGTATTCGTGGTCAGCCACTGGCAGCTTCCTGTGTCCATACTACATCAGCGTGAACGCCTTGACGGTGCGCCCGGACGCCACTATATTCACAAGGGTCTGATAACGCCGGCTTCCGTGAGGGAGCACGTGCAGGCGTGTGGGCCCTGATAGCGACCATCACGTTGCCTGTATAAAATATACGAAAGGAAACCGATGACATCGAAATGGCGCGCCCTATCGGACGGGGAGATCGCGCAACTGGCACAACAGGGATGCACGTCGGCCGATTGGTCCCGGGTGCAGGTCGCCGAGGGCTTCCAGGCGGATCGGGTCCTCATGACGCACTTCAGTGGCGCGGTCCGGCTGGGGGTTTTCGAGAGGGAGATCTCCTTCTTCGGCGGCGTGACCAAGCCCGCCGGCATCAGCCACGCCACGCTTCACAACTGCACGATCGGCGACAACGTCTACATCTGCGCGGTTCGGAATTATATCGCCAACTACGTCATTGAGGACGATGCGGTCATCGATAACATCGACCTGCTGGCTGTCGAGGGCGAAAGCTCGTTCGGCAACGGGACGCGGGTCTCGGTCGTCAACGAGGCTGGGGGCCGGGAAATTCCGATTTACGACCGCCTGAGTGCCCATACGGCCTACGTGCTGGCGTTTTATCGGCACCGGCCGGAGGTCGTCGAGAAGCTCAATGCGATGATCGACGGCTATGCCGCCTCGGTCCGGTCCCGCATGGGTCTGGTGGCCCGGGGGGCCCGGATCATCAACTCGCGGCTCCTCAAGAACGTCAGAATCGGTCCGACCGCCTGCATCGAGGGCGTCAACCGCCTGGAAAATGGCTCCGTCAATAGCTGCACTGAAGACCCCATCTACATCGGGCCCGGCGTCTATGCCGAGGATTTCATCGTCTGTAGCGGCTCGAACGTCACCGACGGGACCATCATCTCCCACTGCTTCGTCGGGCAGGGCTGCGTGCTCGCCAAGGAATATTCCGCCGAGAACTCGGTGTTCTTCGCCAACTGCGGGGGCTTCCACGGGGAGGCCTGCGCCATCTTCGCCGGGCCGTATACGGTCACCCACCACAAGTCCACCCTCCTGATTGCCGGGCTGTTCTCGTTCCTCAACGCCGGCAGCGGCACCAGCCAGACCAACCACATGTACAAGCTCGGGCCCGTTCACCAGGGCGTCGTCGAGCGCGGCTCCAAGACCGGCAGCGATTCCTATATGCTCTGGCCCGCCAAGGTCGGGGCCTTTACCGTCGTCATGGGTCGGCACTACCGCAACTCCGACACCTCGGACCTGCCGTTCTCCTATCTGATCGAGCACGAGGATGAGAGCGTGCTGGCGCCGGGTGTGAACCTGCGGAGCGTCGGGACCGTCCGCGACGCCCGCAAATGGCCGAAACGCGACCGGCGCAAGGACCCGAAGAAACTGGACCATGTCAATTTCAAACTGCTCAGCCCGTACACGATTCAGAAGATGATCACCGGCCGGGACCTGCTGCTCAGGCTCAGGGCCACCGCCGGCCCGACCTCCGAGTATTTCACCTACCACAACGTCAAAATCCCCAACCACGCCCTGGAACGCGGCATCGGGCTCTACCAGATCGGCATCGACAAGTTCATCGGCAACTGCCTCATCCGGCGGCTGGAGAACAAACAGTTTCAGAACGTGGATGAACTGCGGGCGGCTCTGCGGCCGGATACGCGCGTCGGGCTGGGCAAGTGGATCGACCTGGCCGGTATGCTTGCCCCGGAGGAGGCCGTCCGGCAGATGCTGACCGCGATCGAAAACGGTGCCGTCGGCTCCCTCGAGGAGGTGGACGCCGGGTTCGCGGCGATTCATGAGAACTATCCGGCTCACGAATGGGCGTGGGCGGCGGATGTCCTCCAGAAGGAGTTGAACAAGGCGATCGACCAGATCGGTGTCGCGGACGTGATTGACGTGACGAACCGGTGGCACAAGGCCGTGCTGGAGCTGGACAATCTGCTCCACGCCGATGCCAGGAAGGAATTTGCCACGACCGCCCGGATCGGATTCGGGGTCGACGGCGATGAAGAGGTCAGGTGCCGCGACTTCGCGGCCGTCCGCGGCACGTTCGAGGCCGATGGGTTCGTGGCCGAGATCCAAAAGCACATCGCCGCCAAGAGCCGGCTGGCCGAGGAGCTTCTGCGCCGCATCGAACCGCTGCGAACCAGTGCGTGACCGACGCGTCTCGGAGGGTGTGTGAAAAGTAGCACGGGCATCTTGCCCGTGAGTCTCACGGGCGTCTGGGGCCCCCAAACGCAGTGTATCGCGTTTGAGGAACCCCTCTCGCCCGTGAAAGGTCAACGCTCGGCGGGGCCGGGATGGCCCTGCGACTCATGGGCAGGATGCCCATGCTACTGGAGAGGCGGTTCTCAGACACTCTCTCGGAAGTTACGCGGATCACAACGGAGAGTCTCGAATCTCCGGGTGGCAGCGGTAAGGCCGAAGGCCTTGGCGACGGCTCCCGTGCAGTGACAGAAGCCCATCGGCAGGCTGGCGCTTGCCGCTGCCACCCAGAGTTTGATGACATGCTGTGAAAGACCCAGGCGTAATCGGTGTTAAGTTCGCGTAAGCACGTTTTGTGAAAGGCAGTAGTAAAAGACGTTTTCTGCAGTGAAAGGACGGGAGTAATGAGAGTCATCGTTCAGCCGAATTACGGGCAGGTTTCCCGGTGGGCGGCCCACTACGTCGCCCGCCGGATCATGGACTTCGGGCCGACCGCGGACAAGCCGTTCGTTCTCGGCCTGCCGACGGGTTCCTCGCCCATCGGGATGTACAACGAATTTGCGGCCCTGAACCAGAAGGGCAAGCTGTCATTCAAGAACGTCATCACCTTCAACATGGACGAATATGTGGGTCTGCCGCAGGAGCATCCGGAGAGCTATCACTCGTTCATGTGGCGGCACCTCTTCAGCCGGATCGATATCTCCAGGAAAAACGTAAACATCCTCAACGGCAACGCCCCGGACCTCGACGCCGAGTGCGCCGGGTACGAGGAGCGAATCAAGGAGGCCGGCGGAATTCGCCTGTTCGTGGGCGGAATCGGGGCCGACGGCCATATCGCGTTCAACGAGCCGGGCTCGTCGCTGGCCTCGCGCACGCGAGTGGTCCGGCTGACCTCCGATACGCGGATCGTCAACTCCCGCTTCTTCGACGGCGACCCGAACAAGGTCCCAGAAACGGCGCTGAGCGTCGGGGTGGGAACCGTGATGGACGCCGATGAGGTGCTGATCATCGTCAACGGCCCGAACAAGGCCCGCGCCCTGCGGCATGCCATCGAGGAGGGCGTCAATCACATGTGGACCATCAGCGCCCTGCAGACGCATCCGAACGGCATCATCGTCTGCGACGAGGAGGCAACGCTGGAGTTGAAAGTCGGCACCGTACGATACTTCAAAGACGTGGAGGCCGGTAACCTCGACCCGGCCACGCTATGAGAACAAGACAGGGGATTTCACCCTCGCAAAATCCCCTGTTTCCCATATATTCACCAGGTCCCGACGATCCGTCTCCTTACTCGTTGGGCTCGGCCGGGGCCGGGGTTGCTGTCGGCGGTGCGGCGCGGGTGGCGGGTTGATTCGCTTCCGGCGTACTACCGGACGTATAGACTATCTTGGCCTGCTCCTTGAGCGACTCAATGTACTTCCTGGCAAGATCAGTCCTTTTCTGCTGCGTCAGCGTGTTGATGATGTCGCCCTTGGCCTCCTCAAAGGCGGTGTGACTCGCATCACGCCGGTCGGTCACCTTGATGATATGGTAGCCGTGCTGCGTCTCGACCACGTCGCTGACCTCGCCCACTTGGAGGGCAAAAGCCGCATTCTCGAACGGCTTGACCATGTCGCCGCGCACGAAGAAATTCAGATCGCCACCTTGGGCCTTGGACCCACAACTCGAATGTTTCCTCGCCAGTGCGGCAAAGTCCGCGCCTTCCTTGATCTCCTGGAGCAGCTTTTCGGCCTTCTCGCGGGCCTGGGCCTTCACCTGGTTGGGGTCCGCGTTGGGGTCGGTCACCGCTGTCGAGATCAGGATATGGCTGGCCCGCACCTGCTCGGGCGTATCGAACTGCTTCGGATGCTCGTCATAGTACTTGCGGATTTCGTCATCGGCCACGGTGATGCTGTCGGCCCATTTGCCCTCGAAGAGCTTGTTGTACTTCATGCTCCGGGCGGCACCCTCCTTGATGGCCTGGAAATCGCCGCCCTGGGCCGTCACCATCTCCCTGAACTTCTCCAGAGTTACGCCAGGATACTGGGCGGCCAACTGCCTGGTCATCCCGGTGGCCACTTCCTCGTCCGTTATCGTGATATTCGCCGCCCTGGCCTGCTCCTCCAGGAGCTGTTCGACCAGCAGTCTCTGGGTGATACCCGGGATGAGCAGTCTTTCCTGCTGGGCGGCGTACTCGGGCGACTGTGCGGCCATCTTGGCCAACTCTGGCCCGTACTCGGCGTAGATGCGTCGCTTCACCTGGCCCTCGGTGATGGGCGTGCCGTTCACGGTAACCAAGACCTTGTCCGGCTCGGACACCGCGTCGGCCTGGTTCGGCTCCGGTGCCGGGGTCTGGCCGACCGGCGACTCGCCTTTATCCGGAACGTTAACTGGCGGTGTGCCCGTGTCGTCGGGGGCCGGGCTTTTCTTCCGGCAGCCGGAACCGCTGACGATGAGCACGACAACCAGCGAATACACGAGGGGTAAGAAACGAGAACTTGTTGCGGCGACGGCATTCTTCATGGACAGCTCCAACAAAAAAAATCTATCGCCTCAGCGGCGACCAGAACAGGCCCTATACCCACCGTGAAGGTACACCTGTTCCCTTATTTCGTCCAAAAGCGCGCGAAAGTCAAGCAATTCGCATAAAGCCCGGGCCGGGAGGGACCGATATCCTGCGACCGTGATCGGCCTTGATGTATCGGCGGACCTCGGTTATAGTGGCCTGAGTGGATAATCCGGCCGTCATGCGAGGGTGTTTCCGCCGGGGCCTGACCGGCATCTGAGGCCAACGTAGCTCAATGGCAGAGCTCTGGTTTTGTAAACCAGGGGTTGTGGGTTCGAATCCCACCGTTGGCTGTCAAAACCGCGTTCTCGCTATCACGAAGGGGGGTACTCTGTGCCCTTGAGTGCTTATCGGTGCATGGCTGAGCGCTAAGTTCCGCCAAGTTCGCGCCCAAGTCGATTGCCCTTCCGTCCGTTCCGGTCGCCTTCTGGGCTTGGCTGGTGGGCAAGGATAGGTCGGGCAGCTTGACTACGGCCTCGGCCTCCTGGCCTCGGAGAGTGTGGCCGTAGCGCGACATGGTCAGATTGATGTCGCCGTGCCGCATGATTTCCCGAATGACCTCGAGGTGGACATTCATCGCGGCAAGCCAGCTTGCGCAGGTACACCGCAAAGCGTGAAAGTCTCGAAAACGGCCGGCGGCGTCCTGATACGAGATCCCCGCATCCGCCAGATCAGCTTTGAGCCTCGGAGCGGTCTTCTCCGTCAGGTGTGCGCATCGGCCGCCGAACGCCCTGGCCCCAGGCAACTTGCCGGCGAATGAGCCCCTCTTTTCTGCGCCCGGTGCGGGTCCTGGGCGGCATAGGTGTGCCGCGGACGCTTCCAACGCAGTCCCAGATCGTACGTCCGCCGACGCAACGTGCGGACCCGTGATGGCACTGGCGTACTTGTGACGCAGGTGGTCGGCCAGCAGCGCCACCGTCCAGCCGGTGCTGTTACAGCCCAGACATATGGGGTTCCGGGGGATTTCCCGTGCGATGCGTTCATTCGCAATCGCCGCCGCCCGGGGGTGTCCGGGTCGCGGGGCATCCCGTAGACTGTCCGGATCATGGGTCTGGAGACAGGTCCTGATTCAGTCATAGACCGCCCACGGCCGCACGCCGGCAATCTCGGCCACTTCCGGGACTGCCCGGCCCTGAGCCACTAAAAGGACCGCTTGGATGCGTCGATAGGTCCGAACGTCATCGACCCTACGCTCGGCCTTGGCAAGTCGCTGCTCATCATACGGATCGAAGGCACGCTCAGTAGGATTCTTCGCTTTTCTCATGACCTATACTACGGCCAGAGAACCATTCCTGTGCGAATCTGTGGCTATCTACTTGGCAGTTTTGACGCACCATTATCAACGACGCATTGCCCCAGGTGCCAACTCTTATGAACAGGGGAGCCCAGCACACGCCTGCGGGCTCAAGACGGTACTCATCGGATATTCGCGCGAGCGTAGCGAGAGCGAAAGGAGAAACGACTATGCAAAGACTAAGTAGGTAGCCACAAGCTATCACAGGAATCGCGGGGTAGAGCGCCACCGCTATCGTTGGATTTGCCAACGTCAAAGCCTGTTTGTGTGCGAACTTCTGGCTACCTACTTGGGATGCATTCTTGTTGTAGCGGCTCTATCTGCCGGCTTGGTCACGGGAGAGGAGTTATTGCGTGTCTTCCCTCCGAAGCCACCGATTGCCTATGACAAATATGAAACGCGGGACCTGATCCGGTTGGCCGAGGTGTTGGCACAATACCATCGTCAGCCTGAGGTCATCGCAGCGGGCGAAGAAGCCCTTAGGAGACGTCTGGAACCAGATGAGGATGCGGCAATCCGCTGCCGGATGGCACGCTCCTACGAGTTCGTGTCCGACGGCGGGCCCTTGGCCAAGAAGATGTACGAGGAAGTTCTACGGTTGCACCCTGCCTGTGAGCGCAACGTCGAGATTGCCTACCGCCTCGGCGAGCTCAACAGCAGTGTCCTCCTGGTTGGGACGACGCCGGACCCCAACCGGGCGGCGGAATGCTTCGAATACGTCATCAGCAAATCTGAGAGCCTCAAGACCACGCCTGAGAGCGTGCACTACATCGCGCTCAAAGCCCATATGGCTCTGGGTATCCTCAACATGCAGAAGGGGGATCTTGCGGCCGGCCGGACACACTTCGAGACGATCTACGGGTGCCGGACGCACTCGGCCGAGCCTCTGCCCACCGAGGCGTTCAAGAACCCGGAAGAATTGGACCTCCACAAGGCACGGTTGAGAGAGCAAATCTCGGGCATGAAAAGTCGAGTCCCGGTGAAACTCGTGGCGGTGTGCGTCCGCCCGCGCTTGGGCGACAGCCTGGTGGAATTGGGGCACTTGGCCGCCGCGCACGCCGACGACCCCAATGTCCTGGAGCCACTACGTCAGACCGTCCGGCGCATCACGGAGATAGACAGGGTCCTGGACGAAGCGTTCGAGAAGGCGGACCTGCCCATGTCCGGCGATTAGACCGGTCGGTAGGGAGCCTCAAAAGGTGCTTGTGCTCCTCGCCCGGCGAGGGTACAATTATGAAAGGAACAAAGTGATGAGAGAACGCGGAAAATATTCAGCCATGATTGGCATTTGCATGGTTCTAGCGACCCTCGTAGCACCGATCCAGGCGACGATCACTTGGTCACCGGGATCCCCGCCCAAGGA
>CAYFUB010000311.1:0-1581 GCA_964346195.1 uncultured Pirellulales bacterium
CACGTTTTTCCAGCGCCGGCGGCCGTCGGTGAAATCGACCTTAGCGCCAGCCATTGACCACCGTCTCCTTCAGCCGGGCGATCGCCTCCATCACCCTGAGGGGATGCGCGAAGTCCGCCGCGACCCGCTTGCCCCTGGCGGTCAGGAAATAGTACCAGCGGCTGCCCCAGTGCGCGCCGCGGCGCGCCAGGCCCCGGCGGCAGAGCCCCTCGCCGGCCGGGCTCACCCGGTGGAACGGGCCGATCATGCCCCGGCGCTTGTGGGCCTGATACAGGATGTTGACCTGGCCCTTGGAAAGCCTTCTCATTGCCGCCCCTCGCGCAGTTTCTCGCCGGCTTCTTGGTGCCGCCGCATCTCCGCCTTGAAAAACGCGTAGTCGACCATGTGCAGCAGCGCCTCGGCGAACAGTTTTTCGCGCCTGGACAACGGCGGTTCCGACCTCGACCACGAATCCACGAACTGCTTTACCGCCTCGTCAAGCGTCATCACCAGTCGCTCCTGAGGCCTTTAGATGTTGCGAGCCAGTTGGGGATCGCCACGATTTCCTCGCCCTCGTCCTCGATCTGCGACTTGGGGATCCAGACCTCCTCGTCGCCGATCCTGAACAGCTTCGCCTTGTCGGTCTCGCGCACCACGCCGTCGTGGTCGAGGTATGCCAGGCCGGGGTCGTTGTAAACGGTTCTCATGCCATTCTCCTTTGCGCACGGCACAGTTCCGCGGCCGCTTCCGCCTCGAGTCGCCCCGCCAACACGCGCCGTTCCCAGGCCGGGGCTTTTTTCCACAGTTTCATCAGGCAGTCTAGGTAACCGACGTAGGCTAGCCGCACGGCCTCGGCGTAGGTGTGGCTGCCGACTATCTCAGGCGCCTTGTCACAGCGATCAGCCATCTAGGGCCCCTTCGCGAAATAGCCGACCAGCAACCCCAGCAGGAAGCAGATCATGCCCCACAACATCATCTGGACCGACGTGTGGTCGTAGCCTCGTTTTCCTCCACCCATTCCCAGCACTCCTCATCTGTTAATGCCCGCGGCGGCTCGCGGTCCCCGACCTCGTAGCAGACCCCCGGCCTGACCTCCACGACCTTGCGCCCGTGGGCGCAGGACGCGAGGCCTATGAGCGCGAAGACCGCCAGGCCCAGGGCTATCTGCCACCACTCGTACCTCATCTCAGTATTCCTCCTTCTCGACCGTCAGCCAGACCTCCCCTTTGTCCAGCAGCACGTCCTTGGCCACCACCCTGCCGCGCGCGGCAATCGGCGGGCATCCCGGCATCCAGGTGGTCTCGTCGGCGTAGCGGATCGTCTCGCCGATCCTGCAGAACGCCTTGACCGCGTACTCCGTCGCCCCGTCCGGGACCTGGACGTCCCAGTTGCCGTTGCGGTGCAGGCCGCCCTCGACGATGTGGATGCGGAAGTTCATGCCCTTTTGCCACCGGGATCCTTCAACGCTTTGCCCGCGGCTTTCGCCTTGGCCTGAGCAGCAAACGCCAGCTTTCTGAGCCGCACAATTTCTTTTGCAGACTCATTCAATTTTGTCTGCATCTTTTCTATGCTTTTTGGATCGGAGCCACAAAATCCACATAA
>CAYFUB010000312.1:0-1692 GCA_964346195.1 uncultured Pirellulales bacterium
AAGAGGTCGGGCCGGATGCCGATGTGGTCGAATTTATTCCGCATCACACGGACATCGTAGAGCCGGCCCGTCGGCAGGTCCACGTCCCCATAGGTCGTGCCGTCCGCGAGCTCGACGCCACCGGAGTCCGCCTCGGAGAACACGTTGTCGTCCACCACCACCTGGTCGATGACGTCCTGTGGGCCCATGGCCTTGAGGCGGACGCCCTTGTGGACGTGCTCGAAGGTGCAGTGGGTTACCTGGATGTCCGTGCCGCTGCCCAGCAGGCGCACGCAGCCGGGCTCCGCATCGATACTCTCGTGGGAGACCCAGTAAGGTGCGGCGACCAGGTTCCAGTAAATGTTAGTGAAGCGAAACGTGAGCCCGCGGACGTGCACGTGGCTCATGCCCCGGCTGTCGATCATGCGGATGCGCCGGGCTACCTCGACGTGAGCGGTATTTGGGTTCTGGTCGCCGGGCAGGCGGAGATGGAGCCGGCCGCCGCTGCCTTTCTTGTCGAACCAGAACTCGCCCGGGCTGTCCAGGTATTGGGGCTTGTCTTCCAGGTAATAGCGGCAGCCGCGGATGATCTTGTAGGAGGGTCCGCCGCCCCACTGCCCGGGGAAGGTCAGCGAGCCGCTCTCGCGGTCCACGGCCAGGACCCGGGCCGGAAACGGGCTGCCCATCACCCAGCCCTTGGTGGTCCAGACGATGGCGCCCTGGTAGTAGTCTTGCGACTGGCTGGTGTTGATGTGCTCCTTGTCGAAGGCCAAATGCCGCTGCCGGCCATTGATGGTGGCGTAGTTGTCAAACGGTTTGTCGGGGTTCTTCCATGTCCACCATTCGCTCTTGATGTCGTCCAGGTCGGTAATTTCCCAGTTCGGCGTGCGGGCCAGCGCGATCCGTGTCACGGCGCCGTCCCGGCCCACCATCCAGACGTTGCGCGGCGCCCAGTCGAGGTCCATGTACCAGACCTTCTCGGGCTCCGGGATGAGCGGATTGCCGGCCCCCTTCTTCCAGCCCGTCACCACTTCCGACCCGCAAATGACGGCCGGCCCCGTACCCCAGGAAGGGTCCCGGGTCAGGACGATGGGGGTCGTCGGGGCGCCTGACTCGTTCGCTTCCATCCGGCCGCGATAGACCACGCCCTGTTTGAAAATGTAGGTGTGCACGCCTTTGCAAGCCTTCGCCTGGCCGGTGGCGTCCGGGTCCCAGGGATGGTGCTTCCACGGCGTCTGCTTCGAGAGACCGTCGCCGGCGTCGTCGCCGGAGTCGAAATCGATGTAGCGGACCGACGCGCCCGGCTCGAACTCGAAGGGTTGCGGCGCCCACTGCAGGTCGCCGGTCGGCAGCACTCTTGCATGCGGCTGTTGCCAGGACCACTCGGTGGCCGCGTCGCCGGCGCTCGTGGACTCGACGCCCGGCAGCACGGCCGTGCCAACAAAGGCTTGCATTGCGATGAGGCAGACAAGTATTCGCTGTTTCATAAGGGTGCGGCCGGCATACAGTGGCGGCTTCCGGCAACCTCCGGCGCGCGCTACGGACCTTCGCGAGCCTGCCGGCGAGACGCCAGCAGGGAGTTTGGCGCTTTGAAGCCACCGGCGGGGAGGATCGTAAGTATGGGTCGGCGGCCAGGACGAGCCGGAATCGCACCGCTCGCCCAACACCACCACGCCGGAGGCCCGAAAGCGGTAAACTCCCGCCACGCCGTGG
>CAYFUB010000313.1:0-16503 GCA_964346195.1 uncultured Pirellulales bacterium
GTGGCAGCGTCAAGCGCAGCTTGGCGATGGCTTCTCGTGTCGTGGGCATCCTGCCCGCGATTCAAGGGCGGGACTCCCTCGACACGACCATCGCCAAGGCCTTCGGCCTTGACGCTGCCACCCGGACGTGCCCAATCGTCACAACTATTTTGCATCAGACAAGGTCTCCTGCCGGACGCCGTGATAGGTCGTCACTTCATACTCGAAAACTCGCTCTTGGTGCGGTGGGACGGACAGCTTGAACCGTGCGTGCGTCACGTCATGCTTTTCGTACGCCACGGCCGCATCCTGCTGCTTGAGCGTCCAATAGGCCGTTTCAAAGCCGCGCGTCACCTCAACATCTATCGGCAACATGGAGGCGTTGGCGACCTCGATTTTCCACGTCCGCACTTCGTCCCAGCCGTTGATGTCGCCGTCGTTGTCGTAGGTGTAGTTCTCCGTTCGGTAGTCCATCAGCACCGGCTCGACCTCGACCAGCCGGGCCGGCCCGAGGTCCAGCTCGACCTCCTCGCCGACGGGGATGTACTTCACCTCCGTGCCACCGACGTAGGCCAGGTGTCCCTGTTCATCCGCCCGGCCATAGATGCGCACCATCCCATCGGGTATGGGCGTGTCGCCGAGCTCATGGTCCTCGTCGTTGGCGAAGGAGAGGAATCGCATCGTCTGCCCGCCCCACCGCTCTTCGTCGTACTTGTACAGACCCTTGACCGGGATATCGTCGGCCTCGAAGGAAAGAAGCCTCTTACCCCATTCGTTCGGAATCGTCTCTGTCCCTTCAATCGTGTAAAGGAAATACTCGCTCAGTCCTTCCTTGCGAATCTCCTTGGGTTTCAGAGCATCCAGCTCCTCCGAGAGCGGTTTCGCATCCGTGAGAACCGCATTATATCGTTCGTTGCGCGCATGGCCTGCGAGGCCGCTCACGTCCCTGCCGAGAAGTACCGGGCTGCCGTAGGGATACGGCCGCCTCGCCAACTCGCCGATTTCATCGAGCAGGTGGACCTGGCCGACGATGAGCCGGGTCTGGGCGTCCTCGTAGTCCTCGCCGCTGTTGTTGCTGACGCGGACGTAGCCTTCCAGGTGCATCGTTCTTTCATCCCGCGACAGCGTGCCCATGTAAAAGGCCCGCCAGGAGAGGCCGCTGGTGAAGTAGGTCAGCTCGAAAGGCACCTGGCCGGCGACCTCGGAACGGATCAGCCAGCGGCCGAGTTCACGCAGCCTGGGCGGGAAAACCAATTGCTGGACCTCGACCTCGCCTTTGTGCTCCAGCGGTTCGAGGGCGAGCGAGGTCGGGTCGATGAGCGTATTGGCCCACATGAATTGCAGCCAGTTCCAGCCGCGTTTGAGGGTCAGGTTGCGTCGCTCGCGCACCAGCGTCAGATCCGCCGCGTTGTAGATGGTCAGTTGCACGTTCTCCCGTCGCGGCAGCACGACCAGCTCGATGGCACTGGCGGGCGCGAACGGCGGCTTTTTATCTATTACACCGAGCCGTCTTGTCCGGGTGGCAGCGTCAAGCGAAGCTTGGCGATGGTCTTGTCTGAACGCAGAGAAACCATCGCCAAGGCCTTCGGCCTTGACGCTGCCACCCTCGGCCCCCCTGCCGGCGGCAACAAGTTTCTCTGGCTTACCGACGTAGGCTTCCTCTTTTGCCAGCGCCGGGACACTCTCTGTTTCTGCCGCATCTCGTGCTGGCTCGTTCATTCGTCCAGAGCGGGACACCAGCAACACGGCGAAGCCGACGATGACAGCCGCCGCGGTCGCACCGAGCCACGCAAATCGCGGCCACGCGACAATTCTTTGCAGAGGGGCTGCTCCGGCCGCGTTCGCGACGGTCTTCGATACCAGGGCCTCGGAGGCCGTGATCTCCTCGCGCAGCAGATCGAGCGACGCGAATTTCCGCGTCAGTTCGCCGAGCTTGTGCCGGCATGCCTCGCACTGTTCGAGATGGGCGCGAGCCGCGTCCATCCGGGCCTCGGAGGCCAGCTTGAACTGGCAGTCGATAAGCTGTCGTTGGGTCAAGTGCTCATTCATCTGGTCACGCCGACAGAATCGGGCAGTCTCTTCGCCAGGCTCGCCAGCGCCCGGGACATCTGGGTCTTCACGGTGCCGATGGAGCAGCCCATCACCTCGGCGACTTCCTGATAACTGAGCTGCTGGTAATACGCGAGGACGAGCGTGGCCCGCTGCCCGCCCGGGAGCGATTCAATCGCCCGCCGTACCTGCTCTTTCTGCTCCTGCCGGACCAATTCCTCGGCCGGGTCCGCGGCATCCTCGGCGGCCAGGGCATCCAACTGCGAAGGGTTCTCCCGGTCGCAGTCGGCTTCCTGATTCAAAGACACGACGGTCAGGCGTTTGCGACGGCGGACGCTGTCGATGGCCACGCGGGTGGCGATGGTAAAGAGCCAGCTCTTGAAACGTCCGCCCCGGAAGGTGCGGGCCTTCAGGTGGACCCGTTTGAAGGTCTCCTGGAAAAGGTCTTCGGCCTGGTCTCGATTGCCCGTCATGCGAAATAAGTACCCCAGCACGCTGTCCCCGTAGCGGTGGACAAGCTCGCGAAACGCCGCCTTGTCACCCTCAAGATGGGCGGCGATCAGGCTCTCATCTGTGTTTCCCGTCAAGGCTACCACTCCAACTATTGGCTCAGACGACCATCGTAGCTTCGGGGTTGACAGGGAATGAAGAAAATTTCAGGCAAAAGGGCGGCGACAGGATGCATAGGACGAATAGGACGGACAGGACCAACAGGACCTATGCCCCCGCGCCCAATATGGGTCCTATAAGAGACCGTCTCAGGACGGCACTCTCACGTGTCATGGTGAGCGAAGCGAACCATCCGGCCACCGAAGGAGCAGTTTCTCAAATCCGCAGCCCAGGTTCTTCGCTTCGCTCAGGATGATATTCATCGTTTTGAGATGGTTTCCAAGTCCTGTTGGTCCTATAGGTCCTGTCTCCCTCGTCGATTCAGTCCCTCTCCATCGCCCAGAAAACCGCGTTGACGAGCAGTTTGCGGAACTGCGGGGCGGCAAAGTCGTCGGGGTGGCCGAGCGAGGTGTAGAAGACCCGCGAGTCCTTGTAGCGATTCGTCCAGGCGACGGGCTCCGGCGGATTGTCGGGGATCGTGCCGACCAGCAGCAACGTCGCGTTCCCGGCCAGCGGACTCGCCCTGTAGAGCGAGCCGCTGCTGAGAAGCGGCAGTTCGATGCCCTTGAGAATCGGATGACCTGCACTGCCAGCGGCAGGTGTGATGGCCGCCTTGGGTCCGGCGCTGTAATGACCGTGATAGTTGCCGCCGAGGACTTCGGGGTCGAATCTGACCCATTCATCGTGCCCCTGTGGGGCGCTGCCGCGCGTGTCGAAGGCATGACTGGCCGTACGAAGCCCAATCAGTGGCCGGCCCCTGTCCAAGTAGTCTCGCAGATACTTCATCTGGTCGGCAGGGAACGCTCGGCGCCGGGCGTAGACCACGACCAGATCCGCCCCCGTCAGAATCTCCATGCCGCTGATATAGTGGATTTCGTCGCCCTGTTTGGCCGTGCTGGCCTGAAGGACCTCACAGCGCAGGCCGTGATGGAGCTCGAGCTCATTAGCGAAGCCGGGCAGCGTCTCGGCCGCCTTGTACTCATTCTCGGCCGAGAGAAAGACAACGAGCAGTCGCTTGTCGTTCGCGAAGCGAAACGGCGGCTCACCCGTGAGGACGGTGGACGTGATAGCGGGACAGACGTACTTCTCGATATGCTCGACCACGAGGTCGGTGCCCGTGAAGTGGCTGACGTGCGGCGGCTGACGCGAGTTGTACATCGTATCCGTCAGGTCGCGCATCAGGACGACATTCTTGCCGGCCTTCGCCAGGTTGCGCAGGCCAAAGGGCCGCCCCAGCACGCACATATTGGTATGAACGCCCATCAGGATGACGTTCCTGATGCCGCGCCGCTCCAGCAGATTCCAGATCTCCGTGCCGGAGTCGCTGATCGCGTCCTCGTCTTTGATCTCGATGGCATCGATTTGTCCGGTCCAGGGTGAACCCTCTTCGCATCGGGGCTGACAGTCACACCCGCCGTCGGAGTGGTCGATGGGGTAACCGGCCTCCTTTTCTGTCTCGTCCTTCCACCGGCACCACGAGGCGATGCCCTCGGGCAGGTTGGCCGCCTGCGGCGCGTCTTTGGCCTTCTGCCGGGCCGGGTGATTCTCGTAGTGACCGATAGTCCCGCTCGGTGAATGGATGACGAGCACACCTCTGTCTCGCGCCGCCGCGACCACGCGATTCATCGCCGGCGCCAACTCCGTCACCCGATCCGTCGCCCCCTTGCACCAATGCTGGTTCCACATATCGCAAATGACGACGGCCGTCTCATTGGGCTCCCATACCTGCTTCTCACAGGCCACACAGAATCGGTCCGGAGTATCCGCAGCCGCCACGCGCCGGCGCAGGTCCACCTTGAGCGTGCCGGCGCCCTTCCCCGAATCAGCAGCCGCGCGGCCGCAGAATAGGCTCAGCGTCACAGTGACGACGAATGCCAACAAGGGCAGGGTGTGCTCTGCACGCCATTTGCCTTGCGTGAAATTCGATGTCTGGTGTGCACGGCACACCGTACCTTCGGCGACGATGTTCGGCTTCATAGAAGATCTCCGTTTGTCACCCTTTGCACATAATGCACTTGGAGTCTGTGTGAGAACTCGGTTTATCGTAGCATGGGCATCTTGCCCATGAGTGGGTTCCCAAACGCAATGTATTGCGTTTGGGGTCCCAGTCGCAGGGCCATCTTGGCCCTGCACAGCGTCGTATTCCACGGGCGAGAGGGGTCCCCAAAGGCATTCGTTCGCGTTTGGGGGGCCCAGACGCGCGTGATACACATGGGCAAGATGCCCATGCTACTTCTCATGCACCCTGTCATACGAGCGCGGTCCAGCCGCCGTCGACGTAGAAAATCTGTCCCGTGATGAAAACGCCGGCTGGGGACGCGAGCAGGACGGCGGTCCCGACGAGGTCTTCCGGCCGGCCCCAGCGGGCCAGCGGCGTCTTGGACAGCACCCACCGGCTGAACTCCTCATCGGCTTGCAGCGGAGCCGTCAGGTCGGTCGCGATATAGCCCGGCCCGATGGCGTTGACATTGATGCCGTACGGCGCCCATTCGACCGCCAGTGTCCTGGTCAGTCCCAAGACGCCCATCTTGCTGCACGCATACGCGGCGATGGTCGGCCGGGCCGCGTGGCAGGCCAAAGAGCCGATGTTAATAATCCGCCCGCCCGTGCCCGCCTGCTTGCGATGTGCGCACAACGCCTGGGACAGCAGCAGGACGGAGGTCAGGTTCACTTCTATCACGTGGTTGAAGCTCGCCAGCGAGGCATCCTCCGTGGGCTCTCGCACCGTTGTGCCGGCACAGTTCGCCAGAATATCCACCTCCCCCGCCGCCTGGACGACTCTCTCGAAGAGCCCGCCGACGAGGTCGAGATTGGCAAGATCGAAAGGAAAGACCCACACTTTGCGCCCCGTCTGCTCCTCGATCTGTTGCTTCGCCGCCTCCAGTTCGCTGCGGGTCCGCGCCACCAGGGCCACGTCCGCCCCGTGCTGCGCCAGTCCTCGGGCCAGAGCCAAGCCGATACCCCGCCCCGCCCCCGTGACCAGTGCCGTCCGGCCCGTCAAATCAAAAAGTCGGCTCTCCATGCCGCACAATAAACCACAAACGTCCTCGGCTGACAAGTTCGAAGCCCTTTACGAGGGCGAAAGACGCATCCACGGCGGTGGATTGCGCACCACGCGGCCCGCACGACGCACAACGACTTTTGCCCTTTACAGGGTCATACAGGCGTGTTAGCATGGCTATGGCGTTGGAGGACAGGTGCTGCCCGTCGCGCGTATTCGTCCGGGCACAGTCGGAAAGTCAAGAGGGTCAGGGACGCAAGAATGGCAGGCAAGATCGTCATTGACACGGAGCGCTGCAAAGGTTGCGGCCTTTGTATCGCGGTTTGCCCAAAGGGCGATATCGTCATCTCGACGGAGTCGAACCAGAGCGGGTATTTCCCCGCCGAGGCGAAGAACACCGGCTGCACCGCCTGCACGAGATGCGCCGTCGTCTGCCCGGAAGGAATCATCGAGGTTTTCCTGGAACAGGCGAACCACGTCCGGATCGTCGCCACGGCCACAAAGAAGGATGCGCCGCGCGCGATCGAAGAAAGACGGTGAGCCGATGGACCCCAAAATCAAACGCCTGGTGGATCAGATAAAGGCATATCTGAACGAGCGATACGGCCAGGGCATCAAGAAGGTCATTCTCTACGGTTCTTACGCCAGAGGTGAGGCGACAGAGGACTCCGATGTTGACGTGCTCGTGCTTGCCGATCCGTCCTTGAAGCCTTCTGACGTCCGGGAGAGTTTGAGCGATCTGCTGTACGAGATCCTCTTGGATGAACATGAACTTGTTTCCGTCATTGTACTCCCTGAAGATCACTTCGAGAGCCGCAACCTCCCGTTCATGCTGAACGTGAGGAAAGAAGGAGTGACGATGTGAAGGATATCCTCAAGGACACAGAGATACTATCGGAAAAAGCCCAGACGTTCTTGCGCACGGCCGAACGGGCGATGAGCGATGGAGACTGCAATTCCTGTGCTTCCAGGTGCTACTATGCCTATGATAAGAGGATTGTCGGGGACTACGGAATAGGCATTTCCGTTGCGCAAGTGGAGGCCGAGGATTTGCTGGCGGCGGCGCGTGATTTTGTTGGGAAGGTGAAGGATTATCTCGATAGGTGGGCACAGCAGAAGTGAAGAACGGGAACGAACGGATTTTGATGTGCGGCAATGAGGCGCTGGCGGAGGCGGCGATCCGCGCCGGCTGCGACGCCTATTTCGGCTATCCCATCACGCCGCAGAACGAGATTAGCGCCTACATGGCGCGCCGGATGGCCGAGGAGGGCCGCGTCTTTATCCAGAGCGAAAGCGAGCTGGCGGCCATCAATATGGTCTTCGGGGCCGCGGCGACCGGCAAGCGGGCGATGACCAGTTCGTCCAGCCCCGGCGTCAGCCTGATGCAGGAAGGCATCAGCTATCTGGCCGGCGCCGAACTGCCGGCGGTCGTCGTCAATGTCATGCGAGGCGGGCCCGGACTTGGGAATATCGCCCCCTCCCAGGCGGATTATTTCCAGGCCACGCGCGGCGGCGGGCACGGCGATTACCGGACTTTCGTTTTGGGCCCGGCGAGCGTACAGGAAATGGCCGACTGCATACCGCTGGCATTCGACCTGGCCGACCAGTATCGCATGCCGGTGGTCATCCTGGCCGACGGTATTCTCGGCCAGATGATGGAGCCGGTCGTCCTGCCGGACGCGCGGTCCGGAGGCGCAGCGGCACTTCACGCCGTGGGCGGGAAGGCCGGATCCCATCGTGAACCGCCCGCGAAGGACTGGGCGTTGACCGGCGCCAAGGGCCGGCCGCAGAATATCGTCCGCTCGCTGTGGCTCGCCGAAGGCGCACTTGAAGAGTTGAACAACAAGCTGCAAGCCCGGTATCGAGAGATTCAGGAAAAAGAGGTGCTCTGCAAAGAATACCTCCTGGACGGCGCGGAAATCGTCGTGGTCGCATACGGTGTCGCGGCACGGATCGCACGGGCGGCCGTGGACAAGGCCCGGGAAAAGGGCATTCCCGCCGGCCTGATCCGCCCGATCACGCTATGGCCGTTTCCGATGGCGCAGATCAGCCGGGCGGCGAAGGAGTTCCGCATCTTCCTCACCGTCGAGATGAGCGCCGGCCAAATGGTCGAGGACGTGCAACTGGCGGTAGCCGGCAAGGCGCCCGTGCTGTTCCACGGCCGACCGGGCGGCGGCGTGCCCAGCGTGGATGAAGTGTTGGAGAAGATCAGGCAACTTACGATTCGCAACTGACCGGTGCCAGCCCGCAGATCGGATGAATGGAAGGTATATGTTCAGCCAGGCACAAAGCAGTGGCGGCCCTGCGTTGTCTGTCGCCAGACCAGTGGACACGTACAATGGAAGCAATGACGCAACAAAGTAATATGAAGACGATATTCAAGCGAACGTCGGTTCTGAAGGACTGCCCGACACATTATTGTCCGGGCTGCGGGCACGGCATCGCCCATCGACTAGTCGCTGAGGTGATCGACGAGCTCGGGGTTCAGGAGCAGACGATAGGAATCGCACCGGTCGGCTGTGCGGTCCTGGCGTATAACTATATCGACGTGGACATGATCGAGGTCGCCCACGGGCGGGCCCCCGCCGTGGCCACCGGCATGAAGCGCACGAACCCGGACAAGATCATCTTCTCCTATCAGGGCGACGGCGACCTGGCAGCGATCGGCACAGCCGAGATCATCCACGCGGCCCACCGGGCCGAACAGATCACCGTGGTCTTCATCAACAACGCCGTGTTCGGCATGACGGGCGGCCAGATGGCGCCCACCACCATGCTCGGCCAAGTGACCGCGACGACGCCCGCGGGTCGCCAGTCCAACGGCCAGGGCTATCCGCTACAGGTCTCCGAATTGCTGGCCCTGTTGCCGGGCGCGATTTACGTGGAGCGTTGCGCGTTGAGCAGCGTGTCGCGCATCCGGCAAACGAAGGCAGCGATCAAACACGCTTTTGAGCTTCAGGTCAACGATGCGCCGGGCCTGTCACTGGTGGAAATCCTCTCGCCCTGTCCGACGTACTGGCGGATGTCGCCGAGCGATGCCATGACGTGGATCGAGGAGCACATGAGCAAGACGTTCCCCATCGGACGTTTGAAAGGATGATTGATAATGGATGATTGATGATTGGTTAGACGGATGGCTCGGCGGTCAGCAGCCAATCATCGATAGTCAATTATCGATAGTCAATGCAAGAGTTATGGCAATAGAGCATCTCTACGAAGAAATGGTGATGGCCGGCTTCGGCGGCCAGGGAATCGTGCTGGCGGGCAAGCTCCTGGCCCAAACGGCCATGCGGGCCGGCCTGGAAGTGACCTTCATGCCCTCCTATGGCGCCGAGGTCCGCGGCGGGACCGCCAACTGCATGGTCATCGTCTCGAACCAGCCGATCGCCTGCCCGGTCGTCAGCGCCCCGAACTCGCTCGTCATCTGCAGCAAGGCCTCGCTGAGCAAGTTCGCGCCGCGCCTGAAACCCGGGGGGCTGCTGGTCTTCAACAAGTCACTTATCCAGAACGTGCATTCTGTGCCGAACGGGGTCGAGGTTATCGGCGTACCGGCCGAGGAGATCGCCATCGAAGCAGGCAGTCCCAAAAGCGCCAACATGGTCATGCTCGGCGCCTATTTGGGTAAGCGGGGACACCTCAACCCGCAGCAGGCGGCCGAGGCCCTGCCCGACGTCTTGGCCGAGCGCCACCACAAAACCATCCCCGTCAACGCACAGGCCCTGTGTCGGGGGGCGGAGTTCACCGTCCGCCACGCATGAAGCATCGCCCATTCAATGGCGACGTCCTTTCAGGAGGTGGAGAATGAACGTCTACAGGCAATCCGTCATACCGATTACGCATGAGTCCGTTGCAGCACGTCATCGGATTTCGGGTGGGATCGTCAAAGCCAAAGGCTCTGGCGCTGGCCCGTGTCGAGGGCGTCCCGCCCTCGAATCGCGGGCAGGATGCCCGCGATACGAAGCGTCAGCACGCCGGCGCTCGGGGACCCCAAACGCGGTATATCGCATTTGGGAACCCTTGCCGCTGTCACCCGGAAATGCGGAATTCTCGATTGCACTGGCTGTCACGTGTTGGCTGTCCCTGCTATTCCCGGCGCTGAGTTGTCTCGCGGCCGAGCAGTACAAGCTCATCGCGCGCGACTCCGTCGCCGCACTGGTGGACGGCGATCCCGAGATGGCGATCCGCCGCAGTGAGGAATACCTGAAAAAGGAGCCCAAGGACCTGGAGTCCCTCTTCGTGCTCGCGGTCGCACACGCGCAGAAAGGCAATGCCGAGACAGCCTTGTCCTATGTTGAGAAGGCGGTCCAGGGCGGGCTTCCGTTCGTCCGGTTCCAGGCTGGTCCCCGGGAACTGCTCGCGCCGCTCGCGAAAAGTGAGAGATTCAGGGCGCTGGTAGACAAACACGGTCGAGAACTCCTGCACGGCCCCATGCCGGGCTGCATCACGGCCTCAGGGGCGAAATTCTGGGTGCGCACCGTGAATGAGACGCCGGTCCGCATTTGTGTCACCCGTGTGGATACGGGAAGTTCTGAGCGCAAGACCATTGCCGGCAGGACCGACGCGCGGAAGGACTACACCGCCGTCCTTGCCGTCGAGGGGCTGAAAGCGGACACGGTGTACGATTATACGGTTTCCGTCGATGGGAAGAACGAGTCCCGCAGCGGACGGTTCCGGACCTTTCCGGCGCAGGGCAGGCCGGCACAGTTCACGGTCGGTTTCGGAGGTGGAGCGGGCTACACGCCCCGGCACGAGCGGATGTGGAGCACAATTGCCGCGCGCCGGCCGGCCGCGTTTCTGTTCCTGGGCGACAACGTTTACATCGACCATCCGACCCGGCCGGCGGTGCAGGACTACTGCTATTATCGCCGGCAGTCCCGCCCGGAGTTCCGCGACTTCGTAGCCCGGACCCCGATCTATGCCATCTGGGACGACCACGATTTCGCCGCCAACGATGGCTGGGGCGGACCAGAAATCGGCGCGCCGAAATGGAAGCTCCCCGTCTGGCGAAAGTTCCAGAACAACTGGGTCAACCCCTATTACGGCGGCGGAGAATCCCAGCCGGGCTGCTGGCTCGATTTCGCCATCGCCGATGTGGACTTCTTCATGCTCGACGGACGCTACTACCGCCCCAAAGCCGCTCGACAAAGAGTGGACGTCGAGAATCCCTCCATGCTCGGCCCGGCCCAGAAGAAATGGCTCTTCGAGAAGCTCGGCCGTTCGAAGGCCACCTTCAAGGTGCTGGCTTCGCCGGTGCCCTGGTCGTTCGGCGCCAAGCCCGGCCTTGGCGCAATGGATACATGGGAGGGATTCAAGAACGAGAGAGAGGAGATTTTCTCCTTCCTGGAGCGCAGGCGGATCGACGGCGTGATTCTGCTCTCGGCCGACCGCCACCGGTCCGACGTATGGAAGATCGAGCGGGAAGGAGGGTATCCCTTGTATGAGTTCGAAAGCTCGCGCTTGACCAACATCCACACGCACCCGCTCATGCCGGGGGCCGTCTTTGGTTACAACGAGAAGTGCTCGTTCGGCATCCTCGCCTTCGACACCACGTTGCCCGATCCGACCGTGACATATAGAATCGTGAACATCGACAATGAAACCGTGTACGCATTTGTCGTCAGGAAGAGCCAGTTGACGCACGGAAAGTGACATCCATCCCGGGCCGCCCGGCGGCAAGGAGGAAACGAAATGCCCGCTGCATCCAGCAACTGTCTTCATCCGTTCGCCACCGCTTGTGTCTCCCTCTGCCTGCTGCTGGTCAGCACCGAGACTTACGCTGGACAGAACCACTTGTCGCTGGCCGGACAATGGCGATTTCAGACCGACCCCGAGGCAAAAGGCGAAAGCGAAAAATGGTTTGAGAGACAACTGTCGCAGACCGTTTGGCTGCCGGGCTCGATGGCCGAGAATGGGCTGGGCGACGATGTCAGTGTCGAAACGCAGTGGACCGGGAGCATCATCGATCACTCCTGGTTTAGCGAACCCAAATACGCGGAGTACCGCAAGCCCGGCAACATCAAGCTGCCCTTCTGGCTGACCCCCGTAAAGCACTACGTCGGCCCCGCCTGGTATCAGAGAGAGTTCGTCATCCCGCAAGCCTGGGCCGGCAAGCGCGTGACGCTGTCTTTCGAACGGGCCCACTGGGAGACCAAGGTCTGGCTTGACGGTCGATACATCGGGATGCGCAACAGTCTCAGCACGCCGCACGAATACGACCTCGGCTCCGTGAAGCCCGGCTCGCACCAACTGTCGATCTGCGTGGACAACACGGTGAAAATCGGCGTCGGGCCCAATGCCCACAGCGTATCCGACCATACCCAGAGTAACTGGAACGGCATCGTCGGTGCGACCGAGCTGCGCGCGACCGACGCCGTGTGGATCGACGACGTGCAAATCTACCCCGATATCGACCAGAAAACGGCCAAAGTCCGGGTCACGATAAAGAGTAACGCAAAGAGCCAGACAAAAGGGATGCTCAGTCTGGTCGCGGTGAGCCTCAACTCCGAGCAAAAACACACGGTCCCGGCAAGCCGGACGGACTTCGCGGCCGCCGAGAGCGAGAAGACCGTCGAGCTTGACTATCAGATGGGCAAAGACGTGCGGCTCTGGGACGAGTTCGCGCCGAACCTGTATCAGCTCACCGTCTCCGTGAGCGGCCCGGGTTTCGTGGACAGCAAGAGCGTGCTGTTCGGCATGCGGGAAATCGGCGTCGCGGGAACCCAATTCACCATCAACGGCCGCAAGACATTCCTGCGCGGCACGCTGGAGTGCTGCATCTTCCCGTTGACGGGCCATCCGCCCATGGATGTCGAGTCGTGGCGCAAGGTGCTCCGGGCCGCCAAGTCGCACGGCCTGAACCATCTGCGGTTCCACTCGTGGTGCCCGCCCGAGGCGGCGTTCGTGGCTGCCGATGAGGTGGGCATGATGTACCATATCGAATGCGCCGCCTGGACCAATAGCGGCCCGACCATCGGCGACGGCCGGCCGATCGACAAGTTTCTCTACGACGAGAGCGATCGGATTCTAAAAGCGTACGGGAACCATCCCTCCTTCTGCCTGCTGGCCTACGGCAACGAGCCGGCCGGGAAGAATCAGGCCCGGTGGCTCGGCGACCTCATCACGTACTGGAAGAAGAAGGATGCCCGCCGGCTCTATACCAGCGGGGCCGGCTGGCCCATCATCCCCGAGAGCGATTATCACTCGACGCCCGCGCCGCGCGGCCATCAATGGGGTGCGGGCCTCAAGAGCCGCTTCAACTCGCAAGAGCCGGCCACGAACGTCGATTACCGGGACATCATCGGCAAGTACTCGGTACCGGTGGTCTCTCACGAGATCGGCCAGTGGTGCGTTTACCCGAACTTCGACGAGATCGGCAAATACACCGGCGTCCTGAAGCCGAAGAACTTCGAGATCTTCCGGGACTCGCTCGCACGACATCACATGCTCGACCAGGCCCGCGACTTCCTGATGGCCTCGGGCAAATTGCAGGCGCTGCTCTACAAGGAAGAGATTGAGGCGGCCCTGCGAACGCCGGGCTTCGGCGGCTTCCAACTGCTCGACCTGCACGATTTCCCGGGCCAGGGCACGGCCCTGGTCGGCATTCTCGATCCCTTCTGGGAATCCAAGGGCTACATCACGCCCGAGGAGCACCGGCGCTACTGCTGCGAAACCGTCCCGCTGCTGCGCATGGACAAATGCGTCTGGACAACAGATGAGAGATTCACAGGCGCCGTCGAAATCGCACACTTCGGTCCGGCCCGGCTCCGCAACAGCGTCCTGGCCTGGCGCGTCAGGGCTGCGGGAGGCAAAGTGTTGACCCGTGGCGAGTCACCCGTCGCCGAGATACCCATCGGAAACGGGACGCCGTGCGGGAAGGTTGAGTTTGCTCTGTCAGACATTCCCGCCCCCGCCCAGCTTGAAATCACGGTAGCCGTACGAGGAACGAAATACAGCAATCACTGGGACATCTGGGTCTATCCCGCCAAGCTGGAAATGCCGACGACCTCGGATATCACGATGACCGACAGCCTGAGCGACGAAGTCGTCGCGGCCCTTCAGAAAGGCGGCAAGGTCCTGCTGATGCCGCCGCTGGCGGCGGTGCGCAGCGACATCCCGGCGGGCTTTTCCTCGATCTTCTGGAACACGCAATGGACCAAACGCCAGCCGCCCCACACGCTCGGCATCCTGTGCGACCCGCAGCATCCGGCCCTCGCCCGGTTCCCCACGGAATTCCACAGCAACTGGCAGTGGTGGGACCTCGTCACCAGATCCAGATCCATGCTCCTCGACGACCTGGCGGCGGAGCTGCGGCCCATCGTGCAGGTCATCGACGACTGGAACACCAACCGCAAGCTCGGCGTGCTCTTCGAGGCCCGGGTCGGCGCGGGCAAGCTCCTCGTATGTAGCATCGACTTGCGCAACAACCTGGGCCGTCGCCCCGCAGCGCGACAAATGCTATACAGTCTCCTCCAGTACACCGGCAGCACCGCCTTTGACCCGCAGACCTCCTGCTCAGTGGACCAGTTGAAGGCCCTGTTCAAATGGCGATAATCGCGTTTGTGGTGACGCCGTGAGGCGTTTCTTCAATGCCCTTACGGGGATGCTACGAACAGGGGCCGTCAATACCACGCCAGAACTGAGACTACCTCCATAGTTGAGTCCCGCGCGGGAGCACCCTTTTCCTGCTCTCTTTTGGGATTGGCGGCAGGCCGCACTCGGCCCCACGAATTTCGCGAGCGTCCTTGGGCTCAGATGACCTTTCGCCTTCGTGTGGACGCGATGACAATCACCGACCCCAAGAGGGTCATGAGAATCACGAATCGCGGCGTGACAGCCCTGAAATAGGCAAGGACCAGTCCGGAGACGACCACCCACCCTATCGAGCCGATGCTCAGCAATAGCCACGGCAGACGATCCGTGTCGCATCCTGCGAGCACCTGCGACCGGTCACGGCCGGTTTCCCCTTCCCAACCGGCGGACAACAATCTCCGCGCCGCCGCCAGCCGGTGTTCGCACCGGGCGTTCCAATACAGCAGAGCGCCAATCCCGATGCCCAACAGCAAAGGCAGGCCCTTGCCAACCAGGTCGGGATCGAGAGCGATGAACTCCAGCGGCTTGACGCGCCGCCCGATCTGCTCGGTCAACTTCGTGATTTCCGCACGTTTGCGCTCCTGCTGACTCTGAAGATTGGTGACCAGTCGCGCGTGGGCGGCGTGAGCTTTCTCCATATCTTCCTTCAACCGGCCAAGCGACGCATGGCCGGTTACAAACCCCTCGATACTCGCTTCCGCCGTTTCTGCCATCTTTGACACCAGCACCGCCTTCTCGGCGGTGGTGTACCACCACGTCTCGTCTTGAGGTGAAGAGAATTTCAGAGCGGCAGCGTTCTTGCGGGCATTCCTCACCTCGGTTACGATGGGGTCGATCAGATTCACGTCAATCGCGGCGCTCCCCCCTTTTGTCGCCGCGAGGGCGCACTCCAGTTCCCGGAGCCGGCCGATGAGACTGTCACTTGCCGCATCAATACGTCGTACATGCCGCTGCCAAACGTCATTGACCTGAACAAACCAGGGATCCAGGATGGCGGAACGAACGTAATCCGAAAGGGCGCTGCGGAGCCTGTTGGTATCCATCTGCCTGTCGCCACTCTGAGATGCCCTGATCGCCATTTTCTGCTCCTCCGTGAAGGGAGCCAGGTCCGTGCTGGAAGGCCGGCGCGTGGCCTGGCTCGTGGGCGTCTGCATCTGGACGAATATTGGAGCGGGAGTCTGGACCGGCTCAGAGCCAGGATGATCTCTGTCGGTGAATGACGGATTCACAGCGGCGTCCACCATTGCCTCCAAGTCGCCAAATTTCCGGCGAACTTCGGCCAGCGAGTTCTGTAACTCGTTCGTGAAAGACCGACGGATGGCTTGCAGCCCCGAAAGGGAATCGACCAGAGAGCGAACTTCGGTTGTGCGGGCGCTGAGTCGATCGAGTTCATCCTGCGCCTGCCGCTGCTCGTGTGAGATCCTGACATATCCGAAGCTGAGCGTGCAGAGGTACGCCAGAGCTGCCAGCAGGATCATGCTCCATCGCTTCGCCTCGCGACTGTCCTTGCGCGATGTCAGGTAGACTTCCTCGATTATCCGTTCCATGGTCTCGCCACTCCTTTGACCGACTGACCGGGTGGCCCTTCTTGGGCCCGGTCTGGCGCCGGCCCCTAAAAATGTCATGTCTCACGGGCCCAAGGCTATTGCAGCCGAAACGCAGAAAGAAATCAAGGGCCAAAAGTAAAGACCGCCGTACACGGGTCGGTTGCTGTTTCCAATGGTCCACCGTGACAGTATCAGCCACGGTCGGGCCTCCCGCCCCCCGATGGCAAGTGATTCTCGCCGCGACTTTTCGACAGATGCTATGGGGCGAACTCGTCAGGTCTGAGCCCGCCGCACTCTGGAACAAAAATCTCCGAGGTGCGGGAGGGAATCCCCGGTCTGGAACGGGGATATTCGGCTTCTCCGGATCCGATCCGGCCCTCTCAGAGGGTGTCGGAAAGCGGCACGAGCAGCTTGCCCGTGCAAGGTCAACCCTCGGCAGGGCCAGGACGCTCCTGCGACTCATGGGCAGGATGCCCATGCTACTGAAGACGCGGCTCTTGCACATCCTCTCATACGGATCACGGAAAATTCTTGCGCGGCACAGACTCAGTCATCCCTTCGCTACGCTCAGGGCAAGCTCTGAGGCGAAGCCGAAGGAGCTGGCCCCCGTATGAGACGTTTCTCCCGTTCGTAGGCCAGATCGTTGGGCCCCCAAACGCAATCATTCGCGTTTGGGGAACCCCTTCACGGCGCTGCGCTTCGTTCAGAGCCTGCCCTGAGCGTAGCCGA
>CAYFUB010000314.1:0-2598 GCA_964346195.1 uncultured Pirellulales bacterium
CTGATCGCGAGCATCTACGACGGGATTCAAAGGCCGCTGGATTCGCTGGTCCGGGCCGAGGGCGACTTCATGAGCCGCGGCAGCGCCATGCCGGGTCTGGCCCGGGACAAGAAGTGGCACTTCAAGCCGACGGTCGCCGACGGGGCGAAGGTCGCCGCCGGCGATATCATCGGGGACGTCCAGGAAACGAGCCTTGTCCTCCATAAGATCACGGTCCCGCCGGGCGTCCAGGGCGCGATCCAGCACATCGCGGAGGGTGATTATACGGTCGAGGATACGGTGGCCATTTGTCTCGCGGACGACGGCACGAAGCACGAGCTGAAGCTGATGCAGAAGTGGCCGGTCCGCAATCCCCGGCCGCTCCGGCAGCGAGTCGCTCCCATCAACGTGCTCATCAGCGGTCAACGGGTCATCGACACGTTCTTCCCCATCACCAAGGGCGGGACCGCCTGCGTGCCGGGGCCGTTCGGGACGGGCAAGACCGTCGTGCAGCACCAGCTTGCCAAGTGGGTCGATGCGGACATCGTGGTTTACGTCGGCTGCGGCGAGCGCGGCAACGAGATGACCGACGTGCTGACCGAGTTCCCGGAGTTGAAGGACCCGCGCAGCGGCGAGCCGCTGATGCGGCGTTCCGTGCTGATTGCCAATACCTCGAACATGCCGGTGGCCGCACGCGAGGCGTCGGTGTACACGGGCATCACGATAGCCGAGTACTTCCGCGACATGGGTTACACGGTCGCCTTGATGGCCGACAGCACCAGCCGCTGGGCCGAGGCCATGCGCGAGATTTCGACCCGGCTGGAGGAAATGCCCGCCGAGGAAGGGTACCCCGCGTATCTGGCGGCCCGCATCGCGGCGTTCTACGAGCGTGCCGGCCGCGTCAAGTGCGCGGGCCGACCCGAGCGGGAAGGGGGGCTGGCCGTCATCGGGGCCGTCAGCCCGCCCGGCGGCGACCTGTCCGACCCCGTCGTCCAGGCCACGCTGCACGTCGTCAAGGTCTTCTGGTCGCTCAAGGGCGAGTTGGCCTACCAGCGGCACTTCCCGGCCATCGACTGGCTCACCTCGTACAGCTTCTATTCCCAGTATCTCCGGGGCGCGTTCAAGGACCGGGACCAGGGTGACGAGATGGAACGGATGAGGGGTGAGGCGATGGGCCTGCTCGAACAGGAGGCGGAGCTGCGGGAAATCGTTCGGCTCGTCGGGGCCGAGGCGCTCTCGCCGCGCGACCGCCTGGCGCTCGAGACCGCCCGTTCCATCCGCGAGGATTACCTGCACCAGAACGCCTTCCACGCGGTCGATACCTACACCTCGATGGAGAAACAGTACGAGATGCTCAAAACGGTCCTGCACTTTCATCATGCGGGCCTCTCGGGGATCGAGGCCGGTGTGGAAACCGCCGAGATTGCCCGGCTGGGCGTCCGCGAAGATATCGCCCGCGCCAAGTATATTCCGCAGGAGGAAATCGACCGGATCGGCCAGATCCGGCACAAGATCGACGAGCAGATGCGACAGCTTGAGACCGCCGTGCCCGCGAAATAGGAAAGGACCCAACGGCTCCGTGGCGAGGGCGTCTCGCCCTTGTGTGTCGCGGGCATCTTGCCCGCGCCGTGGCAGAGCAAGGCCAGGAGGGCCTCGCCACTTGAGGAGTTTGACATGCTGAGTGTAAAAGAATATCAGACCGTAGCGAATATCCAGGGCCCGCTGATGCTGGCCGAGATGATCGACGAGGCCAAGTACGGCCACATCGTCGATATCGAGCTGGGCGACGGCTCCATCCGTCACGGCCAGATCCTCCAGGTGGAGAACGACAAGGTGCTCGTCCAGGTCTTCGAGGGCACCAGCGGCGTGGACGTGACGCGCAGCACCGTTCGTTTCCTCGCCCGGCCACTCGAGCTGGGCGTTTCGCCCGACCTGCTCGGGCGGGTCTTCAGCGGTCTCGGCGTCCCCAAGGACGGCGGCCCGGAGATCATTCCGGAAGAGCGCCGCGACATCAACGGCGCGCCGATCAACCCCTTCGCCCGCGACTACCCGAACGAGTTCATCCAGACGGGCATCTCGACCATCGACGGCTTGAACCCGCTCGTCCGCGGGCAGAAGCTGCCGATCTTCTCCGGCTCCGGCCTGCCGCACGACGACCTGACCGCCCAGCTCGCCCGCCAGGCGACCGTGCTCGGCAAGGGCGAAGCCTTCGCCGTCGTCTTCGCGGCCATGGGCATCACGTTCGAGGCCGCCCAGTTCTTCATCGACGACCTGCACAACACCGGCGCTATCGAGCGGGCGGTGATGTTCGTGAACCTGGCCAACGACCCGGCCATCGAGCGCATCGCCACCCCGCGCTTCGCCCTGACCGCCGCCGAGTACCTCGCCTACGAGCGCGACATGCACGTGCTCGTCATTCTCAACGACATGACGAACTACGCCGAGGCGCTGCGCGAGATCAGCGCCGCCCGCAAAGAGGTCCCCGGCCGGCGCGGCTATCCCGGCTATCTCTACACCGACTTCGCGACCATCTACGAGCGTGCCGGCCGCATCAAGACCAAGAAGGGCTCCATCACGATGGTCCCCGTCCTGACGATGCCCGAGGACGACAAAACCCAT
>CAYFUB010000315.1:0-1767 GCA_964346195.1 uncultured Pirellulales bacterium
AACCCCTCATCCGATGGCCAGATGGTTCGGGGCCCCCCAAACGCACTACTTCGCGTTTGGGGACCCCTTCGCTTCGCTCACCATGACAAGTCAGAGTGTCGTTTTGAGATAGTCTCTTAGCCACCGATATGCGCAGTTTACGCTGGCATCGCATTATGCAATGATCTGACCCATCAGACTATTGCATATTGCATCACTGTTGGCCCGGTGGCTCCGGTCTTCTGTTTTTCGAATTCTCCCATAAACCCTTTTTCTGCGGTAACTTATCATCTTGGCGCTCGGTCTATGACTTATTTGGCACCTCTTTTGCAGCATCGCTCCTGAGGTGACCCTATGAAGGTGGCCATAGCCGTTTGGGAAGACCGTGTTTCGAGTGTGCTGGACTTCTCGCAGCGTCTGGTTGTCGTGGAGTTGAAAGACGGCGGCGAAACGAGCCGAGTCCAGATCGCCCTCTCGGAGCGAAACGCGTTTGCGAAGCTGGCCCGGGTGCGGGAGCTCGGCGTCGATGTCTTGATCTGCGGAGCGGTTTCGCAGCCGCTGGCCTGTGCTTCCCTGGCCTGTGGTATCCGGTTGCTGCCGTACGTAACGGGCAAGGTGGACGACGTGCTGAAGGCATACCAGGCGGAGGAATTGGGCCTGCCACAGTTCACGTTGCCCGGCTGGTGGCCGGGCGCACGCAGAGGCTTCGGTGGCCGGTGTTACCGGCACCATGGGCGGCGTGGAGCAGAACGGCGGGCCAGAAATCTCAAGATACGTCGGCACGATACTGCCGACGGGGACGGAGTCCCAAAGGAGTTTCAATGAGAATAGCGATTACAGCGCAGGGGCAGGAGCTTTCCAGCCTGATTGACCAGAGATTCGGTCGGGCGAAGTGGCTCCATGTCGTGGATACCGACACCGGTGAGCACCAGGTGCAGGACAATGCTGCGCACCTGAACCTGGCCCAGGGGGCGGGTATTCAGACGGGGCAGAACATCGCCAATCTCGGCGTGGAGGCTGTTATCACGGGCAATGTCGGACCCAACGCCTATCGAACACTCAGCGCCGCGAACATCAAGGTCTTCCTGGCCGCTGAACAGACAGTGGAGCAGGCGGTGGCGGCATTCAAGGAAGGCCGATTGCCGGAGATACAACGGGCCAATGTAGAAGGCCATTGGGTATAGGGCGTTTCACGAACAGGACCATATGCAAGTTTATCTCGACTGTTTTCCTTGCTTCCTGCGACAGACGCTGGATGCCGTGAGGTTCGTGACGACTGACCAGAGGCTGATCTTTTCAGAGAAAGGAGATTGATTATGCCAGGTGGCGATGGAACAGGTCCCGTCGGTATGGGGCCGATGACAGGTCGAGCGGCAGGTTACTGTGCCGGGTATCCGACTCCCGGCTACATGAGCCCTGTCGGCGGTAGAGGGTTCTGGGGCTGGGGCCGGGGTCGCAGCGGCGGCTGGGGCCGGCGCAACTGGTTCTATGCGACCGGACTGCCCTTCTGGGCGCGAATGGCTCAAGGTTTCTTCGGCGCCCCGAGCGCCGAGCAGGAACGGGAAGCCCTCAGGCAGCAGTCGCAACAACTCCAGCAGTCTCTCAATGCCGTCAACAGACGCCTTGAAGACTTGGAGAAGGAGAAGTCCTGACGGCAGAGACGTGTTTTGAAGCAACGAACATCGAGGTGGGCTTTCACCCGGATGGGTATCGGATCGACAAGACCGCCTCTCCCATGAATCGCTACACGAAGTGGGAGATCGTCCCCGGCAACCGATGGACGCATCC
>CAYFUB010000316.1:0-6755 GCA_964346195.1 uncultured Pirellulales bacterium
TCAATCGGAGTCGGTATAAGGCAACACCGGCGAGCGACCCGAGCGCCGGACCGGCGGCTATACGGCGAGGAGGACTCGTCACCTAGGCGGGCCTCTCTGCTCTCTTCACTGGAACCCCGAAAATGTGTTAAACGCAACATCCGGGATTCTGCTCGAAAGGTGGACAATGCCTCAGCACAGCAGCATACGCATAGGCCGGAGGGTACGGTCGAAGGGGTTGAAGACCAGACCGAGAATCTCCAGTGTTACAACGCCGAGCAACGCCTGATCGCCGTCCTCGCCCAGCACGACGGGCGTATGAGCCTCTCCCTGGGGCAGTTTGACATAGGCTTCCGAGATCGACCGTTCGATGGTGGTGCCGTCCGCGAGAGTGAAAACCATCCGGCGTCTTGGTTTGAGGCCAACTGCCTGCCAGACATCCTTGGGGAGAACAGAGTACGTTGCCCCGCTGTCGACAAGGAATCGCACTTCCGTCTGTTTACCCTTCGGCCCCTTGACCTGCCCTTGGGTATACGTGATATGCTCCCTCATCCTCTACTTAACCAGACAAACAGGGACGCTTGGCAGACTCTGCGGGTTTGTTCATACGTGAATACGATTGATTCCCTATTTTCCCAATATTTCTTCATATTCTGCAATTTTTCCCAAATTCTACTAGCACTTTCAGCCTCTTCGTGCGATAATATAAATAGAGGCTGGGAACTGCGTAGCGGGTCCTGGCCTTATTCATTTCGTGCCTTGGGCAAAACGACCAGGCCATATCCCTCATGACTTCCAAGCCGATCTCGTCGAAATTTGGATTCGATGATCCGGTAGTCGTCATGGTCTGCCTTGCCGAGAACGTGCCTGCCGATAGGGGTGGCGACCAAATCCGCCAGTTGAAGACCAGCTACATTCTCGGATTTCTTGCGTAACCGCAATTGGTTTATACGGTCTTCGATCTGCACTGCTCGAAGGTATCTTGTGCCTTGAACCTTCAGACTCAAGTAGGCCAGTTCAAGTTCGTGGTCGAGGGTGGGGCCACGGCGCTCCGCCACGATAGAACCGCCGCCAGACACATTTCCTATCTCGAAACAGAGCCTCTCGACAAGTACGTGCAGACTCAGCATGTACGGATTGATCGCTGAGACACCGTAGCGTTGAAGGTGCCCTTCTTTGTGTATCGCGCACGCGACGACCTTGAAGTCAAGGGAAGCTACAAGAGCGTTGAGTTCGCCGTAGAATCTCGCCCGGAAGGGCTGCTCCTTCATACGCTCAAAACCGTTCTGGTTTCGCGTAATGTCGGCCGTGTGCAAGATGATATCGGTTCGTCCGAACAAACCCTTCTTGAACCCCGCCATCTGCGTTTCGAGTTCGCTTTCCGCATACGCCCTCTCCATAATGACGCCGGCAAGAACGAACATCGGGTACTGTCGATCTATTACCTCGAGGTTGTGATCGCCCGACTCATCGAGGAACATGATCTTCACTATCGCGTCTCCCTCTTTCGCCTTGCGTCAATGTCCACCCAAATTGCCTGCTGACAAACGTCGGTGTGATAAACTTCGCTCCGAGCTTCTCAGCTTCGCCAGGGGCGGGAGCGGTTCTTGAGGTTGGCCAGGATGTCGTTGAGGATCATGGTGTCCTCGGCGATCTCGAAGTCGAACATGCCGGCCAGGGTGTGGTCGGCGCCGTTCTCGAAGACGTAGCGGAACGCGTCCTTCGGCGGAATCGCGCCGGCGGCCATCACCTTGAAGGCAATCCACGGCTTGGTCACGTTCTTCATGACCTCGATCGTCTCTTGCGGATCGCGGCACCAGTAGCCGGGGACCTCGTTGTACGGGCCCTTCAGCTCGTTCGGTTTCGGCGCACTGGGATAGTTATGGTGGTGGAACGTCTTGATATAGAAATCGGCGGGAATGTCGTTCTTCTCGCACTCGACGACAACGCGCAGGTCGTGGGCGCCGACGCCCGAGGGCACGCCGAGGTCCTTGGCGATCTCGACGGCCTTGCGGACGAGGTCCATGCGGCCCTGGGCAACGAGGACATCCGAGCGAACGCCCCAGAGGTAAATAGCCTCCGAGCCGTTATCGACCAGCTCTTTGGTCATGTCGGCGTAGCCCTCCATGTCGTCGGTAATCTCGGCGATGGGGCAGATAATCCACTGAATCTTGCCGCCGTAGCGCTGCCGGTAGCGCTTGAGCATCGCCACGATCCCCGGCGGGTTGTGGATGGATAGCGTATTGATGCCGTGGGCCTCGGCCAGCGCCATGGTCTCATGAATCTTGTCCTCCGTATTGTAATGCGCACAGAGGTTATAGACGTACCGGAGATCCCGGCTGTGCGTGTAATGCGTCAGGAGATTGCCGCCCAGCAGCATCCGGCTGACCTGCAGGTTGCCGATCTTGCCCATCGGCACCGTCCCTTTTGACCCCGCCTCGACTTTGATGGCGGCTGCGCCTTTCGCGGCGCCCTGCCCCGTATTCACTGCCAACACCCCTCCGGCCGAGGCCGCCAGGGAATGTTTCATGAAGCTGCGACGATTCACTTGCGACGACATATGATCCTCCTTCTGGTTAAACTCTCAGGCCAGATGCTTCACTGCACTTCGTTCCGTTCAGCATGACAGTTACACGATGCGCCCTCACAATTCCCTGGCGGCCCAGCGGACCGAGCGGGCGGTCAATTCGCGGTAGTTCGGATTGGCGTACGCCTTCGAGTCATGGCCGAGCTGAATCAGCACGACCCGGGTCTTCCCATATTGCCGCGTCCAGCCGATGGTCGTATCGCTGGTCGGGTGGTCCGTCGTCAGCAGGACGTGGTTGTCCTTGGCGAACCAGAGGCCCTTGTAGGTCTCGTCATGAATCGGGAAGTCATCGATGCCTTTGGTGATCGGGTGCTTGCGGTCGCGGATGTGCACGGTCAGATCCACGTCGTGCAGGTACGTGCCCGGCTGAAACGAAACACCGTCGATTTCCTGGGGCTTGAGGGGATATTTGGCCCCGATGATCTTTCGGTAATCCTCCCAGTTCTGGAAGGCGCCCTCGGCGTGGTGCAGCGCGACCAGCCCGACGCCCTTATCCAGAAGCGCCTTGAAATTCGCCTGCCGCTGGGGCGAGATGTCCTGGCTCATGTTGTACAGCACGATCACGTCGTAGTTCCAGTTGCTGATGTCCTCGAACAGCTCGCTGTGGTCCTTCTGTGCGGCCTCGACGTACTGGATGTCATCGTAGCCCTGGAAAAGGGCAAAGAACGGGTCGTGCTCGAAGTCGTGCCCGCCCGTGACGACCACCACGTCGATCTTATCCGGCTCACCGAAGGCGGCCTTGCCGCTCAGGCCGTTATTGCAGGAGGCGACCAGCCCGACCACCGCGAGAAGAATCACAAACACGCTTGCCTTTACCGACCATCTCTTCATGTGCAGTATCTCCCAGTCTTTCATTATGTTCGCCCGCCGTGAATTATCCGACTACGGCAGCGGCTTGACCATGATATTCTTGAAGTGCACGACACTGTCGGGATCGTGGCCTTGGAGGGCGAAGGTCCCGCTGGCGAGCTTGCGGCCGGGCGAGCCTTGCGGTCCCTGCCAGCCTTCGGGCTGCGTCCACTCGACAACGGTATGCCCGTTCACCTTGATCGTTACGTGATTGTCCTTGACGACGATGTGCTCGGTGAACCACTCGTAGTCGAATGCCCGCGACTGGTGATTCGAGTCTTTCACGTTATAAAGGCTGCCGGTCTTCTTCGGGTCGGTGTGCGTGTTGTTGACCTGGACCTCGAAGCCTTTGGCCGGCCAGTCCGTCTCCTGGTACTCGGTATGGAAGTAGATGCCGGAATTCGACCCGATCTCGGTCATCGCATCCGCCTTGAGTTCGAAATTCTTGAAGTTGGCGTTGTTGACCGGGCCGACGTAGAACAGGTGGCTCCGCGGCCCGTGGGCGACGATCTCGCCGTCTTTGACGGTGAAGGTGCCTTGATTTTCGCTCGCCCTCCAGCCGTCGAGCGACTCGCCGTCGAACAGCGGCTCCCAGCCCGCCGCCGTGCCGACCATCTTCTGCGTCGATTGACAGCCTGCCATGAATACGCAGGCACAGGCCAATGCAACAACCACGTCTCTCGTCATCTGACTTCTCTCCTTATCACTCCATTGATATCCATTCGCGGGGTCTCTTACGACGACACGTCCCACAAACGACCATTTTCTCCCGAGTCCGCAGGGTGGGCCACGCCCATCGTTCATCTTCTCCATAGCATGGGTGCCCCGCCCATGGAAGCGACGGCCAGGATGGCCGTACTTCGTAGCATGAGCATCCTGCCCATGGAAGCGACGGCCAGGATGGCCGTACTTCGTAGCATGGGCATCCTGCCCATGGATGCCACGGCCAGGATGGCTGTACTTCGTAGCATGGGCATCCTGCCCATGGATGCCACGGCCAAGATGGCCGTGCTACTATAGCCGCCAGGGACTGCGCATCGCGCGGACGAGCCGGCGGTTGGCGGCATCGTTGTTCACGAAACGTTCCTGCCCCGGCTCCCAGCCCAGCTTCTGTTCGAGCCGGATCGCGATGTCACTGATCTGACACAATGTATCCGCCTGCACGGCCACGTCAATCGGACAGATCGTGTCCTTGCGGCTCCGGACGCAGTCGAGCAGGTTGCGGGCGTGGTTGTTGCTCTCATACAGCCGGATGTCGTTCGGGCCCCACTCAATGTCGAGCAGCTCCTTCGGGTGCGCCTGGATCCGGGCGCGGTCCACGACGACCCATCCGTCGGTTCCTTCGAAAGCGGTGCCGTGCGATTCGAGCCGGCCGTATCGCTTCTGCCACTCCTGGCGGGTGGGCCAGCCGGTGAAGTTCATCGTGATCCCGTTGGCGAGCTTGCAGACAACGTCCCAGTTCATGGCCGTATCACAAACGCCGGTGGGATCGGGCCACTCGCCTTTACCCTCGATCTCGAGCGGGCAGGGAATCTTGTCCCCGAGACCCCACAGGGCGATGTCGAGCGGGTGGACGCCCCAGCCGGCGATGAAGCCCAGCGCGTAGTCCGAGATGAACCACCACCATTGGTTGGACTCCCGGCCGGGTGTGTAGGCGTGGTACGGAGCGGGTCCGAGCCACATATCGTAGTCGATCCACTCCGGCGGCTGGGCCGGGGCGCGCGGGCCGCCGGAGGTGCTGCCGGGTGACCAGACGTGGATCATCTTGAGCTCCCCGATGCGCTTATTCCTCACGAGCTCGCACGCGAAGCGGAAGTTCCGGCTCGACCGCTGCTGCGTCCCGAACTGGAACCGTGTGCCGTACCGCCGGCAGGTTTCACGAAGCGCCTGGTCCTCTGCGAGGCTCAGCCCCATTGGCTTTTCGAGATAGATATCCTTGCCCGCCCGCGCCGCCTCCAGCGCCACCAGCACGTGCCAGTGGTCACACGTCGCGATGGAGACAACGTCGATATCGTTACGGCCGATCAACTCGCGAAAATCCGTATGCGTGGCGCAATCTTTGTTCTTATAGTGCCCATCGACCAGTTTCTTCGTGGCCTCCCGCACCGGGGCCTTGAGATCGCAGATCGCCATGACCCGGCAGTCGCTCTGCGCGAGGAAGTTCCGCATGACGTAGGTGCCCTGCGGCCCGGTTCCTACGCAGCCGACCGTAATCCGCTCGCTCGCTGCAACACCGCCGGACCCGCCCAGGGCCGTGGAGCGAACAACATACGGAAACCCGAGCGTGCCCAGAGCGACACCGGTGGTTGTCTTCAGAAAGTTGCGGCGCGTGACGTTCCCGTGTCGGACCATCATGTTTCTCCTCACAAACCCAGAATTCGGCCCTCAGACCCAAGGCCCTCACCCCCAGAGTTTACCCCAACTCCCCCAGCCGGTCAAATCAAAAGCTGCTCCCACTGGGGCCTGAGCCAGACGGACTTTGAAGATGCACAGGCCCATTCTGCATCTGTCATCCTGAGCGAAGCGAAGGATCTGGCCCACGAACGATGGAAGTCCATTGCACTCTGTACCGTTGTCGGATTGCGTTTATCGCCTGGGGTACCAGCGGGGAGATTCTCGCATGCGGCTGTATATGGGGAGTCGCCTGGCAAGCTTGGGGGGTAGATAACGTTGCTGAGCGACTGATCGATTCAGGTCTCAAAATGGCAGTCTGCGTTGATTGTCCGACTCCTTGCTTGAGACATCCGCGTCGTGAGTGCCTTGTGTTTGACTCTGCTCTTCTCACATAGATGAAGCCTTGAGAAGGGAAAACGTATCCGCGCTGCGAGCACTGGTGATCCCCACTCCAGCACTTTCGATTCCTTCAGTCGCTCAATTCCCGCGCCGGCAAAGAGGTCTATGTAGTACAGATTGCGCCACTTCTCTCGCATGGACGTGGTAAAGGCGTCCATGTATCGTGCCAGATAATAGTGCTTGTCGCTCGACCATTGACCAACAGTGGGAATGTATTGGCCATCATCCACAGGCTGTGCTAATTCGGGCGTGACTCAATTCCCTCCGCATGGCAGATTGAGGCATCTCATTCCAAATCGTACTATCCAATGTACGACCGGTTACCTTCTTGTTGGGGCCGCCCCATTGCTTGAAAAAGAACGCAATACCATCTGCAAGACATTGGTCGCGAATATCGGTTGCCCACTCATGTTGCATTGGCCGTGCGCCGGGGCCGGACTCACCGCCGACGATAGCCCAGTCGATACCCTTTAGAGTGACGTGCGAGACAGGACCGATCAATGGCTCGAACGAAATGAACTTGACGGCTGCGCCGGTCTGTTTCAGG
>CAYFUB010000317.1:0-9653 GCA_964346195.1 uncultured Pirellulales bacterium
CCTCTTGTCCATAGCCAGATTTCTCCGCTCCGGCCTTCGGCCTCCGGTCGAAATGACAGTTCCAGAGGGTCTTCGCCGAATCTACCTACAAACATGACGTGCACCCGTCACGTCTCTCGTCCGGGAATAAACGTTGCGGTCTTCTGCGGGAGGTGCTATGGTACGGGGTGATTCGCGGGGGGCCGAGCGGTGTTCGAGGTCTTGTGAAGAAAAGGGTTTCTCGATGAATGGATTATCGCGATCCAAGCCGGCTGTCATGGGGATTTTTGTTATTCTGCTCCACGCGTCGATTCTTTGGGCGCAGACACGACAGGAGATTCGCATCCCGGATGTTATGGGCTACCGGACGCTCAAATGCGATTTTCACATGCATACGGTTTTTTCCGACGGCCTGGTCTGGCCTACCGTGCGCGTGGACGAGGCCTGGCGCGAGGGTCTCGACGCGATCAGCATCACGGATCATATCGAGTACCAGCCGCACAAGGCCGACGTCCCTACGAACCATAACCGCCCCTACGAGATCGCGCTGCCGCGGGCCCGGGACAGAGGAATTCTCCTGATCAGAGGGGCGGAGATCACGCGTGACACGCCGCCCGGGCACTTCAATGCCCTGTTCCTCGACGACATCAATCCGCTCGATACCGAGGAGCTGCTGGACGCCATGGCCGCGGCGGACAAACAGGGGGCTTTCATCTGGTGGAATCATCCTGGCTGGAAGCCCGACCGCAAGGGATGGTTCGATATCCATACGACGCTCTATGAGAAGCGATACCTCCGTGGCATCGAAGTGGTCAACGGCGAGACCTACTACGCCGACGCCCATCGGTGGGCCCTGGATAAGAACCTGACCTTCATGAGCAACTCCGATGTCCACGATGCAGTCCCGCTGGAGAAGACGACCGCCGAGCGGCACCGTCCCCTGACGTTCGTCTTTGCCACCGGCAAGAACATTCCCGCGCTCAGGGAGGCCCTGAGGGCCGGCCGCACTGCCATCTGGTTCGAGCGGAAGGTCATCGGGCGGGAGGAGTATCTTGACGCCCTTTTCGAGGCCGCCGTCCGGGTCAGCGACATCCAGTACGAGCAAGGCAAGACCAACGCCGTTCGCTTCACGCTCAGGAATGACTCGGACCTGCCTGTCGATCTGCGGCGGACCGGCAAGGCGGGCCCCCGGGAGCTAAGCCTGCCGGCCAATGCCGTCGCGAGGGTGAGAGTCGGGGTCGAAAGCGTTGAGAAGCCGGTGCAACTGTCCTACGTGGCGAGCAACTTCCTCATCGGTCCGGAGAAGGGATTGCCCGTGACCTTGGCCGTCGCGGGACAGCTTGTGATCGACATCAAGGCGGAAATCGGCCGGGACTGACACACGGCGGTCTTATTCCTGGCCCATCGCCTTGATACAATCGTTCGCTTCCGCGATGGATGCCTGGCGTTGCTCCGTATGACGAATCGGTGCAAGGCGCTGCCTTCCCTGTGGCGGCTTTGCCGCTGCCAGGGTTTGTTTGACGACGTATGGTTTGAAGACCTGGGGACAACAACGGGCCGGCAATTGTCCGCCCGGCGGCGGTTTTGGTGTCTCCATAAATGCCAAACCCCGCTCAGGCGAGCGGGGCTTAGCATTTGGTGGAGGCAGGTGATAGAGAGCTGCTATCATCAGGGAAGCGATAGTGGTCCTAATGTGGGTTGCGTCTTTGGGCCTGACCTGGGTATTGTTCGGGTTAAGTAAGGGTCTATGCGAGTAGGTCTTGGCGTGGTCGGATTTCCTTCGATGATCCCTGGCAGTGGTTGTCCGGCGTGGCTGAGTCGGCTGCAGCTTCCTTCGGAAGCGGGGACGGCAGCCCTTCTCCAACCGTCGGCCGGAATGCTTCTCGTTTGTGTATTGCCAAGGATCATGTTTACCACCACCTCACTGACTCTTTTATCGTGTTTGTCGTTGTTTTCTATGATAAGTGCCGCAAGGCGGTGGAAACGTAACGCCGTTTCTCGAAACTACGGGGATTTTTTTCGGACGAACCGTGAAGTCCTTGTCCCGTAAGTACTTATGGCAATAGAATAATCGCAGGTATTCGGGCAGTCTTGTCCGCGTGTGCGGCTAATCTTGACGGCTCGAGCGGTAAAACGCGGGATTTCGCGTAGTGGGGCGAAAGGAGCCTTCAGACGCGATTTTCGCGTTTTGGCAGCCCGATCGCGGACCTGAATAGGTCGTGCGCGAACCCCTGCCTGAACAGGGAAGAGCAGACCGGGCCCCCAAATCCGATGAATAAATCGGACTTGGGACCTGACTCGGGACGCGAAATATCGCGTTTGGGAAGCCGAGCCTGGGCCGGCGGAGGCAGGGCTACGACCTGTACCGGCCGCAGAACATGGTCGTACACTTTCCAGGGGTGCGGCCGGAATATAGTGGCGGTCCTTAGGGCCCTGGTGGGGTTGGTGCCCGGGAGGTCCGCTCCGCGACCGAGCGCTTCCGCCACGGCGTGGCGGGAGTTTACCGCTTTCGGGCCTCCGGCGTGGTGGTGTTGGGCGAGCGGTGCGATTCCGGCTCGTCCTGGCCGCCGACCCATACTTACGATCCTCCCCGCCAGTGGCCTCAAAGCGCCAAACTCCCTGCCGGCGTCTCGCCGGCAGGCTCGCGAAGGTCCGTAGCGCGCGCCGGAGGTTGCCGGAATCCGCCACTGTATGCCGGCCGCACCCCTTTCCAGCACCGTTCCGGCTTGAGAGTTGACAGCGGATAGCTGATGCGGATATACTTCAGGTAAGTCCTGCGCCTGTAGCTCAATTGGACAGAGCATCGGTCTACGGAACCGGCGGTTAGGGGTTCGAATCCCTTCAGGCGCACTGGGGAAGTGCCGCAAACACAAGCACTTACAGAGCCAAACCGGCTGCACGCGGGCGGGAGAGAGTAGGATCCGGGATGCGCGCGATAAGCCGCTGGGACCGAGCGACTGTTGGACGGACTTGCTGTGCCATGCTTTTTCGGGTGTCGAGAGAAACGGATATTGCCTGAACGCGCAGAGACGCCTGTTATTCCCAGAGGCGTCCCGGATATTCCCCGAGTTCTATCAACCGCTGAATTCCTGCAATTACCTCCGTCTTGTCTTGGGGATATGTAATCCCAAACCACTTGCTCGATGTGCCCAGGACCATCACGGAGGCTTTGCCTTCTGCAATCAGGCTGTTTACTGCCGTCGGTATAACCAACTCGCGCTTCAGATCTTTCGCATGGGACAGCAGGAAGACTCGAAACTCCTCGGCAAGGGGCCCGAACACCGAGGGAGTAAACCCCCACATGTTCATCGATACCAATTGACCCTCGTTCAAATAGTCCTTGTTGCCGGCCGCGTCGGTGAAGTAAACCCGAGTGTCATCGCGGGTGACTCCCGACGTTTCGACAATGCTCTCCAGCCTGTGGTTTTCTCTCGACCTGCATATGCCTCGAGTCACACTACCATGTTCCGACAGAGTATTGCTCAGTTTGAATCCGACCATGGCATATTCACTTTGTTCCGGTGCCGTGGTATCCAGGAACTGAGACAGCACGCTATACGACTCTCTGCCGTAGAAATCATCCGCATTGATGACGGCGAAAGGACTCTTCACGAGGTCGGCACACGTCAAGACGGCTTGCACCGTTCCCCACGGCTTCGTCCGCTCAGGATTGGCTTCCACCCCTTGCGGCAGGTCACCGAGTGCCTGGAAGGTATAGAGAACCTCAACGTGCTCCGCCACTCGTCCACCGATGCTGGCCTTGAACGCCTGCTCGATGTCGTGCCGGATGATGAAGACGACTCTGCTGAACCCGGCACGGATCGCATCATAGACGGAGTAGTCGATAATGAATTCACCACTGGGGCCGACCGGATCCATTTGTTTGAGGCCGCCATATCTGCTTCCTATTCCGGCCGCCATAACAACGAGGGTCTTGTGCATGAGTAACGAGCCCTTTCACTTCAAGATGTCAATTTGTCGATGCGCAGTCTGGAGACTCCCGAGGCGGTTCGCGTGTCCCTATCGTCACCCCTGGGACCCACCGCCAACAAACTCTCCGCCGGGATCGTCGCCAGGATGCCGCAGTGTTCTTCCCACGTTCCATAAGGGTCGATTCCCATCCAGGTGTCTTGCAGAATTTTTGATGCACTTACTCTTGTGCGCATCTCTTGTCACAGCAACGGCCCCTATACCTCAGGACGCCCACTCAGGGACCAATATATATTATTGGTTTCGCAACTTCAAACCTATCGTGGCGGAAAATCCCGTTGTAGCTTTTGGGTGGGTGGTGGGATTTGCCCGTCGGGTCAGGTGGGGCCACACAGGATTCCGGAGGCGCCGGAGAAGGGCCGTCAGTTGCCACCGTTGGCAGGGTCTTTCCTGTATGCGGTCCTGTGAGGTCAAGCTCAGGTTACGACACGATCAGTGGGACGTGTGGCTGGGAGGCCCAGGTCCAGTGGTGGATTCGGATCTGGGTCGCGGCATGAAGGGTGACGCCTGGTGGCTCGATCAGAGCACGCCACGCCGTGACAACCACGATGTTGACGCTAGTGTGGTGCGGAATCGAGGGCACTCGTGCCAACCGCTCGAAGAGAGTGATTGGTCTTCGAGCCGTTCTGTCAAGACACTCTTGCGAACGGCTCGGAACTCGAAATCCTTCTTTCGTCCGGGTGCGTGGCTGAATGCTTTCCGATGCCTGTGCCCCGTTATACAACGGCCGGAGCGACCTCGACAGGCATCGAAGACCGGACCAGGTAGACATTCATCAGATTGTGCATCGTGCCGAAGCAATGGTTTTCACAGAGCCACTTGATTTTGTCGAGGGTGGAGTGGAGATTGACATAGCACTTGAATCTTCGGACCAGCGACAAAGGCAATCGTGGCTGACCTGGATCGATGTCGCGGGGATGGAAGTAAACGATCAGCGGCCGACCTTCGGCTTTGAGCCGGGCTGCGCCCCACTTGATCATCGCCCGAGGCGCCAGCCGCAAGTACCCGCCGCCAAAGAGACTTGTCCGGCGGCCAAAAATCTCGATAACCGACGGAGGGGCCTCAAACAGACTGCCATGCCTGGTTTCCATGAAGTATGGGTCGACCGAAGCCCCGGCTTGACCGCCGTGCCCGTGGCGGGCTGGGAAGACGCTCGCGTCGTAGAGATAACCGGCCCATCTGATAGTGTCGAAAGCCCAAGGTGTTGCCTCTGTGATGCCAAACCCCGCGGCCCGAAAGCCCGTCACGCGCCGGCCTGAAAGGTCCTCAAGCACTGCCTTGGCACGGACGATGTCCGCACGGAACTGCTCCGCGTCGACTCTGTAGGGCAACACGTGGGCATAGCCGTGACTGGCAATCTCGTGGCCACATTCCACGCATCGTCGCAGCAGAACCCGGTGTCGCTCTGCCACCCATCCCAGCCAGAAGAAAGTAGCCTTCACATTACACCGGTCCAGGAGTTCAAGGATGGTATCAACACCGGGCTCGAGCCGGGACTGCAGGTCCGACCACTGCGCCATGCCGGGCACAGCATCACTATCGAGGATGTGAAACCACTCTTCTACGTCGATGGTCAGAGAGTCCATTGTCTTTTCCTTCCGCCACTGATTCGCGACGCTCAGGAACTGGAGGCGGCTGCTCTGATCCGGGTGAACGGGGAGAATTCGCCATCACGTAACGAGCCTACTTGCCATACAGAACTTTCCTGAGACACTCGACGGTGAACATGAGGGCCGGAAGAGGGTCCTTGATGCTCAACATGTCATCGCAGGTGCCGGAATCGAAGAAGTTGAAGAAGTGCCTGGTCCATTGGCCTCGTTTCAGCAACTCCACAAAGTGCAGTATATCGCCGGGCCATAGCCACCTCGCTCTTCTGCCAGTTTCATAGCTGAGGACGGGCTGGATGGCGAGGCCCGCAGTGGTGCGTGCCGCGAGAACAGGAAAATCCACGCCACTGAAAATGGGCAAGGCCACGGACCCCCAGAAACGAGGGTTGATCTCCATCAACTTGGGAATCCCGTCCCGCGTGTCCTCCTTGAATTCGACCATGGCCAGGCCAATCCAATTGAGGGACTCCAGCAAGTGCCGGGCCGTCTTGGCCAGGGACTCGTCCCATATCCCTTCCCGGAGAGTGCTTGGCCCTCCGTCTACGGGATACTCGCGCAGGCGTCTGTGCATGAACTGGGCGGCCAATTTTCGCTTTCTGTCATACAGGGCGAAATAGCCGAGGCCGTGACCATCGGGCGGGATGATTTCCTGAACGAGGACGGACTGCCCCTTGGCAATCGCCTCCCGGCATGCGTCTTTCAACTGGCCCCGGTCACTGATTCTGCGAAGTCCCCGACCGCCGCAATCCCGAGAGGGCTTGACAATCACCGGAAACGCGACTGATGGCAGATTGTGCAGATCGACGCGTGATCTGATCACCACGGTTCTGGGCACGGCTATCCCGAGGCCGGCCGCGTACGGGATAAGCCAGGCTTTGTCATTTACACGCAGTACCGTCTCCGGGTCCGGGGCGAGCAACGCGTTCGGATTGGGCAGTTTATGCCGGTTAGACAGAAGCACTTCCAGAACATCGTCATCCAGGGGGAATATCACATCACAAGGGCGGCGTGTGAGCCGGTCGATCATGAAGTCAAGGAACTCGTCGGACCGGACCTCGGGGTACAGCAGCCGTTCATGACAGGATCGACTGTAGAAGCCGGCGGCGAACCGTATGCTGTCTGCGCACACCACATACATTCCCGCTCGCGCCAGAGAACGTATGATAGGGATGGCCTTCCTGCGCCCCGCATTGGTAATCAGAACCCTTAACATCCTGGTAGGAGCACTTCCATTCCGATTCGACGGCGCGGTTGCGGCCGGGGCAGGAGTATTTTGCGCGCCTTGAACAGGACACGATACGCATGGGGGCAGGGACGACAAACGTATTGGGCATCGCGAAGGGCGGCGAGGAAAGTCCGGGGCCCGTCGAAATTCCGCAGGCGTACGAAGCTCCTGCCCACCTCCCACGCCGAATGGGCGTCAGTACCTGCTCCGCCGGGCTTGCCGTGCTCCGCGGCCAAGTCCCTGGCCGATCGATTGGCCTGCCGGTTCCAATTCCGACCGTTAAAGATTTCGACTACGTCTATCCTGTTCCACAGCGGCTCCAGGCTGGACAGGGCAAGCTGCGCCGATCTTCGTTCATAGCCAAATGGATGATTGAGGTACACCAGGCCCCCCTGTACGCGAATCGCTTCAATGGTCTCGGCCAGGGTCATTCCGGGAGGGACCCATTCCTTGAGGAATAGCCCTGCGATTTCGCCCTGACTGGTCGTGACCTCCTCGCCCACGATCACCCTCGTTCGGAACTTGCCGGTGCGGAACAGCCTGTCTGCTTCCGTGGCGCCGACGATTGCATCATGATCGGTCACGGCGACCGCCGTCAGGCCTCTACGATGGCAGGCCGTGTCCAGGCCGCGCAGCGACAGATACCCATCGTGGGAGTAGAAGGTGTGCGTGTGCATATCAACGGTCATCATGAGCCGTGGCCTGAAGGGGGAGTTTTGGCGAGGATACCCAGGGTACGATAGATGACAGGTCTCGCTCTGGAGCTTCTGCACTTGTTGAAGAAGGCGCGATTCCAAAGAACATCATGAGACAACAGGAAGCCGCCATCATTGATATACGGCCACGCCGTCTCATATTCCCACTGCATGTGCTCATACGTGTGGAGGCTGTCGTGCAGGAACATGTCTATGTGTCCGAGTCTCTCCAACAGAGGCGGCAATTCGGTGTGGGAATCGCCGAGGACGAGCGTCCAGTTGTGTCTGACACACTCAGGCACGAAATACCCGACTTCAAATCGCCCCTGGACCTGTCCATCCTCAAGTTGATAGGCCGGCCTACCGTACCGAGTGACCGGCCGCGCGGACGCGCTGGCACATGGCAGGTCTATGGAATACAAGTGGCCACGTTGGTTCTCTTGCATGGCACACAGAATGTAAGCGCTTGACAAACCTCTGGCCACGCCTGTCTCCACGACGATCGCGGGCCTGAACTTACGTACCAAGAAGTAGAGGATGAGACAGACTCCTCCCTTGTCCCGCAATCCGGCACTCTCGATATGGCTCTGAAACCATCCGGGCAAGAAACTGTGCAGTGCAGCAACCGCATTTCCTTTTGTTGCCCGTTCCACTACCGAGCAGATGTGGGGACCGGTGAGACCGTCCTGAATTCCCAGGACGAGCCGCGGGTCCAGCAGGAAATAAGGAATCGCCGACAGTTTATGAGGATAGCTCAAGCGTCCAAGGATTGATTTCAGTGTCATCGCATATGGCTCCGCCGTATCGACTGTCGGAATGCATGATTGTCGAGACCAGCGGCGAGTGCCCCGGCCGGTTCAATTTGTCGGACAGGCCCTATATTGTGTTGGTCAGTACTCTCCACACGATGGGAAGGACGCGGATTTGCCGTCTCCATCTCTTCGTGTTCTTGAGATCGTGCACCTGGCGATACAGGCCCTCCCACTTGAAGAGTCTGATCCACCACTGCGGAACCGGGGGCACCTTCCCCACGTAGAGGTCGAGGCTTCCTCCAATGCCCATGTAGAGGGCCGGATGCACTTGGAAGAGTTGCTCCATGACGAATTCCTGCTTTGGCGATCCCAGGGCCACGAAGACGATCTCCGGCTGCTTGTCTCGGAGGTCCTGCTTCAACCGGGCAAAGCCCTCGTCATCGTAAAAGCCGTTTCGTGCTCCGACAATCTCCGGACCGAACTCGCGGGCCAATTTCTCCAACGCCGCTCTCAGGACGCCTTCTTCCGCACCCAGGAGGTAGATGCGTCTGTCCCTGAACCTCTGAATCACTTCAAGCCAGAGGTCCGCGCCACGTATCTTGGGGACGTGGTACCCTTTGCGCCGGAGAGCCCAGACGGTCCCGATCCCGTCTGCATACCCCACGCCGTGGTTGACGATGCGGTGAAAATCGTGATCTTGGTTCAGGAGTTTCTCCGCGCCGAGCGCGATCAGAATCGTGCGCCGCCCGGCGATGAAACCGCAAAGCTGGTCTGCGTCCGCGAACGGATACACCTTCAGCTCGCAGATGCGTACGGGTTCTATCACTTCCAATCTTCCCGGGCAGGAACTCGAGAGTGAATCAATGTTCTGTCAAGGCCTCGAACATCCGCGTCCCGGGCCTGGCGCCGGGGCCGGCGGCGTTCCTGCGCCGATCCCAGCGCGGGAATGTGGCGCGTGCTCCGAGATCGCTCGATGCGTCAGGTACGCCTCCGGCTTACGTGGCGGGCGGCAGAACTCTTCCATCCAATAGTGAAGGCACAGCAGCAGGAAGATCTGCCGCTCCCGATTGTATCCTCGCCCATGCTCGTCCAGGACTTCCGCAACACCTTGGGTATCGACGTATCGTGCGAGCGCGGATGAGGGAGTCAGAAGTATGCTACGCAGAACCTGCGTCTTCTCGAACCACGTCTGCGTCGGCGACATGAATCCCTTCTTTTTCCTCTTGACGATTTCCCGCGTGAGGACTTGCGAGGCCACGTCCTTGTGTATCCGCTTGCCGTTGCGCCATCGGAGTCGGTAGGAGAGAGGGAGGGACTCGACAAAAGCGATCAACTCCGTGTCCAGCATGGGAACGCGGCACTCCAATGAGTGATGCATCGTGATCTTGTCGGTGTACAAGAGAAG
>CAYFUB010000318.1:0-13247 GCA_964346195.1 uncultured Pirellulales bacterium
CGATGGCAACCATCACACGCTGGAGAATCTCAAGCACGTTGACAGCAAGGCTAGTTATCTCGGATTGTTCCGCTCCATCCGACGGTCCACCGATACCGACGATGCCCTGTCCGGCCTGGTGAGCAATCTGCACCTGGAAGGCGCCTCTGTCACCGCGGCAAAATACGCGGGTTCTTTGGCGGCCCACAACGAGGGAGAAATCCTCTTCTGCACGGTGCAAGGCTCCATGGTCACGGCGGACCTGTGTGCCGGCGGGCTTGTCGGACACAATGGTGCGGACGGTGCATTGCTGGCCTGCGAATCGGGGGCTTCCGTTGTGTTGGGTGGGGTCGTGACGCAAGAGGGCCATTTTCAGCATGCCGGCGGCCTGGTGGCCGTTAACGAAGGGCAGCTCATGCTATGTTCGTCCTCGGGGTACGTCCGCGGCAGCCGGGATACCGCCCCGAGCGTCAAGCCCCGAAGACTCTCGGAGAATATCGGAGGTCTGGTGGGCCTCAATCAAAAGGGTACGATTACCGGATGCACCTCGACATCGAGCGTGGCGGGCTTCCGGATTGTCGGCGGGCTGGTAGCCCGCAACGAGAGCGGATGGCTCTATCGCTGCGGAGCGGCTGGTCACGTCGACGGGACGAACGAAGCCGGCGGTTTGGTCGCCCAGAGCGTTGGAGGGACGATGGCGGGCTGTTTCGCGCGGGACAAGGTGGCCGGCAACAACATTGGGGGATTCATTTACTCCAGCCAGAATGATGACATCGAGTCCTGCTACTTTCAGGGGGCCCTCTCCGGTACCGGCATCGCCGGATTCGCAGGCAGCGCACACGGGGAGGGGGCGATACGAGACTGCTATTGCATCGCCGCGGTAGCAGGCGCATCCAAGGCCGGTGCGTTCGTCCGCTATCTGGGTTGGGACGTGCAGCTCTCGCATTGCTTCTGGGACAAGACCATCTTTCCGGAGGATCGCAACATCCAGGCGGGCTCCGAGGCACAGAAAGCGGGTGTCACAGGTCTCGACACGGAGTCCCTCCGGAGCGGTACCCGCCTGCGCGAGGCCGGCTGGGACTTCGTTGGGACTTGGGTACAGTGTAGCGGCGACTATCCCAGGCTCTGGTGGGAAGAGGTGGAATGTGAGGTGGGGGAGGGACTCTGAAGAAGGGGACTTTGTTAAGACGAGTCGGTAAATGTGCGATATAATAAGGATATATTGATTTATCGGAGGTCTGAGAATGAAACGGATACGAATTCTGACAGCCGTGCTGGTGCTTGGGGTCGCCGCCAGCGTGTCGATGGCCGGGCCGCGTGACGACTTGTGGAAGCAGGTAAACGACGCGATCGGCAAGGGCCTGCCCAAGACGGCCATCGGACTGCTGGAGCAGATTATCCCCGCGGCCTTGCAGGACCAGGCCCACGCCGAGGCGACCAAGGCCATCTGTTTCAAGATCGTCCAGGAGGGCGCGATCGAGGGGTACAAGGCGGAGGAGGTCATCGTCCGGCTCCAGGACGAGATCGCCCAGACCCCGGAGGCTATGCAGCCGGTGATGGAGGCGATTCTGGCCCACTGGTATTGGACGTACTTCCAGCAGAACCGGTGGCGCTTCATGCAGCGGACGCAGACCGCCGAGCCGCCGGGCGAGGACTTCACGACCTGGGACCTGCCCCGCATCCTGGCGGAGATCGACCGGCACTTCACGTTGGCGCTGGCGGCAGAAGCGGACCTGCAGGCCACGCCCATCGAGTTGTGGGACGACCTGATCGAGCCGGGGACCGTGCCCGACACGTACCGGCCGACACTCTACGATTTCCTGGCCTTCGAGGCCCTGTCGTTCTACAGCTCCGGCGAGCAGGCGGGGGCCCGGCCGCAGGAGAGCTTCGAAATCATGGCGGACAGTCCCATCTTCGCGCCCGTGCCGGAGTTCCTCCAGTGGCGGCCCGAGACCTCGGACGCGGAATCTGCCAAGCTCAAGGCCATTCTGCTCTATCAGGACCTGCTGGCCTTCCACCAGGACGACAAGGACAAATCGGCGTTCATCGACGCCGACCTGTCCCGGCTGACGTTCGGCTACAACCAGGCCCTCGGCCCGGACAAGGCCGAGCTATACGTCGCGGCGTTGGAGCGCTTCGTGAACCAGTGGCAAGGCCACGAGCTCGCCGCCCGGGGACTCTACGAGTGGGCCCGGACGCTGCGCACCCAGGGCGACTGCGTCCAGGCACACACCCTGGCCACGCAGGGCTGGGACACTTATCCCGCAAGCATCGGCGGCATCCAGTGCTACAACCTGATTCGCCAGATCGAGGCCAAATCCGCCTCGATCCAGACCGAGCGAGTGTGGAACGAGCCTTGGCCGGATATCGAAGTCACCTATCGCAACGTGACCAGGGTCTACTTCCGCGCGGTGCCACTCTCCGCCGATGATGGGGTCCAGTCCGGCTGGCGGTCCATCAACGAGAGCGAGTTGAAGACCCTGCTCGCCGTTGAGCCGGCTCTCCAGTGGAGCGCCCAGTTGCCCGCCACGCCCGATTATCAGTCGCGGACCGAAAGGCTCCCGGCGCCCCAGGGTCTGGCGAAAGGTTTCTACGTCATCATCGCCAGCCACGATCCTTCCTTTGCCGAGAGCGATAACCAGGTCAGCACCGCGTCCGTCTGGGTGAGCGATCTGGCGCTGGTCGTGCGCAGCCTGGGCCGGGAGGGTACCGTCGAAGGGTTCGTGCTGGACGCCAGGACCGGCGAGCCTGTTGCCGGCGCGGCGGTCACGCGCTGGCTGTATAACAGTACGAGTCACCGATACGAGCCGGCCGACCAGACTCAATCCGACGGCAGCGGCCTGTTCCGTTTCGCCTCCGGGAACAAGTACGAGTATTTCCTGATTGTGGCGGAACATGGGGGCGACAGGGTGGCCGGCGCGAGCACCTACGCGACTCGTCCCCCATATAATGATCCGATACCGCAGCGGCAGAGCGTTTTCTTCACGGACCGATCACTTTATCGTCCGGGTCAGACCATCCATTACAAAGGGATCTGCATCCGCACGGACACGGTGGGCAAGAGCTATCAGACTCTGAGCCGGCAGCAACTGACGGTGGTGTTCCGGGATGTGAACGGCCAGGAGATTGCCCAACAGTCGCACCTGAGCAACGATTACGGCTCCTTCAGTGGCAGCTTCACGGCCCCGCGGGACCGCTTGATGGGTCGGATGTCCTTGTCGGTCGAAGGTGGCCCCCGTGGCTCTGCAAGCTTCAATGTAGAGGAGTACAAGCGGCCCAAGTTCCGTGTGCAGCTTGAGCCACCCGCAGAAGCGCCCCGGCTCGACACCGAAGTAGTGGTGCCGGGTCAGGCCATGGCGTACACCGGCGCCGCCATCGGCGGGGCCCACATCGAATGGCGCGTGACGCGTCAGGTGCGCTTCCCGCCCTGGCGGTGGTGGACCCGGTGGATTTACACGACGGGCCAGGCGCAGGTTATTGCTCACGGCGAGGCCGTCACCGAGTCCGACGGCTCGTTCGCGGTTCAGTTCACGGCCAAGCCGGACCTGTCCGTACTGGAGAAAGACGAGCCGATCTTCGAGCTCCAGGTCCACGCCGACGTGACGGACACGACGGGCGAGACCCGCTCGGCCGACCGCACCGTGCGCGCCGGGTACACCGCCTTGCAGGCCGGCCTTTCGGCCGATGCCTGGCAGACGCCGGATAAGGCAGTGGAATTGACCGTCACGACCCAGTCCGTCGACGGCCAGCCCGAACCGGCCGCAGGTACTGTCCGAGTGTATGCCCTGAAACAGCCGGATAAAGTCGTCCGCGCTCAACTTGGCTCGTCCTGGATCTGGCGGGGCCTCGGCGCCAACGGGGAGCCGCTGCCGGATGCGTCGAATCCGGACACCTGGGAACTGGCCGGCCTCGTTGTGGAGAAGGATTTCGAGACCGATGCTCAGGGCTGGGTCACGCTCCCGGTGACTCTGAATGCCGGCATCTATCGCGCCGAGCTCCAGAGTCAGGACCGCTTCGGCAAGCCGGTCGCCGCGCGGCAGACGATTCATGTGGTGGACCCGCAGGCAAGCCACTTCGGCGTGCGTGTGCCCAACCACTTTGCCGCACCGAGCTGGTCGGTGGAGCCGGGCGAATCGTTGCTGGCCCTGTGGGGCACGGGTTACGACAGCGGCCGGGCCTACGTGGAGCTGGAGTGCGCCGGCAAGGTTCTGCAAGCGTGGTGGACCGACCCGAACCGGACGCAGGAGGTCATAACGGAGGATGTCACCGAGGCCATGCGCGGCGGGTTCACGCTGCGCGTCACATACGTGCGCGAGAACCGGGCGTATATCAATGAGCGGATCGTGGACGTGCCCTGGACCAACAAGCAACTGACGGTGCAGTGGGAGCACTTCCGGTCGCTGCTGGAGCCGGGACAAAAGGAGACGTGGACCGCGATCATCACCGGACCCGATGCCGCGAAGGCCGTCGCGGAGATGGTGGCGGGCATGTATGACGCCTCCCTCGACCAGTATCTCAAGCATGACTGGCCGCACGGTTTCGCGGGCTTCCGCCGGGAGAGCAGGCGCTTGAGCAGCCGGTTCGAGAACAGCATGCTGCCGTTCGGAACGGTCCTGCGCGGCTGGGACACGGGCTACAAATCCGTGACGCTCTCTTACCGCCATTTCCCCGATGACATCATCTGGACATACCGCTACTGGTATGTGAATCCCCCCTTTGCCGAAGGCGGGGCCAGCGTTCCCGCCGCACGTACCCGAGACGGTGATGAGAGCGCCAGCCCGGTCCCGGCCCCCGACGCTGCCCCTTCTGAACCGGAGAAGACCGGGACAGATACGACCGAGCCCGAGCCCGGTCCGGACCTGAGCCAGGTCTCCGCGCGCACCAATCTCAACGAGACCGCGTTCTTCTTCCCGCACCTCGTTTCCGACACCGAGGGTGTGGTGCGGATCGAGTTCACCATGCCGGAGGCGCTGACCGAGTGGCGGTTCCTTGGCTTTGCCCATGACAGCCAGATGCGCAGCGGCTTCCTGACGGGCACGACCGTGACGGCCAAGGACCTGATGATCGAGCCGAATCCGCCACGCTTCGTTCGCGAAGGCGACGTCATCGAGTTCACGGTCAAGGTCTCCAACCAATCCGCCGCCCGGCAGACGGGCAAGGTGAGCCTCACGCTGGCCGATGCCCGGACGCTGGAGCCGCGTGACGAGGCCCTGGACAATCTGGCGCCGGAGCAGGACTTCGACGTTCCCAGCAAGGAGTCCCGCACGTTCTCGTGGCGGCTGGCCGTGCCCGACGGGTGCGAGTTCCTCACCTACCGCGCCGTGGGTGCGACGACCCGGCTCAGCGACGGCGAGGAAGGCTATCTGCCGGTGCTGAGCCGAAGGATTCTCGTGACGGAGTCCCTGCCGCTGCCCATCCGGGGCCCGCAGACAAAGGAATTCGAATTCGCGACGCTGCTGGAGTCAGACCAGTCGGATACCCTGATCCACCAGAGCCTGACCGTGCAGATGGTCTCGCAGCCGGCGTGGTACGCGGTCATGGCCCTGCCTTATTTGATGGAATACCCGTATGAGTGCAGCGAGCAAATCTTCAACCGGCTCTATGCCAATACGCTGGCTTCCTACATCGCCGGCTCCGACCCGAAAATCCGGCGGATCTTCGACCAGTGGAAGGCTACGCCGGCCCTCGACAGTCCGCTGGAGAAGAATGAGGACCTCAAGAGCGTGGCTCTGGAGGAGACCCCGTGGGTCCGCCAGGCGCTGCGCGAATCTGAGGCTCGCAAGAACGTGGGCATCCTGTTCGACGAGAACCGGCTCAACGACGAGACCTCCCGCGCCCTGTTCAAGCTCAAGCAGATGCAGTACGCCGATGGTCTGTGGCCGTGGTTCCCGGGCTGTCGCGGCAACGAGTACATCACGCTCTACATCGCCACGGGCTTCGGGCGGCTGCGGCACCTCGGCGTCTCCCAGATTGACGTCAGTTGCGCGGTCAAGGCCCTGGACGCGCTGGACAAATGGATGGACGAGCGCTACCGCTGGATTCTCGCGCACAGCGACAAGGACGAGAACCATCTCAGTCCGACCGTTGCCTTCTACCTGTACGGCCGCAGCTTCTTCCTGGCCGACAGCCCGATAGCCGCCCAGTATCTGGGGGCTCGGGACTACTGGCTCGGCCAGGCCCGTCAATACTGGCTCTCCCAGTGGCGACAAACCCAGGCCCACCTGGCCATCGCCCTCAAACGCTTCGGCGATCAGCAGACACCGGCGGCGATCATGCAGTCGATCCGCGAGTTCAGCGTCACGAATGAGGAAATGGGCATGTTCTGGCGCGACACCGAACGCAGTTGGTGGTGGCACCGCGCCCCGATCGAGACGCAGGCCCTGATGATCGAGGCCTTCGACGAGGTCGCGGGCGATGCGCAAGCCGTCGAGGACTGCCGGGTCTGGCTGCTCAAGCAGAAACAGACGCAGGACTGGAAGACCACGAAGGCGACGGCCGATGCCATCTACGCTCTGCTCCTGCGTGGCGCGGACATGCTGGCCTCGGATGCTTTGGTCGAGGTCGCGCTGGGCGGGGTATGGATCGAGCCCGACGTGGTCGAGGCAGGGACGGGCTTCTACGAGGAGCGTTTCGTGCGTGACGAGATTATCCCCACCATGGGCCAGATCACGGTCAAGAAGATCGACTCCGGCGTCAGTTGGGGCGCCGTGCACTGGCAGTATCTCGAAGATATGAGCAAGGTCACGCCCTATGAGGGCACGCCGTTACAGCTCAAGAAGGACCTGTTCGTCAAAACGATGACCGCCGAGGGCCAGGTCCTGTATGCGGTCGACGGCCCGCTGGCGGTGGGCGACGAGCTGGTCGTGCGCATCGAGCTGCGCGTGGACCGCGATATGGAATACGTCCACATGAAGGACCAGCGGGGCAGCGGCACCGAGCCGGTCAACGTCCTGAGCCGCTATCGCTACCAGGACGGCCTGGCGTACTACGAGAGCACGCGCGACACGGCCACGCATTTCTTCATGGACTACCTGCCGAAGGGCGTTTATGTCTTCGAGTACAGCACGCGCATCCAGCACCGGGGCCAGTACCAGACCGGCATCGCAACCATCCAATGCATGTACGCCCCGGAGTTCAACAGCCACTCGGAGAGCTTCGAGTTGGAGGTGAAGTAGCAGCCTGTAATTCGGATTATGGAAGATTCGTGCGCGGCAGGGGGCGCGTCATCCTGAGCCGAAGGCGAAGGATCTGGCCTGCGATGGGGAGTTCCCTACTTGCGCGGCCCAGATCCTTCGCTACGCTGCGCTCCGTTCAGGATGACGTGCCTCGCACAGATTAATCACAATCCGCATAAAGCGGAAAATGCTGTCTTTCTTATAGGGCTGCATCCCGTGGGCCGGGTGCCATGCTTACGCTCGCGTAAGCATGTTTTCTCCTGGCACAGTTCCGCATGTCCACGCAAGCGTGGACATGGCACCCGACGATCTTCTTGTGCGTAGGACCATCGCCAAGGCCTTCGGCCTTGACGATGCCACCCGTCGTGGAGTGCCGATGATTTTACAGGGCCATGACGGCCCTGAGATCGGGCTCGCACAACGCGAAGACGGCGTTTTGGGGACCCTTCATCGGCAGGATGCCCATGCTAGGGCAGGGCGGCTTTCCAGCCGGCCCTCAATAGCTCAGCCATCTCCTGTCGGGTCTTTGCGTAGGCCGGGTCATCCGCCAGGTTGACCGTTTCCCACGGGTCTTTCTCCAGGTCGAAGAGCGCCGCGGGGACCGGTCCATTCTTGAACTCCAGGTAGCTGAACTTGCGGTTGCGCACGACCTGGTTGTTCTCGTTCTCCACCATGAAGACCGCTTTCTTCCAGGGCTGATTCGGATTGGCCAACAGTGGCACGAAACTCAGTCCCTCGAGATTGGTTGGCAGGTCGAGGCCCACGAGCTCGCCGACGGTGGGCAGGAGATCCACGAACTCCACGAACTCGCGGCAGGCCCGGCCGTTGCCCGGCGCGCCCGGGACGCGCACCCATAACGGCGCCCGCCGGGTCTCCTCGAGCATCGAGTACTTGGACCAGAAGCCATGATCGCCCAGATGGAAGCCGTGGTCGCCCATGATGAAGACGATGGTGTTGTCGGCGAGACCCTGCTTCTCCAGTCCATCGAGAATCATGCCGATGTTGCTGTCCACGAAACTCACGCAGGCATAGTACGCGGCGATGGCCTCCGTGACCTCTTGCGGCGTGGGCTGCCGCCTCATGAAGATGTCCGGGTTGCCGACGGTCACGCGCCGTGGATAGAGACTGCTGTCCGCATCGGGCGGCGCCGGCGGCTCGGGAATCTGCGCCGGCCCATACATATCCACGTACTTCTTCGGTGCAACGAGCGGCGTGTGCGGACGCGACTGATGAACCGAGAGGAAGAACTGCTTTTTCGTCTGCGCAAACTCCTTCAGCAGCGCACAGGCGATCTGCGCGTTGCGATAGTCGCCCTCTTCTTCGGGTTCGAGGCCCGAATCGCCATAGCGGTCGGAATTCCGGGCGCGCCACTCGCGGTATTCCCGGCTGTTTCTGTCCTTGGGAGCCGGGTCTCTCCGCGGACGCTTGACCGGCGGAAACGTCAAAATGGGGCCGGGCCCCTCCCATCCTGGGGGCTTGCCATAGCTCTCGATCCGGTCGAAGGCGAGCAACTGTTTCTCCGCGTATTCGACCCTGTGGAAGAACTTGCCGATGACGGCGGTGTAGAAGCCCTTCTTCTTGAGCAACTCCGGCAGGGTGACCGTGCCGGGTGGCAGGGCCTTGTCCATCTCCTGGCCGTTGTTCCAGACCCGGCTGGTCAGCGGACGCAAACCGGTCAGGAACGAGCTGCGCGAGGGGTTGCAGCAGACGGCCTGCACGTAGGCCGAGTCGAACCGGACGGCGCTGGCGGCGAAGCGGTCCAGGTTCGGCGTCTTGCAGATGGGATTGCCGTAGCAGCCCGGTGTGCCCGCGTTCCAGTCCTCGACGATGACGAACAGAACGTTCATCTTCGAGGTCTCCGGCATTCTTCCGGCGGCGCGCGCGTCGCCCGCGAACGCCGCCACGCCGCCACAAACAGCCAACGACAGTACAATCACAGAGTGTTTGACGTGTGCAATCCTCATTTTCTGATCCTCCTTGTCATTTGTCAGGGCACGCGCCGTACTGTAATCGCAAGCCAGTGCAAATGCAAGTGGGGGTCTCGCGAAGTGACATCGACAGGCAAGGAGACGGCCGCAATCCGCGCCAGAGTCTTTCCGAACGCGAATCACATCTTCTTGGTCCTGAGATTCCTGTCTGTATCGCGAGTACGAGCATCTCAGAACGCCAGGGGACGCTCCGTCGCCCAGCTAACCGTCATCCCCTGCGGCCCTCTCCGCCAGCGCAGCAGCGCCCGTTGCCGCGTGGGATGCCACGAGGCCCGCATACGGAATGCGCAGGGCGGGCACACGGGCATCGTCGGTCGCCACCAGAATTTCGCCCATCAGCACGCCTGGTGACAGCGTGCCCTCTTCTGTCAAGGTCACCCGCCAGATCGAACTTCGATCGTCCAGTGGCATGGCCGAGGCGGTAATCTGGGCGAGAGTCGACTGAACACTCACTATTTCGAAGGGAGTCCCCATCCTGCTCCTGACAGTCGCAGTTGCCTGGAGGCTTCCGGGGCCCCGCAGGAGTCCCAGGAACAGCTCCGATGGTTCACTGACGACGGGAGAGACGACGTTGCCACGGACACGGAGCGTGGCCTCCGGATGCTCCGGGGCGCCCGTGCAAAACGTCACCAGCTCCTCGAACGGACCCAACCGATGCCCCGCTGCCACCCGTACCCGTATCTGGGCCTCAGGGGCATTGGGTACGGGATCGAGAACGTCCGCCGATACCATTGTGCCGTTGGCTCGAATGTCGCGCAGGTCAAGCGGTTCGGCGCCAATACGAATCAGGGTAACCATTCGGCTCACGGCCGTTCCCGCGACCATTTCCGGCAAGCGAATCTCGTCGGGTCTTAGCCGCAATTCACCGTTCCTGGACACGGTACCGCTCACTGCCAACACGAACATCTGGCTGCCGTGGTCCCCGTGGAAAGTACCAAGGACCCTCTCCGATTTCTGTCCGACGGCGGTGCCCGCACGAAAGACGATGGAGACAGATCCGCGCCGCCCCGGCTCCACAGGGCTGGAGAACTCCTTGATACTTATGCAGGAGCATCGCGGGTGGACTTTGTCGATTATAACGGGCGCGTTCCCTGTATTGCGGAAGGTGAACTCGTGTTCGAGCTTCGCATCCGGGGCCGCTTCGCCGAAATGCCAGTGCATGTTATCGAACTGCAGAGGACCATAGGTCCGAGCTTCCGCATACTGCGTCTGCGGATGCTGGTCGGTGTGACACGGCGGCAAACCATCCGTTCGCAGCGGGTTTGCCGATACCGCCATCACGTCCCAATGGCGTCGTGCCTCCAGCTCCTCCGAGGTCATCGGCTGGCATGTGTGTGGCGGATCGATGATGAACACGCCCCTGCCTTTGCCTCGTCCCAACAATACGACAAAGTGGTTCGGAGGTTGGTGGGCTATCAGAGGAACGACACACTGCTCCAGTTGGTCTGTTCTGATCCGAAGACCGACGGCAAACAGCCCCATGCTCTGCGCCGCCTTCACCAGTTCCGCCAGCGACACATCACCCGTGCTGTTGAGGTCCAGAAGGGCGCGGATCTCGGCGAGTGACCTTTCCCTGCCGAGCAGACCCGCAACGGTTCGCAGGCACGCCGCTCCACAACAAGCCTGCCAACTCTCCAGGCGGCCCGAGTGCTGCGCCATTCCGCCGGACGCACCCGACATCACCAGGATAACCGCTGACGACAGAAGCAGGCCGAGCCTGGAAGCTCGCGCCCCCGCCGTGCTCCCACCTGCGTGCTGACTATTCTCCGGTACCGACATATCGATGATTGCCTCCCCATCGAGTGTACACAATGAACGCCAGAATCGTTCCCACGAGCACTCCGGCGCCCGCCATCATCAGCCACGCCGCCGGGCCTCCTGGTTGCCGCGGCCCGGAAGAGGCGGGTCCCCCCGCGGCAAAAATGTTTTCGTGAGAAGGCAAGAAGGAACTCCCCGCCCCCCCGGCAACAGGCACGTCGCGCGGCCTGTTGGCGTCCGTCTCCCACAACTCCGGCATATCGCTTGCTACCCGGCCGATCGTCTCTTTCACAATCGCGTCGATCTGGTGTTCGCTGATAGTTCCTTCGTTGACGAAATACTGCAAACCGCTTACGGCATCGTGCACGCGTACACCCGTGGGAAGACGTGAGGGGGAAGTATTGAAGATGCGCTCTTCTTCCACGTCGGGTTTCTGCTCGATATCCTTCAGAACCCAGCGTGAAGTGCCGATTTCCGCCGTTTGCCCGAGAACGGGCAGGTAGTCCTTCTGCACGACTTCCTTCGCAAACCAGGTGCCGTTGTCCAGCAGAATGAGGTCCAGGGTTTCCACGCGTTTCAGCAGACTGCCGTTGAGGTCACGGAGTTCGCCCCGGACAGGCAGGCAGGAGCGTTCGGGGCATAGCCAGTAAGACATGAGGTACGACCCCTGATTTACGCGCACGGGTGCGACAATTCGGTAGGTCAGCAAGCCCCCGACGCTCTCGGGCGCCGTGTCCACCGTAACGTCAGGGCTTCTCAGGACGTCATCAGGCATGCATCGCGGCCGTAATCCCAGGAACTTGACCGGTCCTGTTCCCGAGGCGAGCAGCCCCTGCGTCCCGGCATAGTACCGGGCGCGTCCCCGCGGAGCCTCTACATCCTCGTCCCCCGCGGGACCGAGGTAATCCAGGTAGTATCGACCGTCGAAAAGGTGGTAGGGTGCCGTGCCGCCCGTGTTCGCCAAGATTGTGTCAGATATCATCTCTTCCGTGGCAGACTCCGGATCGAAACCGAGCGTGAAGACACCCTCCCGGCCGGATTTCTGCAAATAGGCAGCCCAGCAGCGGGACACCGCTTCGTGATGTGGGGCCGCCGGGGTCTCGCCGTCCGAACTCACCGCCATTTCCTCCACATAGACGATGCGAACGTCGGACAAAACGCTCTTGGCCGAAGCGTAACCCTTCTCCAGGACGCCCAGCAGATCTCTTGGTTCCACACCGGCAGTGCCAGTGGTCACGCTGCGAACGTCGCCGCCAGTTGCGCTGGTCAGGCAGATTACCCCGGCGGTCAAAAGTATCCTCATGATCATACGAACTATCTCCCGTCGAAGGCCATACGGCGTCCGGAGAACTCGCTTCACCAGACCCAAACGACCTGCCTGTCCCAGGGACTCGGCCCGGCCGCCACACCGCCGCACACAGCGGCCGGAATTTCCTGTCGCGGGACTGCCGCTGCGATGCCCTTGCGAACCACGCCGTGGCGGCCGGGCCGGATGAGGCGAACATGAAATCTACGGCCGGTGACACCACCGGCCCTCCGCTTAGCTGCAGGGATCTCCCGTCGCGTGGGGAACGTAGGTAAATGCTTTAGTCTGCTTGTCGGGGATTCCCGTGCAGTCGGGAACCTGGTACCACCAATAGATGCCGGTCCCGGGTTCATAGCCGCCGCAGCGAAATCCACTATCGTCCTCGCATTGGCTGTCCGGCGTGGAAGTGGTCTCACATATCAGGCCTCCCCAGTACCCGGGCCAGGGGGCGTCGAAATCGAAGTACCGATAGTACCAGCCGTTGGACCCGGCGCGACACAACCTGCAGTCACGTTCTGTGCCCGGCGCCGACGTTGTACAGCTATAGGTGGGGCAACTTCCCGTCAGGGCCGTCATCATCTCAGAACTCAACACCCCGGCGCTGGCGGGCTGCGACACTCTCAGCGCCGATCCCGCGACAAACAAACCGATACCGATAACGCACATGCCAACGACCATTCTTCTATTACTCATCTTTTGTCTCCTTATACAGTTCCTCTGGTTCCCTGTCTTTCACTTTCCACTGGTTCACGATTCGATATCTCACTGACTTTTTCACCGGACAACTGGTGCTTGCAGCCGCGGGTCCTCTTTCCACCGCGGCTTGCCTGACTCCGGCAGGCATTTCCACGTCCACCCTCTCGATCTCCATAATATACTCTACCTCCGATATCCGTAAAGTAAAAGATGAGTAAACAGTAAGACAGGGGTGCGTGTCATGTTTGTAGGTAATACAGATATCTTGCCTAGTCTGTCATGTCGAGCGAAGCGTCAGCGCAGTCGAGACATCTGGCCGCGAAGGGAAGGTGCCTCTTGTCCATA
>CAYFUB010000319.1:0-6771 GCA_964346195.1 uncultured Pirellulales bacterium
GAAGCGCTCTGTCGCGGAGCGGACCTCCCGGGCGCCAACGCCACCAGGGCCGTAAGGACCGCCACTATATTCCGGCCGCACCCCTCGAAACTGCGCGACCGGGGCTTCGTCGCCGGGCAGCCGCCCTCGGTCATGACGAACTTCGCTCAAGATGACGACGTTGCACGAAGTGTTGCCTGTTATGCACGGCTTGGCGCGAAATTCAGTCGCATCTGCGTCGAAAAGGGGGGGCCTACTGTTGTTTATCGTTCCTTGCGTGTTTTTCGAACTCGCGGGCGGCCCAGGCGGCGAAGTCGCCGCGTTCGAGGTGCGTGCGAATGTTGGACATCAGCCTCTGGTAGAAGGTCAGATTGTGGATCGACAGCAGGATGGGTCCGAGCATCTCGCCGCAGTTGAAAAAGTGGCGGATGGCCCCCCGCGTGAAATGGCGGCAGCCGTAGCATTCACATCCCGCCTCGACCGGCTCGGTCGAGTCAACATGGGCGTTGTTGCGGAGCCGCAGGGGGCCGTTTTCGGTGAAAGCGAAGGCGTTGCGGCCGTTCCTTGTCGGCAGGACGCAATCGAACATGTCGATCCCGGCCCTGACCGCCGCCAGGATATCGGCCGGGGTGCCGACGCCCATCAGGTAGCGCGGGCGGTCGGCCGGCAGCAGCGGGGCGGTGTGCCGGACCGTCCTGATCATCTCGTCGTGGCCTTCGCCCACACTCAGGCCGCCGAGCGCGTACCCGTCGAAGCCGAGGGCGACGATCTGCTCGGCACACCAGCGGCGCAGCTTCGGATCGACCCCGCCCTGGATAATGCCGAAGAGCAACGGGAAACAGGCTGGAGGCTGGGGGCCGGAGGCGCCGGCAGTCCTCAGACTGCCGCCTCCAGCCTCGAAAGCGCCTGTCTCTCCCTGCTCGACGCCTGAAACTTCAAACTTGAAACTCCTCTGGTAGGCGGTCTTGCATCGCTTCGCCCACTCGATGGTTCGCGCCACGGCTTTTTCCAGCCGGGCTTTCTCCACGGGGTACGGCGTGCACTCGTCGAAGCACATGATGATGTCGGCGCCCAGGCGGACCTGGAGGTTGGTGGCAATCTCCGCGTTCAGATGGACACGGGCCCCGTCGATGTGGCTGGCGAATTCGACGCCCTCCTCGTCGATACGGGTCAGGGCGCTGAGTGAGAAGACCTGATAGCCGCCGCTGTCGGTCAGGATGGGTTGGTCCCAGGCCATGAGCCGATGCAGTCCTCCGAGGCTCTCGACCACCTCGACCCCGGGCCGCAGCAGCAGGTGGTATGTGTTGGCCAGGACGATCTGGGCGCCCGTGGCCTTGAGCTGGTCGGGCGTAATTCCCTTGACGGCCCCCGCTGTGCCCACCGGCATGAAAGCCGGCGTCTGGACCGGTCCATGGGCGGTCGTCAGAACGCCGCGCCGGGCGGCACAATGAGGATCGGCGTGCGAAATCTCAAAATGGGACACCGGCACCGGCTCCATGTACAATTTGTGACTTACGATTCCCGATTTCCGGCTCATCCGGATTCTGATTGATTCGTGCGCGGTGTGTCATCCCTTCGACTCCGCTCAGGGCAGGCTCTGAACGAAGCGCAGCGCAGTGAAGGGGTTCCCCAAACGCGAATGATTGCGTTTGGGGGCCCAAGGATCTGGCCTACGAACGGGAGAAACGTCTCATCCGCGGGCCAGATCCTTCGGCTTCGCCTCAGGATGACAGAGCCCACCGCGCAAGAATTTTTCCTAATCCGTGTCATTCAGTTCTTGTGTACTTTCGGGCTCAGCGGTGCCCAACGACCGGGGACGTTGTCGGCGGGCCTCCGACATTCTCCGCTTTTCGCCAATGGCATGGCACAAGAACAAGGCCCAGACTACAACGACCATCCACACCCAGAGGCAAGCCGAACGCTTCCGCCATGCTTTTGGCCCAAGGCGACAAATGCCCGGGCTTTGGGGGCAGAGCCCCAGGAGCCAGCGGGTGCGCCAGGACCGGATAAGTCTGATTTCTCAATAGATGCTCACGATTTCAGAGCCTGGATAATAGTACTGGAGGATGGCTTCGGCGTCGCTGCCCGAGCGGGCCATTCCTTCGGCGCCGTACTGGCACATGCCGACGCCATGGCCCCAGCCTCTGCCGGACAAGAACGCCCAGCCGTTGCCCCATGGGACAATCTGACAGACCGTGCTCCTGACCTTGCGTCCGGTCGGGTCGAGGGTCAGACGCAGGTCCTCGCCGCGCAGGGTATCCGTCCGGCCCGTCGCGCCGACGAGCTTGACTCGGGTCGCCCGGGAAAACCGTCCGTAGTCACGCCTCTCGGCGACGTGCAACTCCCTGATTTCCCCGAGTGTCGCCAGGCCGGGATATCGGTTCACCAATTGTCTGGTGACCGTCTCGCGGTCGAACTGGACCATCGGCCAGAAAAACAACGACAGCTTGGCCACCTCCTTGCAGTACGGGCAGGGCACGCCTTTCAGCGAAGAGGCAAAATCCTGCGTCTGGCCTGGATCGCCAAAGGCGTCTTGGCTGTCGGCCGTATGACCCCCGCAAACCGAGCTATAATATGCGGGAAGAAGTCCACGGTCCATCAGGCTCGGGTCGACGCGGGATGCCGTGTGGGGTCCCTTGGCCATCAGCACCTTGCCATGCGTGCTGCTCACGGCGTCCCAGGTCCGGGCGGACTCGGCGCCGATGCCACCGTAGACCTGGTTTGCCTGCGTTTGGCTGACATCCCAGTGGCGGTTCACGCCGAAACGGTTCTTGACGTACAGGCAATAGGTGCGCGCGGCGATGGCCTGAGCCAGCAGGGCCTGCGGCTCCCAATAATTCGGCATCTCCGCGCCTACCACGCCCGCCAGGTAGGGCTCCAGAGGGACGAGGTTGATGGCGTCGAACGTCTTTCCGTCACGGTTCAGAATGAGTTTCAGTTTACCACGGTAGTCCTGGCCGTTCAGGGTGAAAACGTACGGCTGTTGAGGGCTGATAATCACTTCATTCTCTGCAACAGACACGGCGCCGAGCACGAGCCGGCCACTGGCAAGGCTGACCCTTGTCGCGGCGTGCGGCGACACCATGAGAGGCTGTCCGTCCTGAACCTCGGACCCCAACCCGGGTCGAACCACCTGAAACGCCGAGGGGACTTCGACCGTACACTCGACCGCGCCGGCCAGGAGCAGCACGCGCACCCAGTACGACGGTGCGGCTTCCATTTGCGGGGTCGGCTGCATGATCGCGCGGCGCTCGCAGCCGTGAAAGAGCACGACCAAAATGATCAGGCTCGTGACGATGAGAGCGCCATACCACAGCCACAGGGCTGTCAGTCGGCGCACGAACCATCTCTTGCCGGGGCCCGAAAGCGGCTTATCGCGATTCAGCAAAGACATTCCGCACAATTGTCCGGCCTAATCGAGCGTCCTCAAAGACAAACCGAAGCCGGCCAGCATCCTCTTGATCTCGTTCAGACTCGTCACCCCGAAGTTCTTGCATCCCAGCAGCTCCGCATCGGTGGTACGGACCAGCTCACCCAGCGTGCGAATGTTCAGCTTTTGCAGGCACTTGCGGGCCCGCACCGACAGTTGCAGCTCATCGGCGGGCTTGTTCATCAGGCTCTGGTCCTCGGGGATGGTCTGTTCGGGAGCGGGTTCCGTCTGGAACTGCTTGTCCTCCAGGGCCTGGCCGAGATGCAAGCCCTTCTGCTCGAGAATCGCCTTGATCTCGCGCAGCGAGGTCTCGCCGAAGTTCTTATAGGAAAGCAACTCCGCCTCGGTGATGTTGAGCAGGTCGCCCAGGGTGCGGATGTTCATCTTCCGCAGGCAGTTGCGGCTGCGAACCGAGAGCTCGAAATCGGAGATCGGGGTCTCCAGAATCTGGTTCTTGCGGCTCCTTTTCTTCTCTTTCTCCTCGTCATAAACCATGGTCTTGGAACTCTCCACATCTTTGTGGAACAGGACCGCCCGCGGGTGATTGGGATGGCACTCCAGCACCTTATCGATGCAGGCGCCGGCCTTGTCGAACTCCGCACGGTCCTCGTAAAGCACCGCCAGATTCAGCAGGGCGCTGACGTAGATCGGTGAGCTTGTGACCACCCGTTTGTAGTGCTCGATGGCCGCCTCCTCCTGTCCGGACAGGTCGTAGCGGTAGGCCAGGTGGAACAGGGCCCGCTGGTGCGTGGGGGCCAGCTCCAGGGCCGTCTTGTAGTTCGCTATCGCCTTGTCGTACTCGCCCTGGACCTCCTGCAGACGGGCCAGTTGATAGTGGTACTCGGCACTGACGTTCTCAAAGTTCGAGCAGGCCTTGATTTCCTTGGCCGCCGCCCCCAGATTGCCGGCATGCCGGTGCGTGGCCGCCTTCTCCAGGCTCACATTCATCGCCTCGGCGCCGGCGTCCTTCGCCCGCTGCAGGCTCTGGATCGCCTCGTCGTACTTCCGCAGACGCCGCTGAGCGAACGCCAGGTACAGGTACTTCTCCTTGCAGTCCTGTCCTTTCTGGAGTTTCGCCAGCGCCTCACGGTACCGGCCGAGGATAAAAAGCCCTATCCCCGCCTCCAGGGCCCCCAGTCCCGACGTGCTGCCCAGGTTCTGTTCCACCTGCTCGGCGAATTTGTGCTGGTTGACTTCGCTGGCATGTACGGTATGAGAGAGCGTTCGAATCTCCTCCATCGAGGGCAATTGCCCCCCAAACAGGTTCACCTGCAACTCGGCGGTTTGCTCCATGGATATCGTCTCCAAAGGGTCGTGATCTTCCTGATTCCGGTCCAGCCCGGGATTTCGTCGATGACGCATTATAGGGATAGCGAGGCGTTTGGCAATAGGTTTTTTACTACAGCGCCGCCGGCCGCCCACGCACGGCATCGTCAAGCCCCGATGTGCGGCGCAGGGGTGGGCCTGCCGGGCGGTCGTGTGATGCCGAGGCGAGGGAGCCCACGCTCGGGCCGGCGGCACGCGCGGGAGTTCAGGAATGTGGGAGGTTCGACGGCGGGGTTCCGCGCCCATGTACCCGCGGCGCGCGCCATTTGTCCGAAGGTGCAAAGGGCACGTCGGCATCAAGATAGGATTTGGCACAGAGAACGTGGGTCTGACATTCCACCAGCCACAAGGATGGGGGCACGTTCTGGTCTGCGGCGAGATCGAGCTGAACGCTGAAGCCCAGAGATGCCGATTCAGCGAGCGCGGCGGACTCCACAAAGGGTAGGACGGGCGAGCTTGTTTGCCCCTGGGGTCTCGGAGGGACCAATCGAAGCCGCACCGCCAAACGAGGTTGAGTTTGGCGGTGCCACCCGGCAAACGGGAGGGTTCCCTCTGAACGCGTTCGCGGAAACGGTGCAAAAGCCGTATGGGCCGCCACCATATTCCGACCACACCCCAGGCGGCGGTGTACGACGGAAAAGTGGCGGTCAGGACAAGAGAGATGTCGTTGCGAGGAGGCCGCAGGCCGACGAAGCAATCTCGTATTGTCAGGGGTCGAGATTGCCGCGCCGGCCTCTGGCTGGCTCGCAATGACATGCAGGGCATTTGTCACAAATTTGTCATACACCCCCGCGCGGGTGTGACCCGCATCGCGATGCCAAAGCCTGTCCTTCGCAGGGTGTGATTCCGGCATGTAGTCACGTCAACCGACGCCGTAGGGGCAGGTCCCGAGCCTGCCTGTGCCAGATGACGGGCCTGAACACAGTCGGGTGCAGCGGCCCCGCTCGTCGCTTTCCCGAGCGGGGCCAAGGCCGTCGTCAAGTCGCATGAATGTCCAGAAAATCCGTTACGTGCAGGGGCGAATATGGCACATAATCATGCCGACCGTCCTGGTAGGGGCGGGTTTCAAAGGGACCTCAGCACGCTATAACGCGCTTGGGAGCCCAAAACCCGCCCTTACCGAACCTGCCCCTGCAAGGCGGAAACGGTCGTCCGATAACATTTCGATTGATTCTGGGACATACTCGTGATAGAGTGCCATTCCGGAAAAAGCAACGCGATGAGAGATGGTCGAGGCAAAAGCGCAAGATTTTGCGTCCGGACCTGCACTTTTTGCTTGAGAACAGAGCCGCGCAGGTCGATTCCACACGGAAGATGTGAACTAAACCTGTGCGCCGGCAGAAGGGCCCCCGAACGCCACGTGTGGCGTTGGAGGAGGGGCCCCCAACACGAGATGGTGCGTTTTTGGGGCCCCGGTCCCATCGTGCCGTCTGACCACTCGTAACGGAGTCGTAAGGACTGTACACAGGTCACCTTTGGGAGGATACTGTTATGAGGCTGAAGGAACTGTTCAGCAGGCACGTGGCCGTTGTTACCCTGATAACCCTGTTAGTGGGCTCGGGTTCCGCGCTGGCCGTGGAAGACCAATTCACCGTCGATCTCGGCAGCAGCGGCGAGATTATCCGGGGGACCGGGACCGGGTACAATCACGGCACGTGGTACTACTACCCGCAGACGGGACAATTGGTCCAATGGTTCTTCAACGGGCCCATCGACCGTGACGGCAAGAAGGTCGTGGAAGTGGACCTGACGATCCGGGTCCTCGACCCTGGGCTGAGCAGCCACATCGAGGCGACGCTGAACTGGACCACGACGGGCTGGCCGGAAACCGAGAGCGGCCCGCCCCTGCCGGACACCAAGAGCCCGGGGCCGGCGGCGCAATACATGGACGACAACCTGCTGTTCCCGAGAACGGAGGTGCGCCAGTCGCTGTTCCTCACGGCCACCGTTGAGATTGCGGACTACTGCCCGCAGTGGGTCTCCCTCGACATTCGCGGCCAGAATATCAGCATCGAAGGCCAGATCCGGCACGAGTG
>CAYFUB010000320.1:0-4388 GCA_964346195.1 uncultured Pirellulales bacterium
GGCGTTCGCCCCCCCGCTTCTCCTGCTCACCGAGGTTGGCCCGCCGTGGGGCGGCGACCCCTATATGCGGGTTCTCACCTGGCGATGGGATGGGGACGAGTCTCTGATTAACGGGTTCAAGCTGTACGTTGATGGCAGCTTCTATACCAGCTTCCGTCGTGACGTCCGTTCCTACGAACTCCGCGGTAGTTTGTTGCCCGCCTGCGGTGAAAGGCTAGAATTCCAAATGACAGCCTATAGTGGCGCCACCCTCGTTCCCGACCGGGAATCGCCTCGCAGCAACACCCTGATCGTGGAAGGCCCGCCGTGCCCGCGCACCGTGCGCGTCCACTTCCAGACGCTGGAGACTGGCAATCTCGGCGGGGATGAGCGCGAGTACGACACTGTGGGGCCGATCTCGGGTACCTTCTGGGCTTCTGGAAATACTCGGGAAGAACTCGACTTTCACGCATCGGTTTGCGCTATCCTATCGGGTGGCTGTCCCCACCGCGACATACGCCATGGCTTCCGGCTGTCTCACAATGCGACGTATCAGATCCAGGACATTTTCGACTGGGTCCACAGGGAGCAGGCGTCATGTCTTGGGAGGGGCTGTCCGTCCAATCACTATTGGGCTCCCGACGTCAACTCCGTCACGGTTCAACTTGACGACGGCGACGATCTGACTTTTGGCGCCAAGATCCAGGACGTGGATTGGGGGTCGGGTCGCGGGAGCGAATGGGATACGCTTTTTGAAGACGATGACACCCTATCGGCGGATGAGGTCCCCGTCCCCGGAGGCGGCGGCGAGCGTACAATCCGGAACCGCAATATCTTGCTAAGAGTCTGGGTAATGACCCTCCATGACTAGAAAGCTTCTTTGGGGACAAACGACACTGACTCCACCATAATCTAGCGGTGATGACACCAGAGTTGCCAGAGCTCGATGTGGCCCCATGCAACGAAGGTTGCGATGTCTTCGGCTAAGGACAGGAGGTTCAGACAATGGCCAGTGCATATCCCCCAACAGGCTCGCAGCCGCCTTCGGTTGAGTTGACCGTGCGCCAGGGCCCCCGGCCCGGCCAACGCTTCTCTCTGGCCAGGCCGGCCATCATCATCGGCCGCACAGCGGGCAACGACGTGGTGGTCAACCACCCCCAGGTCTCCCGGCGCCACGCCAGCCTGACCTGGGATGGCAGACAGTTCATCATCCAGGATCTGGGCAGTGTCAACGGCACTTTCGTCAACGGGGTGCGCCTCACCGCACCCCAGGTGCTGCGACAAGGCGACGTCATCGGCCTGGGACAGGCGGTGCTCCTCGGCTTCCAGGCCCTGCCGGTGGCCCCCGCCCCGCGAGCCTATGCCCCGCCTCCGCCTGTGGTGAGCCCCGCGCCGCCGCCGGCATATGCCCCTAGGCCTCCAGCGAGAAGGCGAGGGAGGTTCCTGATCCCATTGACCGCTCTACTGGGGCTGTGCTTCGTCTTGGCTGTGGCGGCCGCATTGGGCTACTTCTTCCTGTGGCCCAGGGGTGAGGCGAAGCCGTTGGTGCTGATCCACTCACCCCGCCACGGGGAACAGGTGGAGGTGGGGCAGGAAGTGACCGTCCAGTCCATCGCCCGTGACGAGGGCAAGGTGGTCCGCGTCGAGCTGTGGGTAGACGGCCAGTTGCAGGAGTCCCAGACCAGCGCTCTGTCTGGGGGCACCTCTCCCTTCCCGCTGCTGGTTCGTTGGCAGCCCCCTTCGCTCGGCCCTCACACCCTGACCGCCAGAGCCTTCAACGCCCGGGGCAGGCGTGGTCAGGCCTCGATCAATGTGGAGGCACTCCAAAGGCTAGACCGGGACAAAGATCGCGTGTCTGATGATATTGACGACTGTCCCGACCAGCCGGGATCGCAGACCGCGAGCGGATGTCCGGATCGGGATGGCGATGAAGTCCATGATGCCGATGACGCCTGCCCGGACACGCCGGGTTTGCCTGATGGTCATGGCTGTCCTGTGCCTAGCGCAGATGATCGAGACGGTGATGATATCCGCGACAGTGCCGATGCCTGCCCCGATCAACCGGGCCTTTATTGGGCCCAAGGCTGTCCGGACGCCGATGACGATGGGATTCTTGACAGCGCAGACGCCTGCCCCCGTGAACCGGGCTTGCCGGAGCAGAACGGCTGCCCCACGCCGGGAGATCGCGACAGCGATGGCATTCTGGATGCATCGGACGCTTGTCCTGATGAGCCAGGCCTGCTTGAGCAGGCGGGCTGCCCCGACGACGATAGCGATGGCGTGCGTGACCGAGACGATGCTTGCCCACTAGAGTATGGTCTGCCTGGGCTTGCAGGCTGCCCCGACCGGGACGGCGACGGCGCCCGCGACGTGCAAGACCTCTGCCCCACTGTGGCCGGTCCCCGCGAGAACAGCGGCTGCCCCATCACCGACGCCGGGGACAGGGACGACGATGGAGTGCGCGACGACACGGACCTTGCCCCTGATGAGCCTGGTGCGTCCGAGCACGGCGGCGCTCCGCCACCTGGAGGTGGCGCAGACCGCAATGACGACGGCATCCCCGACGCCGAGGAGCTACCCCGGGGTGGGATACCCCTTTGGCCGCCGCCGGGGGGAGGCCCTTTCGGAGATATGGGGGGATACGCAGCAGTGATCCCTGTAGAGCTTGAGGCCCTGGAGTTCGAGGTAGACCATGAGTATCAGGAGGTCCACTGCTACGCCGGCTTGGCTGGCGAGGATATGGAGCGCCACGACTTTGAGCCGCTGGGCGAGACGCACTGGGACATCGCTGCGGTCCTGGGTGGGGAGAACAGCCGGACTGTCGCAGTGCACGAGGATGAGCCGCTAGAAGTACGCGTGGAGTGCTGGGCTTCCAATATCTACACGGAGCCCCCAGAAGACTCAGGAACAGGTATTCCCGAAGGACATGCATGGGGAACCGTCTGGAAACTGGGTTCTTTCACCGCGAACCATCCCCGTGAGGACTGGGATGGCCACGTGCTTAACTCGCCGCCGCTCACAGGGGGAGACGAGGGGCACCCGTTCCGGGCCCAGTATCGCATCTGCGAAGGTTCCTGCGAAGAGGCGGCGTTCGCGCCACCGATTCTTAGCCTGCACTACTTTGGGGGTGTTCATCAACTAATTTGGCTATGGGAAGGAGATCGCGCCAACATCAGCGGGTTCAGGTTGTACATCAACGGCAGTTCGGTTGGCTATGTGGGACCGGATCGCTATTATCTCGTGGTTGACAGGTATGCGCCGCCGTGTGGAGAGCGCTTTACCTTTCAGTTGAGCACCTATCGCCTCGACCACGACGGGACGATCCGCGAATCGCCGCTGAGCAATGAAGCGTACTGGTCCGCGCGGCCATGCTTGGGATGGGGCACTCCCGCGCCGGATGAGCAGTACAGGTACCTTGTCGAAAAGCCCTGGTACGAGGCGCGGAACGGGGGCTACTACCCGAATCCCAACGGGCACCTGGCCATGTTTCGCACGAATGCAGATCCGGGAGACGGGGCCTATAAGCGGTATCTGGCCGAGTTCTGGGGACCCTACGGGACCGGCAAGGTCAAGAGCAGCGCCACCGGCGGGCGCTACCTCGAATACTACTGCGACAACGTCGAACCTGCCGAGACCGCGCAACCCGGCGTGAACTGCCTGGATTACCGGCCCTCTCCGGATGAAATCGAGAACGTGTTCTTCTTCTCAACCGGCAACTCCGGCTGGAAGTATGGTCCGAACCTGGCGGCAAGTACCATCAAGACGGACGAGGATCCGTTTGTGGCCGGAGAATACGAGCGCGAATACAACGTCCACAGCGACGGCTGGCCTTACTACATCATCAAGGAGTGGCGCACCCGCGGGTATACTTACAACCCGGGCAACACTCTGCTGGTCATCGCCCCGCATCCCGGCTATCCGTGGAATCTGGACGACAAGGCAGCGAACAGAGCGGACTACATCGGATGGTTCAAGCAGCGGACCAATAACTTTAAGAATGTGAAACGAATTGTCTTGGGAGGCTACAGCAGAGGCGGCGTGCTGGCATTGGCGTTGGGGAAGGAACTCAGACTGGCCTTCCACCAGGGAGCGGACTGGTACCAACCCGCCCACACGCAAGGCGTCAAGCTCGTCGTGCTGTCCTTGGACCCCGGCGGGTCTGAAAATGGCGATGGTCTCGAGTTGCAGGATGGGAACATGAACATTCCCAACGACGGCGGGTCCGGCCGTTATGGCTCGGGGCATTGCCATCGCCTGGATATCGCCTACAACATGGGCATCAACGAGAGCCAGACCAGCTATTGGGTCAAGACCCATGTGAAGAACGTGATCGGCGAGTCGATCTTCATGGACTGCGCGTTCCATAAGGCTGACTGCAGCGACCGGGGTGATCATCAAAGCGAATACAC
>CAYFUB010000321.1:0-3546 GCA_964346195.1 uncultured Pirellulales bacterium
CTCTGACTTGTCATGGTGAGCGAAGCGAACCATCTGGCCGCCGCCGGAGAGGTTGCTCAAGTCCGCAGCCCAGATTCTTCGCTTCGCTCAGAATGACGTTGCCGTTTTGAGATAGTTTCCAAGTGTTATGCCGACGCCCGGGCAAACCCGGCAGGGGTCTGCTGCGGAGTTCCGTCTGCGGATGGTACGTGGTACCGTTCGGGGACGGCTCTCATGCTGTTCTCTCGCACCGGCCTGGAGGACGAATTGAAGCGGGGTCAAATGAGGCGCACACAATAGGAGAATACCTCTCTTTTCCCGCATCCGGACCTTGGTCCACAACTCAGGCATTCATGTTTTGTCCGTACCGGCTGTGTGCTCGTGGCTTACAGCGACTTGTGAGCCGGTCATGTGCGATGAGCAGGACAGGCGGCAGGGCGGAGAACCCGGTCGTGCTTGGCGCGACACGGACCGATAATGTAAGCGTGCCGTCGGCATCGTCACATCGAGCGCGGCGCCGACGCGCCCGGGACGTCCGCCTCGGAGGGCGGATTTGGAGGCAAAGACCCGCCTTGCGGCGTCCATCCGCCGGCGGCGGCGCGAAATCCGAACTGCCGGGGGGTGAATTTTGGTTTGACAACTGCCGAACGATGGGCTATCAGTCTTGCCTGAAGGTTCGGCCCGAGGGGCTCGTCGCCGGACCCGGAGGCCCTCGACGGGCCAAGGCTTGCTGTGCGCAACTTCACGCCCAGGACAATTAGGTTGGAGACCACGACATGGAACAAAAGATTCTGTTGAAAGAAAGCGATATCCCGCGGCAGTGGTATAACCTGGCGGCGGACCTGCCGACCCCTCTGCTTCCCCCGCTCGGGCCGGACGGCAAGCCGGTATCGCCGGACATGCTGACCCCGGTGTTCCCGATGAACCTCATCGAGCAGGAGGTCAGCACGCAGCGGTGGATCGATATCCCCCAGGAGGTGCTCGCTATACTCTATCGGTGGCGCCCGAGCCCGTTGAAACGGGCGGTCTACCTGGAGAAGCACCTCAAGACGCCGGCCCGCATCTATTACAAGGATGAGAGTTATAGCCCGCCCGGCAGTCACAAGCCCAATACGGCGGTCCCGCAGGCGTGGTACAACAAGCAGTTCGGCATCGAGCGTCTGACGACCGAGACCGGCGCGGGCCAGTGGGGCAGCGCCCTGGCCTTCGCCTGCCGGCTCATCGGCCTGGAGTGCAAGGTCTTCATGGTCCGCATCAGCTTCGACCAGAAGCCCTTCCGCAAGATCATGATGCAGGTCTGGGGTGCCAACTGCGTCGCCAGTCCGAGCACGGAGACGAACGCCGGGCGGAACATTCTCGCCCAGATGCCGGACACGCCGGGCAGCCTGGGCATCGCCATCAGCGAGGCCATCGAGGCCGCCGTCACCGACCCGACGGGCAAGACCCGCTACTCACTGGGCAGCGTGCTGAATCACGTCCTGCTCCATCAGACGATTATTGGGCTGGAAGCGAAGACGCAGTTGCAGACGGCCGGCGAGAAGAAGCCGGACGTCGTCATCGGCTGTGCCGGCGGCGGCAGCAACTTCGCCGGTCTGGCCTTCCCGTTCACTGCCGACAAGATCAACGGCGCCAATATCGAGATTGTCCCGGTCGAGCCGGAGGCCTGCCCGACCATGACCCGCGCCCCGTTCGCCTACGACCACGGCGACACCGCCTGCATGACACCCCTGCTGGCCATGCATACACTGGGCCACGCGTTCGTGCCGCCGCCGATCCACGCGGGCGGCTTGCGCTATCACGGCATGGCGCCGCTGGTGTGCCAGTGCATCGTGGAAGGCCTCTTCACGCCGCGGGCCTACCACCAGAACAAGTGCTACGAATCGGCGCTGACCTGGGCCGCCACCGAGGGCAGCATCTGCGCCCCGGAGACCAGCCACGCCGTCGCCGCCGCCATCGACGAGGCCATCAAGGCCCGCGAGGAAGGCAAGGAAAAGGTGATTCTGTTCAATTACAGCGGCCACGGGCTGATGGACCTGTCGGGCTACGACGCCTACCTGTCGGGCAAGCTCAGCGATTACGAGTTGCCGGAAACGGATCTGCAGAAGTACACGAGAGAACTCGAGAAGCTACCGAAGGCCGAGATGAGAAAGAGCGGCCGCTGGTAGAATCGTGCGGCCAACCGCCTTTGGGGGTGTGCGGAAAGGCGGGCAGATGTCATCCGTAGGCGATCGAACAAGGAGTGACTGAAATGAAGTACTTGGTCTTCCTGACGGTGGTTCTGACAACGACAGCCGCCTTGGCGCAACAACGGGAGGACGAAGCACGGCTCTGGGAGGAAATGCAGCGGTGGATGGACGAGCAATGGGAGGGCGACATGCCCGCCGAGCAGGGCCAACTCCACGGCATGGTCGACCTCACCTGGGACAGCAAGTACATCTGGCGCGGGTTCGACGTGTACGACGACAAGAGCGCCACGCACCTGCTGGCCGACCTGAGCCTGTTTGACACCGGCTTCGGGGCCAATGTCGTCGGGCACCGCGCCAACTCAAGCGGGTTCGAGGACCGCGAGCGCTGGGACTTCATGGGCTACTATCGCAATGCCCTGTTCCCGGGCGAGCCGCACGCCACGAATTTCCGGGTCGGTTGGGTCTATTACAACTATCCGGAGCTCAACCGGGGTGAGTCCATCGACCTGCAGGAAGGCCAACTGATCGTGGCCTGGCCCCATCTCTTGGCGGTCGAGGGCCTGCAGCCGAGCTACGCGCTGATCAAGTTGTGGCCCGCACGGAGCGAATCCCGGCTGCCGGACGCCGCCTCCGGCTGGCTGCACATCCTCATGCTCGATTACGTCGTCTCCGTCCGGCGTCTGGTTCCGGAGTGGCCCGACTACACCATCCGGCTCCATTCCGAGGTGGTCTATAACGACGGCGTTACCCCGCTGCCCGAGCATCCGAACCCGGACCACGACTGGTCGAACGCCGTCTTCGGCGCCTCGATGGATGTCGCCCTCAGCCCCGACCGCAGCGTCGTTTTCACACCGGCGGTCTACTATCAAATCACGTTGGAGGAAACCGTTAACGAGGACGAAGACGAACTGTGGGCCAGCCTGAGCCTGAGGTACACCTTCTGAGCGTGCGTCATCCTTCGATATCCCGGGCCGGCCCTTATCCTGGAGGGCTTCCGGTAGTGCATAGCAGAGTAGACACAGCGGCGATATCGACGACGGCCAGGAAACCTGCATGCAAAGGAGCGTCCAAGGCGCGGGGACCTTTAGCTTCTATTGGAAGGTCTCCTCGGAATCGCAGTTCGACTGGCTGGAGTTCTATCTCGACGATACCCGCCAGGACCGCATCAGCGGCTCGGTGGCCTGGCAGCTCAAGTCCTACAATATCACCGGCGCGGGCGAGCACACACTGAAATGGCGGTATGTCAAGGACTACAGCGACTCCAGCGGCTCGGACTGCGGCTGGGTGGACCGGGTCCAGTGGACGGGGGCCATGCCGGAGACCATCCCCATGCCCACGGAATGGGACCAGATCAGCTACACCTACGACCCGGCGGGCCGCC
>CAYFUB010000322.1:0-7817 GCA_964346195.1 uncultured Pirellulales bacterium
CTTCGATCTCGTTCACACGCCAGTAGTATGTCACCCCCGGCTCGAGACCCGGGCCGTGGTAGTACATCGGGGACGACAGGCGCGGCGCCACCAGATTCTCCGCCGTCAGCTCCGGGCTCGTTCCGAAGTAGACATCGTGCAGCACCGCCGTTTCGCCCTTGGTCCACTGCAGCAATGCCAGGGCCACGCCGGTGGCGCCGTCGGCCGGATTGGGGCCTGTCGCCTTCAGGATCGGCGGGCCTGGAATCGCGTAGAAACCGGAGGGATCGATGCCGCTGGACGAGATTTGGATTCCCTCGATGACACTGCTGTTGGTCAGGGGATTGCCGTTCTGGTCCAGGAGGTCCGTTACGGCAAACGCGACTCCTTCAATCGTCTGGCCGTTGTGGGGGCCGCTGGTCGTGATTTGTAGCCCTGTGTCGCCGAAGGTGGCTTGCGTGACGTTTACCGACCTTCCCACCGTGCCGCCGGCCAGAATCGCTTCGATGGAGAAGTCCTGGTTGCCCCCGGTTTCGAAGAGGAAGAAGTCCGGGTTGTCGCCGTTCGTATCGATCCAGGCCGGACGGCCGCCCAGCTTCGTGATCTGCCACGTGGGGGGATTCTCATTGGCGCGGGCCGCGAAGAGGTTCAGGTCGAAATTGTCGGCCGCTTTGATGTCGTTGTACGGGGCAGGCTGGGCCGTGGCCACCCCTGCGGATGTGCCCGTGACGAGTTGATCGACGGTCACCGTATATCCGCCGACCGTGATGCTCTTGAGCCAGAAGTTGGGTGCGCCCCCCGCATTATCCACCCTGTCGATGGTGACGCTCGTGACCGGGGTCACGGCTGCCTCGGTGGAAGCGCCGAGGACCGCCAGCGCGACCAGACACACCAGGCTGATTCTCTTTCCGCTCATCTCTGCTCTCCTTCAAACCAGACACTCTGAGGTCGTCAACCCTCGGCAACACGCCGGGGGGCTATTCTTGTCACATCAGCCAAGCCGATCTTCCCGGAGGTCGTCTATCCTTCACGCGAAGACATGACGACAGGCGGGGACTGCCTTCTTTCCGGACAGATTTTCCAACATGCGAAGTAGGGCGAATATGATTCTGCTGGGTCCGCGGGTTCATCACACCGATTCCATCCTCCGCATCGCACTATTAGGCCGCATTCGCGAGCGGACACTGTTGAACGTGGGGATGCCACTCCCCTCTATGAAGCTTTATTCTACACGACACGACCGCCGAATGTCAACGCCTGATGCCGCGACTTTTTCGACGCCGGCACGGCTCAACACCCGTTATAGCTTCCGTGATTAAAGCCCTATGGCACATAGGGGATTGCGCGTGGGGCGGGCAAGGCCGAATACGTGCGACTCAGGCTGACGACCTGACGGCCACCACGACCCGTTCATGCTTCTCGAGGTCTTTCTCGACCCCCATCCGCTCGAATGCACCGGTGCGGTCCAGCAACTCCCGGACGGCGTCTCCCTGTTGGTAACCGATTTCCAGCAGGAGGATGCCGTCGGGCTTGAGGAACTGGGCCACGTTCTCGCTGAGCCTTCGACAAAAGTCCAGGCCGTCGGCGCCGGCGTGGAGGGCGAGGCGCGGCTCGTAGTCTCTTACGTTCTTTTCGAGCGCTTCGTATTCGGCGGTGCTCACATATGGCGGATTGCAGGTGATGACGTCGAACAGGTCGAGCTGCGGGACCAGCGGCTCGAACAGATCGCCGCGACGCAGCTCGATGCGGTCGTGGAGCTTGTGCTTCTCGACGTTCTTCGCGGCCACGTCCAGGGCGGGCTCGGAGATATCCGTCGCGATGACTCTGGCATCAGGGACGTTCTTCGCCACGGCCACGGCGATGACGCCGCAGCCGGTGCACAGGTCGCAGACAAAGTGTGGACCCGTTCGTTTGCGCAGGAACTCAATCGCCCGCTGCACGAGCAATTCGGTCTCCGGCCGGGGGATCAGGCAAGCGGGCGTGACCTCGAATTCCATCGAGTAGAACTCCGTCCTGCCGACGAGGTACGCGACCGGCTCGTGCCGCCCGGCGTGCCTGACCAGACCGCGCAACTGCTCCAACTGCTCCGGGGCGACCGGCTTGTCGTACTGCGTGTACAACTCGATGCGCTTGAGTCCCAGGACGCTGGACAACAGCAGCTCCGCACTGAGGCGCGGCGCGTCCACCTTCTTCTGCGTCAGGTACTCGGTGATCCAGTTCAGCAGTCTTTGAATCGTCCATTCATCCATCGTGCCGCCTCGCCACGAGAAATTCGTCCTCTCTGACAACGCGAATGGCAAAATCGTACTTGTCGATCTCCAGGGCGATATCGACATCCTCCGGATGGAAGTACGGCTGCTGAGGGTCGTGGTACTTGGCAATTTCCCCACCGCTCAGGACCAGCTTGCGAATCGCCTCACGCTCCGGCTGGCGCCCCTGGAGCAGGTTCCGCAGATACAGAGCACATAGCTCGTCCTCATCCGTGCGCACCATCGCGTTGTACCCCATCGCTACGATGGTCACTTCCGGCGGATTGCTTTGCTGAATCGCTCGGGCCGTCGCCTCGGCCACGACGAATGAACCGGCGTAAATGGCGGTGGCGCCGACAACAGCGGCCACTCCGACGGTTCCCGCGCGGGTGGATTGAATCACGACCTTGCCCCTGAGGTCGGCGTGCATCATTTCATGCGGCGAATTGCCGAAATCGAAACGTCTGGGCCGTTTCCCGTTCACCTCTCCGACGCAGAGATCGCCGAGGTCACCTTCCCGCAGGCGCACCGCCTCTTCGGGCTCGGCGACCATGATGATCCACGCGGCCCCGCGGGCCAGGGCGACGGCCGCCGTCGTAAAGGCCCGAAACACGTCCACGACGACCACAGTCCCCGTGGCCCGCCGTGCCCCTTCCAGAAGACTCTCGATCCTGATTTCCATAAGACCCCGAATTAGAGACGCTCCAGCGCCCGGACGCCATCCGTCACGGGATTGATCCACGTGATAGGTTCGGAGAGGCCAAGTTGATCATGGCACTTATGCCATATCTCTCGAATTGCGTCATCCCGCGTGACGACGATCCCGTCCCCCGCGCATGCAGCCTCGAGCAAGCAGAGGTCTTTTCTGAGTCCATCCTGCTCGTCGGCGGAGAGTCGCTCGTACGCTTCATCCACACGGTTCACTTGCACCCCTTCGCACCTGTGTACCTTTTTCCTCGCTACCATGGACCTGAACCATTTGCGGGTGAAACGGCTCATGTGGCGGTTCCATTCGTCTCGTATTGCCTCTGTCATGACGACCCGATGGCAGATGGTGCGGATAGCAAGAAGTGCGTTGCGGCAGCAAGACGACACGGGATGCTCGGTTTCGCCGGCCGAACAAGCCACGGAGGCATCAACGACCAGAAGCCTGGATCGTTTGGCCCTCATTCACCGGCCCCTTTGCCCTCGACGGCGTCCAAATAGGTCTTCTCCGCATCCAGTTCGACCTCGTCGAAGTCCTCCGGCCAATCGCCATAAGCCCCGTTCTCATCCAAATCCGCCGGGGTTACGACTGTACGGCCGTCATCCTGTCGCTGAAACCAATGCAATTTGACCTTGTCCACGGACAACTTGCCCGTAGCGACAAGTGTCTGGACCTCTCGCAAAAGCAGAGCACTATGCGTCTCAGCGACAACGACAACACCTCGATTGGCCGAGTCCGCCAAAACGTGGGCAAGCCGCCGTTGCGCGCGCGGATGCAGGTGCATTTCGGGTTGTTCGAGGTACACGACCTGTCCGGGCTCCGCTGCAATCAAGGCAACCAGGACAGGCAACGATTGCGATACGCCAAAGCCAACATCGGCGATACTGACAAGATCGTGGTTATCTCTCGATCGGCCATGTGTCAGTCGTCCCACGCGGAGTTCGACCTGCGTATCGTCTACAGACTGGGCCTCCACCTTCCAAGTCAACCCCATGTCTTCCAGTGCCGCTCCGAGTTGAGACAAGCGAGGGTCGCCTTCAGACTGCCACTGCGTGATTATGCTGGCCACATAGTCTTCAAAAGTCCCGGGGAACAAGAGTCCTGTGGCCCTCTTGGGGTACGTACGTTGGGGGTTGCCTCGCAAACCGGGCAGGTGGATCAGGCTTTGCAGGTGGGTAGCGAACCAGCGCCCGGGAGACAAGTCAGCTCTTGCTATGAATTCGGGCGACCGAGTATATACCTCAGGAGGGCAAAAGCCAAGGAAGCACCTCTGGCGGCGCACCGACCAAAAGGAACTGTCCTCGGTCTTGCTGCGTTTGATGATGGTAATGCCAAAGAGTTTCGGAACGACTTTGACAATTTCCTCATGAGACATCTTGGGCGAGATCCGCAGCTTCACGTCGCCTCGTGAGTAGTTCATCTCACTTATCTCAAAACCTACACCGATCTCACGTTTGAAGACCAGATCAAGGGTCATGCCCTGCGACAACTCGATCCGCACCATGAAATCTGGTTTAGGCGGTCTTCCTGTGATTCGACTAAGGAGTTGCTCCGCCGATGTGAAACGGACATTTGGCCCATTCAGAAGTAAGGCACCAGGGTCGCTTGGCGCTTCAAGGGTCTGTTTGAGCAATAGGACGGGCTGCATGATGCTGGACTTGCCCGAGCTGTTTGCCCCTGCAAGCAACGTCAAAGGACGGAGTTCGATCTCCTGTTCGTCAGAGATGGACTTGTAGCCGCGAACAGCGATCTTGTTTATGGTGTCTGATTGACCGGCCATGTCAGTCTCCTTCAATCAGGGCATCGCCCCACACAATAAACCGACATTCTACGCGCCCAGCCAAGTATTTCAATCGATTCTCGCGCAATCCGAGATGCAACGTGGACTTGTCTCCTGCAGGAAGGCGGTGAACGCCTGATCCTGAGACAGGGCCGAGTTCGTCACGGCTGTATGCAAGAGAAGCCATCGCCAAGCTCCGCTTGACGCTGCCACCCGGAGCGTTACGCAAAGCGGCTACTCCAGTCTCCGGCCGCCGCTCGGATATAGACCTTGTCCATCATCCTGGGGAAGGGGATGCGTTGGCGGATATGCTCTTCGCGGGTGAGCCGGGCGACGGTGCGCTCGCCGCCGCCGAAGCCGCCAGGCGACGCCGAGCCTTATGCGGCGTCCAGGTTAAGGGCGAAGCGGCTCAAAAAAAATTTGCTGTTCGCGCATTTTTTTTCTTGACCGTGTCTATTACCATGGTAATATTACTTTTATAATGAAAGGCGTTTGAAGGAGTATCCCATGTCGAAGAAGTCATCGGAGATTCGGCTCGGCCGTCTGGAACTGCAAATCATGAGCGTCGTTTGGGACAAGGGCAGCGCGACCGTCCACGACGTCAAGGAAGCCCTCGCCCGCGGCCGCAAGCCCGCTTACAGCACCATCCTGACCATGATGAGGAAGCTGGAAGCCAAGGGCTACCTGGAGCATCAGGTGACCGACCGGACCTACGTGTACCGGGCCACCATCAGCCGCGAGACCGCCCGGCACAGCCTGCTCGGCGACCTCCTCGAACGCGTCTTCGAGGGCTCGCCGTCGCTGCTGGTTGGCAGCCTGGTGGAACAGAATCGCGTCACCGAAGAGGAATTGCGCGAGATTCGCAAACTGATCGCGGAAAGGAGAAGACGCAATGAATGAGGTAGTCAGTACCTTGGCGGATGCGACGCTGCATTATCTGCTCGTCGGCTCGGTTGCCGCCGTCATCCTCGTGCCGCTGGCGTGGCTCGTTATCCGGACCACCCGCCTGCGGGCGCCCGTTTACCGGCACTCCATCTGGCTCTACTGTCTGATTGGCACCGTGGCGTTGCCGGCGGTCTGGCGGCACGGCCCGAAGCTGATGCTGCCGGTCCTGCCCGCACGGGCACGGGTGAGCGAAGCTCCGGGTGGGCCGCAGACGGAGGTGCGGCGCGTGCAACCGAGTGAGACCCCGACTTTGCCGCAGGCCGGGGCACAAGTCGCCGTGCCGAGCGTTCAGGAGCTACCGGCTGCGCCGGCGGTGAGGGCATTGCCTCGTCATCCGATCACACGGGCGAGGATGGTCTCCTGGAAGGTCGTGGTTGCCGGGGCGTGGCTCGTGGGATGTGCGGTCATGCTCCTGCGCCTGGCGGTGGGGTGGCGCCGGCTCTGGGACATCTACCGCTCGGCAGTGCCCACCGAGCCGGGCGAGCTTGCCGGGGACTTGTCCCGCCACGGGCTCGAGGTCCGGCTGACGGAGCAACTGCCGGGGCCCGCATGCTTCGGGGTCCTGCGGCCGGTCATCCTGCTGCCACGCCGAATGTACGAGGACGCCTCCGCGAAAGACCTCCGCATGGTTCTCGCCCACGAGTTGGCGCATATCGACCGCGGGGACTGCTGGGTGAACCTCTTCCAGCGGTTGCTCGAGGCCATGTTCTTCTTCCACTCGCTCATCTGGCTCGCCAGCCGGCAACTGACCCACGAGCGCGAGCGGATCTGCGACAATTGGGTCCTTGCAGGAGGTGTGGGCGTCGATGAATACCTGCTGTTGCTTTCAGATATTGGGGAGCGAATTCTTATGAAAACCCGACACATACCGACCGTAGCGTTGTTCGAGGGCGGGCTGCTGTCGCGAGTCCGCAGCCTCCTCGACCCACAACACAATCCTGTCACCCATATGACCCGCTGCTCCGCCTGGACGTGTGCCTTGAGTTTTCTGCTGTGCTTTGCCGCACTGGGCACGGTCCGCCTCGGGGCCCGCCCGAGCCCAGGTCCTGTCTTGGTGCCGTCTGCGGCTGCGATGCTGACCAGCAGCAGCCTGAGCCAGGCGGGTTCCACAGACTCGTCCTTCCGTCTGCAGGAAGAGTCCCTCGGCCCCAGTGAGCGACGACCCAGCGGCGATTGCTCGCTCAGCGGGCTGGTGGTCTCTGAGAACACCGGCGCGCCGGTGGACCACGCCAGAATCCATCTGTTCTCCACTGCCGCCTTTGACTCCATCTTCATCCACACGGCCAGTGACGGGTCGTTCCTGTTCCAGGATATCCCCGCCGGGGAATACAACCTCAAGATGAGCAACACGCCAGGCTACCAGGACGTCAACTACGACCCGGAGGGCAGAAAAGGCAACTTACCGACGTTCACACTCAGGGAGGGCGAACACCGGACGGGCATCGTGTTGCAGGCGAAACCCGCCTGCCGTATCTCCGGCATCGTCTTTGACGAAAGCGGAGTACCCCTGAGCAGCCGCGAACTCTCGGTTGTGGCCTGGCAGGAAGAGGAGGAGATCGACAGCATCGGCACACGCTTTGCCTTGGTCGCCCAGACTCCGGGTCCGATACCCGCCGACGGTTCCTACGTGCTCGACGGTCTGGATGCACGTCCGACCTACGTCATGGTGCAGGACTGGCGCGCCCAGGAGAAGGACGATTACTATCCGTCGTGCTACTACCCCGGGACCCTCGACCGAAATAAGGCGACGATGGTTTCCTTCGATGACGCCAGCACCGTCGAGAACGTCGATATTCACCTGCGCAAGCACGGAGAATATGCCCTGGAGGGCACAATCACCGATGAAAGCACAGGGAGCCCCATTGAGAAGACCCTCGTGGCCGTTCACCACAAGGACATGCTCTTTGACACTATCACAGCCTATACCGATGCGCAGGGTCACTATCGCATTGACAGCTTGGGCCCGGGCGAGTTCCTCGTCCATGTGGATGCCAAGCCGTTCGGATTCGTCAGGAAGAGACATCCTCTGACGATCCATGAAGAAACGAAAGAGAGCCGTTTGGACTTCGCGCTCAAACCCGGCGTTACCATCCGCGGAAGGTTTGTCGATACGGCCGGAAAGGAGGTTGAGTTCGACTATCCGGCATACGGCTACGCC
>CAYFUB010000323.1:0-1604 GCA_964346195.1 uncultured Pirellulales bacterium
AAGAAGGAGGGTATCGGGAAGGGCCAAATCGTCGTGCAGATGTCTTCCTGTATGACCAACGACAACTATCATGCCCCGCCTTGTCCGCATCTGGACTACATCAAGACCCTCATCGGGCGCATCGGTCTCGACGTGCGCGAGGGTACGGTCATCAGCGAGAAATCCGAGCAGCGCCGCAGGCGCGGCGAGTATGGCGGGTAGAGGCAAACACGGCGGGCGGGCCCTACGGGGAGCCCTCCAGTGCGACGGCAGGTTTCGCTTGGTACTTGTTTAGCCTTTACTTCCAGGGTGGCATTGGGGCCCCCAACGCATTTGCGCCAGACCATCGTCAAGCGAAGCTTGGCGATGCCACCCGGTTGGGCTAAACCTATAGGAACCTTGCCGATGGACGTGTGAAGAGGCTGCTGGCGGCAAGGGGCTATCTTGTGGCGGCGAGGATTTCGCCGGCGCGGCGGAAGCCGGTCTGGCCGCTGTTGAGGACCGGCACGCCGAACTCGGCGACCGGGTCCGGGTGCGAGAAGGAGAACACTGACATCGAGAGCTGCGCGAGCACCACGATATCAACCGGCTCTTTGCTCCGAACATCACGGATGGTTTCGGCGATGATGTAGTTGTGTTCGGCGATGTCGCCCCGGCCGAGAAGGTCGAAGGCTTTCTCGACGGTGGCGCCGACGAAATCGACCGACTTGCCCAGCCGTTGGGCCGTCTCTCCGAGCAGGCTCTCGGTGCTCCGGACGGTCGGGCCGTGGGTGGCGACGACGAGGATGCGGCCCTCGGCGGCAACGGCCTCCTCCATCATCGCTTCATCGATCTGCACGACGGGGACACCGACCTCCTTCATGTGCGCGCGGACCTGTCGGAACGCGCGGTTCATCGTGGAACATGAAATCAGAATCGCGTCGACCTTGGCGAGGTCGAAGAGGTCGCGGGCGTAGCGGCAGAACAGGTCGATATTGACCTGCGGCGGGCAGGGCTCGCCCCGCCGGTGCGCCTCCATGAAGTTGAGCTGGACGGCTTCGTTGCCGGCGTTGATGATCTTCACGCCCGGCAGCACGAGCTTGCCGAAATACGTCGACCACAGGCTCACCCACGAGGCCCCATTGACCACGCCGAGCTTCTTGCCGGCCAGCCGCGGGTCGGGCCCGCGCGCAGCGACCAGACTCGGCACGCCGGTCACTCGCATGTAAGCGCCGAACAGCCGAATGGGATCGACGCCGAGAGAATTTGTCATCTGCTCCATAATGTCTCCAGTCCGTCATTCCCTGGTCGGGTGGCAGCGTCAAGACGGAAGGTCTTGGCGATGGCTCCTCGGATGTGTATCAGTTTTGTCGGCGGATTCTGCACGGGGCCTCCGAAATGTCATTCCGACCAAGGCCGTGCAGAGAGGGTTGGGCTCCCAAAAGGCGAAATAGCGCGTTTCGGGGACCCTTCCCAAACGCATTATACGGATTATGAAAAATTCTTGCGCCCCGTGTGTCATCCTGAACGAAGCGCAGCGCAGTGAAGGATCTGGCCTACGAACGGGAGAAACGTCTCATCCGGAGGCCAGATCCTTCGGCTTCGCCTCAGGATGACTGAGTCTGTGCCGCGCAGGAATTTTCCAT
>CAYFUB010000324.1:0-10248 GCA_964346195.1 uncultured Pirellulales bacterium
GAATGCCGACGACGGAGCCCTGGAACCATTCCTGGATGTGGCCGAACATGCAATGATTCATCGATGAGCCCGGCTTGTCCCAGCGCTCGGACAGCGTCTTGAAGCCGAGCTTGAGCATGCGACCGTAGCCCGGCGCGTCGGTGCGGTCGATCATGCGATAAACCACATCGGAACGTCCCCCCTGCGCCAAGGCTTGAACCAGCATGCGGAAGCACACTTCGCCCGTGCTCTGGCGGTACTGCGCCTCCTCAAGCTTCGCGACCAGGTAGGCCAATACCTTCTCACGGTCATCTTCGGGCACCAGGCCGAAATAGAGGGCCGTGGCCAGAGAGGCCTGAGACCCGGTCGCGATGGAGTACTCGGCCGGTTTGTAGTAGGCCCGGATGAAGTCCTGCCGGACCTGTCGGGCCAGATCATCGAACTCTGTGGCGTCCCGGCTCTCACCCAGCCGCTCGGCAACACCGGCCAGAATTCGCGCGTTGTCATACAAGAATGCCGTCGCAGGTAGTTCTGCCGGTGTGAGCTGGGATGCGCCGACGTGCCCCTTCTCTGGTGTCCAATCGTACCAATCGCCCAGTCCCGGCTTGACCAGTCCCGCGCCGCTGCGTGTGGAGGCCAGGTAGTGCGTATAGCGCTTCATGGTCTCGTATTGCCGCTCTTCCGTGGCACGATCACCGTACCAGACATACAGCAGATTCGGCAACTGTACGCACGCGCTGCCCCATTCGGGCGACTCGAAGAACGCCCCTGTGAAGCGCGTGTATTCCGGCGCGATATCGGGGACCAGGCCACTGTCCAACTGCGCCTCGGTCGTATCACGGCAGATCTTCTGGAAAAGACGGTGGGCGTCATAGTGGTAGAGAATGGAAGGCCCCATCAGGTGGGCTACTTCGAGCCAGCCCAGCTTCTCGCGGTGCGGGCAGTCGGTTAGAACGCTCTGCAGGTTGCTGCGCACCGAGCGCGCGATCATGGCATCGATGTCGTTGAACAGGGCATTCGAGCACTCGAATCCACCGACAACCGCTGCCGAACTCGTGAGGAACTCGCTGCCCGCTTCCAGCAACAACGATCTCCGTCCCCGACTGTTGGCATCCTCCGGTCGGTCCACGCCGGAGACGTACAGATACTGAAAACTGAAATACGTGAAGCGGGGCCGGAAGACCTCTTCGCCCTTTCCCTTGAGCGTATAGGTGTAGATGTGGCCGCCGTTTGCCGTCCAGGGCTGGCCGCGCTTCTCAGCAACCTTGATAACAACCCGGCTGCCGGCGGGCCCTTTGACCTTGATCACCGGCCGGGCGGACAGGTTGGTCCCGCAGTCGATCTCGTACTGACCGTCTTCGAGACGCTGGATAACCGTACCCGGCAAATAATCGGCCACTTTCACGGGCGGCGCGTATTGGGCCACAAGCTGGCCGCCGGGACCCTTGCAGACCTCGGCGGCGGACCAGAGCCGGTCGTCAAAGCCCGGCCGGTCCCACCCGGGCTGCTCCCGCCGGGCGTCGTAATCCTCGCCGCCGTAGATGCACGTGAACGTGATCGGTCCCAGCGCATATTTCCAGGTCTCGTCTGAGATGATGACCCGGCTGGAGCCGTCGGCGCAAGCGACGTGCATCTGACAGACCAGCTTCGGTGGACCGAACGTGCCCTTGAACTTCGTGTATCGCCCGCCGGGCACGTTGTACATGCCGTTGCCCAGCATCACCGCGACGGCGTTCTCCCCCCGCCTCATCATGCTCGTCACGTCGTACGAGCTATAGAGGCACGTCCTGCGATAATTCGTCCAGCCCGGGTCCATCTCGTGATCCCCCACGCGCCGGCCGTTGATGGCCAGCTCGTAATGCCCCAGACCGCAGATGTCAATGACGGCCTGCTTGACGGGCGCGCCAAGTGGGACGGTTTTGCGAAAGATGGGCAGAGGGTCTGTATCCGTCCGATGCGCCGTGATCCACTTCGCCTGCCAGTCAATCGGGCCATCCGGGGCGTGATCCGTGCCGTCGACCGGCATCGCGAAAACGACGGCGGCGACCAGGGCCGGAACAACACACAATCGGACGGTCCTGGGTGCCACGTCATTTACGGCGACAACACACCTTGACATTTCATCCATCTCCAGCATCGTGTTCCCGGGCGTTTGAGACGGCCACGGCCAGGGCACATCGCCGATATCTTACCCGCAATTGCCTTCCCGGGACATCGTTTTCTCCTTGACGGCGGGAGCGCCGGTCTGGTATAAAAAAGGAGGATGGCAGGGTCTGCACCTCCAGACTCTTGGGCGCGCAAAACCTGTACACATACCGCCAGGGATAATACGATTGAAGGACGCGTGGGTAAAGGGTGTCGTTCCGGTTCCGGCGACTTCTGGAAGGAGGATCATGATGCACGCCAAAGCGGTCTATCTCATCTCGGTCACTCTCTTGACAGGCTTGACGGCGAACGCGGCGGCAGGTGTGGCGGTGAAGATCAACTTTCAGCCGGCAAACGCGCAGATTCCGGGGGGTTACCTGCCGGACTTCGGCGAGGTGTTCGGCGACCGGGGCCAGGGCTTCAGTTACGGCTGGGACGCGGACATCCAGGGCGATACGCGCAAGCGCGGCAGGAACTCCGACCAGCGCTACGACACCCTGGCGCAGATGCAGGAGCGAGACCCCAGGACCTGGGAGATCGAGTTACCCAGAGGCGGTTACAGCATCTTTATCGCTTGCGGCGATCCCTCCTATGACGACCAGGTCAACACCCTCGACGTGGAAGGCAAGGTCCTGACCGACCCGGACGGGCGGGACAACTATGACGAGTACACGGCTACGGTCATGGTCAGTGACGGCCGCTTGACCGTCAAGCCCGCGCCGGGGGGAACCAAATGCAAGCTCATGTTCCTGCATATCAACAGGATCGAGATGCTCAAGGCCTACAATCCGTCGCCAGGCATCGGGGCCGTCCACGCGGATAGCTGGGTGACTCTGACCTGGGAGCCCGGGGATTACGCCGCCTCGCACAACGTGTACTTCGGCGACAGCATTGCGGATGTCGTCCTCAGTGTCCCCAAAGTGTTCCAGGGCAACCAGACCGGCGCGTCCTTCACTGTCGGCAAGGAAGGCCATCCCTACCCGGACGGTCTGGTCCCGGGCAAAACGTATTATTGGCGGATCGACGAGGTGAATGATTTGCGTCCGGGCAGTCCATGGAAGGGAGACCTCTGGAGTTTCAAAGTCCCGCTGGGCACCGCGTACAATCCCAGTCCGCGTGACGGCGCTGAATTCGTGAATCCGGGTGTGACCCTGAGCTGGACGGCGGGATTGGGGGCCAAATGGCACACCGTGTACATCGACGACGATTTCAATGATGTCAACGATGCAACCGAGGGCACCACTCAGACCACGGCCGCCTATACTCCCGCCGCCCTGGCGAAAGGCACGGTCTACTTCTGGCGGGTCGATGAGTTCGACGGCACGAACGTGCATAGGGGCCCTATCTGGAGATTCACCACGATACCCGCCATACCCATCACGGACCCCAACCTTCTGTGCTGGTGGAAGTTCGATGGGGTCTTTGGCGACGCTGTCATTGATGACTCCGGTTACGACCATTTCGGGACGGTGTACGGAGCGTCCCTGGAAGAGAACGGCCGGGTCGGCGGCGCCCTGTACTTCGGCGGGGACGGCGACTATGTGGTCGATGAAGACGCCGAGGAGTATCTCAATGGCCTGAACGCGTTGACCGTCTGCATGTGGATCAAATCGGAAGAGGTCGGCACGGACCGCGGCTTCCTTGACTGCGAGGAGCCCGACGGCAGCGATCAGATGATTACGATGCGTTACGACGCAGCCGGGTCCAGCTACGGCGGGATGAACGTCGTCAAAATGGCGGTTGTGTCGACCCCGGACTGGCAACAACAGTTGGAGAGCTCCAACAACGTCCAGACCACGCAGTGGCAGCACGTCGCCATGACGTGGAGCAGCGGCAAGGTGATCCGCTTCTATATCGACGGGATCGAGAACCAGCCGTCGGGCACCAGCGAGCCCAACGGGGGCGGCGGCACCGTCACCGGCTGTACGAAAATGATCGTCGGCAAAGGCGGCAAGGACCTGGGCACGACCGCCGGCTGGAAAGGCCTGATCGACGATGTCCGCATCTACAATATCGTGCTGACCGCCGAGGACATCCGGCAGGTGATGAGGGGCGAATCGGATCTCGCCTGGGACCCCAGCCCGGCGAACGGCTCGACGCCGGACATCAGTAACGCACTGCCTCTCACCTGGCTGCCCGGCGAGAATGCCGTCGAGCACGACGTGTACTTCGGAACGGACAGGGACACCGTCGCCAATGCCGACCTGTCCGACACGACGGGCGTCTGTCGCGGCCGCCAAAGCGACACCAGCTACACACCCCCCGAAGGGATCGAATGGGCCGGCGGGCCTTACTACTGGCGCGTCGACGAATACAATACCGATGCCACCATCACCCGGGGCAGGCTCTGGCAGTTCACCGTCGCGGATTTCCTCCTCGTGGACGATTTCGAGTCGTACAACGACCTCGACACCGACAAGGAAGGCAGCAACAGGATTTACCTGGCGTGGGTCGATGGCTGGGGCACGCAGACGAATGGGGCCACGGTCGGCTATCCGGAGCCGGATTTTCTGGCCGGCGGGCATTTCGTCGAGACGGATATCGTCCACGGCGGTCGCCAGTCGATGCCTTACTTCTACGACAACAGCGTCGGCTACTCTGAGGCCATCATGGCGCTGACCTACCCGCGCGACTGGACGCAGGAGAACGTCAAGATATTGACGTTGTGGTTCCGGGGCTATCCGGCGAGCTTCCTGGAGGAACCGCCGGGGACCTACACATTGAGCGCCTCCGGCGCAGATATCGCCGGCACGGCCGACGAGTTCCGCTATGCGTACAAGCAGCTTTCCGGGGCCGGCTCGATCCAGGCCCAGGTCCTGAGCGTACGGAAGACGCACGAATGGGCCAAGGCCGGCGTGATGATTCGCCGGACGCTGGACCCGAGTTCGCCCTTCGCGGCCGTGTACGTCACGCCCGGTTACGGCTGCCGGTTCCAGGGCCGGCTGACTCTGAGCGGGGACGTCACCAGCGACAGCCCGGTCGCGACGCCCGAACAGACCGCCATGACCGCGCCCTGCTGGGTGAAACTGGAGCGAGACAGCGCCGGCAACTTCAATGGCTACTATTCCGCCGACGGCGTCATCTGGGAGGCGATGGCCTGGAACCCGCAGTATGTCTCCATGCTGCAGGACGTGTACATCGGCCTGGCCCTGACCAGCCACAACGCCAACGCGGTCTGCACGGCGCAGTTCTCCGACGTCAAGACCACGGGCCTCGTCACCGGCGCCACCTGGACGAACGAGGCCATCGGTGTCGATATGCCCAGCAACGACCCGGAGCCGATGTACGTGGCCGTCGCCAACAGCGGCGCGCCGGCCGCCATGGTCTACCACACAGACCCGAAGGCCGCACAGACCGACGTCTGGACGCCATGGAACATCGACCTCAAGGAGTTCTCCGACCAGGGTGTGGACCTGACCGATGTGAACGACATCAGCATTGGCTTCGGCAACAAGAGCGACCCGCAGGCAGGCGGCTCGGGCCTGCTATACTTCGATGACATCCGCTTGTACCGGGCCCAATGAATCGCGCGAGGCCCCCGGCCGTGGAGACGTACCACGTAAAGCAGGCCCCGTCCAGCGCGGCAAAGAGACGCTTAACGAGCTGTACGGGCTTCGCTTGCCTCTCGCACGCGTGGTCCATCGCAGACTTCCAGCAGGAGCCAGTTATGCGGATTATGGTTAATTCGTGCGCGGTCCGTCATCCTGAACGTAGTGCAGCGGAGTGAAGGATCTGGCCTGCGAACGAGAGAAGCCTCCCTTTCGGTGGCCAGATCCTTCGGCTTCGCCTCAGGATGACAGAGCCCACCGCGCAACAGTTTTTCCTAATCCGTATTATCCCTCATCTATGGTCAATGGGAATGGGTCACCCACACCACCGCCGGGCCGGATGCCGGACCCTTCAGTTCTGTGCTCGTGCCCCCTTGATCGAGCCTTTGTTTCCCCAACAGCGAGCCATCTTTGGCATCGATCCAATATGCCGTCAGAGGGCCGGTCGTCGTAGTCAGATCCAGCGTTATGGAACCCGACGAACGGCTGTAGACAATGAACTCCTTCCCGGCATTGCCCAGGGCCCATTGGCCGGCAGGCAGGCCCGGCACATCGACCGGACCCATCGAGACGGCGTGCTCCCACAAGCCGGGTACCGCGATCCTGGGGATGCCGGCCAGCGAGCCGCCCGCCATGAACACCGCCCAGGCCAGGTCGTCGCTCAGGTCCGCGGAAAACATGACGGCCTTGTCCGGATACCGTTGCCGATATTCGCGCACCGCCCGGTACACCGGTTCCAATGAGGTCTTGCCGGGGGAAACGAGGCGGGCATGCTGACGAGGCGCCAGGTTCTGCCCGCCGGCCGGACTGTACAGGCTCCCGTCGCTGCGATAGTGCCAGAAGCGGATATCCACCACGTCCACCGCGGACGAGCGGACCGGATCGCCCAGAATGGCGTCCTGCACGTCCTTGGTGACACTCAATCCCACGACGACATGCTTGCCGGTCTCCCGCTCCCATTCCAGGATGGTATCTATCCAGAACTGGACGAAGTGCAGCGGCCCCGTGTATTCAGCCCCGATGAACTGAATGACGCTGCTGTTGTCCGCGAAGTTGTTCAGGCATTGGCGTATGTAGGCCCGATGCAACGGTCGCCGAACCGGATGGTTGACATCGTAGAACTGTTCCGCCAGGAAGATTCGCTTGTCCCCGGCGTAAGGTGGAGGCTCCGGAAAGCCCGTGTCGTTGATATTGTTCGCGGGACGCCAGGGAAAATCGGTCCAATGGGCCCCGGCCTCGATGACATTGTGCTGGAAGTAGTTCTGATGAATGAGCATCAGTCCCTTGCGGTCCGCCAGGTCGGCAAACTGTCTCAGACGCGTCCAGTACCAGGGGTTGTACTTCGTCAAATCGTACCGGCTCAGTCCGTCGAAGGCCGTGCCCTGCCCGCTTCGCGCAAACGGCAACTCATAAAACGGCGGCCACACGTCGCCATCCATCCGGCGCACGCGTTCGTGGTCGTCCCGGCGCCGCTCATACCACAGCCCGTAGTTGTGCTCCAGCGCCACCTGCCCGCGGTCCCGCATTCCGTCGGTCATTTCGTCCAGGTCGTCGGTCAATCCGGCGCCGGTGCGGCCCGGCACAAAGCGGGTGACGTGGGGTGTAGCCCTGGCGACGTCGAGCGGCCGGACGCCTCCGCTCCACCATTGCACGCCTTGCCGCCTGCCCGTCATCACGGCGTCGCCACAGACGAGCCAGCCGTTCTCGACGCGCATGAGGCGGCCGGTCCACCTGGAGACGGATGGCTCCTCACATCTGATCTCGTAGATGGTCTGGATACCCGCAGTCGAGGTAAGAATCGGTTGTCGTTGGGGGGCCTGATCAATCCAGTCGCGGAGCGACAGGGGCGGATTCCGGGACTGTGACGTCAAGGCCGCCGCCTGCTCAACGGTGGGACTGGTGGTGGCCGCCGTGCTCACCGGCAGCAGATGCGCGCGGGAACGAATCCCCTCGCCCAGACGGTCCTGGAGTTGGGCGTAATACAGGCTCCGGGGCTGGATGTGGCTGTTGGATTCCTCCCAATACCCGTCGCCGGCGAACTCGGCCCAGCAACCGAAGGCCCAGTTGCAGGCGGTGGGCGGCGCGTGGCAGTCGATTCGTGCGGCCGAGCATTGCCACACGACGCTATTGGCGGCGTTCCAGCCGGCGCCCTGGGCGCCCCGCGCGCGGTTGAACAGGCTCAGGGCATGGCCGTCGATATTGACAACATCGAACAGCACACCCGAGGCCCAACTGTCGATGCCGCCGCTGAAACTGAAGGGCCTGCTCGACTCACACTGTACAAAGGCGTTCGGACCGGCCGCACAGAAGCCGACGGCGAAATCATGATAGCCATGTTCCGCGTACAAGCGCTGGAAGAGGGTCTGCTGTCCCATGGTCCAGAAGGTATTGCGCCGCCGGCCGCCAATCTCAGAGACCGGGGCCAACGACTGGCAGTCTTCTACCGTGACGCGCTTGGCCGTCTCCAGCACGGCGACCGCAGAGCCGGCAAAGTGCTCGAACACGACCTGTCGCACCCAGGCGTCGCTCACGTTCTCCAGGGTCACGGCCATCCAGCGGTGGGCTTCGTCCTTGGGATTTGCCGGGTCGTAGGTCGATCGGCAGCGAAGATTTTCAATCCCCACCTGCATGATGCGCCCGGGCCACTGATAGGCAGCAACGCTGCCTCCTCCATAGGTCGCGTCCAGGGCCGCGGTCAAGGGAGCGTCCAGAGTGACGCGGTCGCCCTCGACGGACACGATCGTCCGGTCCCAATACAGGTCGCGGCTTCCGGGCTTCCATCCAAGGCTGGTGATCCCGCCGCCGAAGTGGTCCGTGCCCAGCGCCTGGATCCATTCCTTGGTGCTGGGTCGATGCACCAGAACCTGGTCACCCGGCCGGAACGAATGTGACGCATCCACGCGCAAAGTGCTGGCATTGACCGGCACGAAGGAATCGGTGATTGCCACAGAAGGCCCCGTTCTCCGGTCGTTCTTACCGCGTACGCGGATGAGCGTGTCCCGATGTGGCCCCGTGGCCAGGAGAATCGTGCCTTCCTGGCCCATGCCGCTGCCGCGCAGAACAACACCGGAGGCAGCGATTCTCAGACTCCCGGACACGTGATGAATGCCTGCCCCCAACAGCACGGCGCCCCGTATGCCATTGGGATCGGCGGGCAGCGCGGCGACGTAATCCAGGGCCCTTTGAATACGCTCCGTGGCATCGTCAGCGACTGTAGGAACTACGACCCGGATTGGCACATCCGGAATCGGCCGTTCCCTCGCCAGGTAGCCGCAATAGGAGAAATCGGGTATGCGATTGCCCCGCTCATCCGTCGAATACACCAACCGTCGGTCACGACCTTGAAATACGGGCGGCCTCGTCTGAGGCTCCCAGGCCGCGTGAAGATCCGCCAGTCCAATCAGACCGGCAAGGCAGGCCAATACACTTACACGGAATGGATGTACCGCCCGTCGCCCATATCCTGTGGTTCCGTGGCTTTCCGGCATACTCACATGATAATGCGCCGCGCAGCCCCGTCAATGGGCCGGCGAGCCAAACCTCCCGGGCCGGATACCGTTTTGAGTTCTGCACCTTGCCGTGCTATAATGCTGGGGCGGTCTGGGCTATGAGCTGAATCTCGACTGGTCCTTCCCATCGGATACAGAGAAAGGGGCTCCTGAGTGAATAGATCATCTTACGTGTGGCTGGTCGTCCTATGGCTGGGGATGGGACCTGGCAGTACCGTGGCCGCCTCAGAGCCTGCCCTGAACGGAGTGAAGGGACGGGTCGGAATCCGCCTCGGCAGTGACGCCTCGGCGCGAGTGGAATTCGGGACCGAGCGTCTGAACGAGGCACTCCGGCGCGTCGGCTACGAACCGACGACAACCACCGAAAGCGAATCGATCGCGCCGCTTGTTACGGTGACGGTGGAACGTCAGAGGGACCGAATCGAGTGTTTCCGTTTGTTGCGAGAAAAGGACGGCTCTTATCACGTGACGGGTTTCGGGGATTCGGGGGCGCTCTATGGATGCCTGGAATTGGCTCGGCGTATTGTCACCGGCGGAGAACTGCCGTCGGTGTTGGACGTAACGGACGGTCCCGCGTTCCGGCTGCGCGGGCCGTGTGTCGCCATGCAACTGACGTCGATTCTGCCCGGCCGGAACACTTACGAGTATCCGTACACGCCGGAGAGCTTCCCGTTCTTCTATGATAAGGCGCAGTGGCTTGAGTACCTTGATTTCCTGGTTGAGAACCGGTTTAACACGCTATATCTGTGGAACGGGCATCCGTTTGCGTCGCTGGTGAAATTGGAGGACTACCCGTATGCCCTGGAGGTATCCGAGGAGGTGTACCAGCGCAACGTCCGGATGTACCGCTTTCTGACCGAGGAGGCGGACAGGCGGGGTATCTGGGTGGTCCAGATGTTCTACAATATCTTCGTGTCCCAGCCCTTTGCCGAGCATCATGGGATTGAAACGCAGCATCGCGCGCCGACTGAGCTGATTTCGGACTATAACCGCAAGTCGATTGCCAAGTTCATCGAAACGTATCCGAACGTGGGGCTGCTGGTTTGCCTGGGCGAGGCCTTGAGCGG
>CAYFUB010000325.1:0-2976 GCA_964346195.1 uncultured Pirellulales bacterium
CGGGGTTCCAGTGAAGAGAGCAGAGAGGCCCGCCTAGGTGACGAGTCCTCCTCGCCGTATAGCCGCCGGTCCGGCGCTCGGGTCGCTCGCCGGTGTTGCCTTATACCGACTCCGATTGAACTTTTCGTAGTGTGGCATGCGCGCCGGGTGGCAGCGTCAAAACCGGAGGTCTTGGCGATGGTTCCCGCGCAGGCAACCAGGCCATCGCCAAGCTGCGCTTGACGCTGCCACCCGGAGATACGAAATTCTCAATCGTAATCGGTATTATCCTCCGAACCGGCAGCAAGAGTCTACCCTCCGCGGAAGCATGCACCACGCTTCCTGCTGGTACCCACAAAGCGATAAACGCGTCCCAGAAGTCTTCTCCTCAAGGGCTCCCGCGTGTAGTCCGGGAGAAGCGCTAATCCCTGACCGCTCCTGCAGGCACTTCGCTGGACACGCTGACAGCCTCTCGTGCAGCATCCAAGTTGTTGCCCTGGAGGGCGATATTGGTGGTCTCTGTGCCGGCCAGGCCGAGGAAGATGCCGGTGTTCGGGAGGGCAAAGCATCCGGTCAAGAGGGCGTTGCGGCAATCCTCCATCGTCACGACCGGGACGTCGGAGCCGGCGCCGGCGGGTTCGCGGCGGATGTCGCCGACAACGGCTTTGCTCACCGCGTGCAGCGAGAGCGCCGAGCGGTTGTGTCTGGCAAAGACATCGTCGAGGATCAGCACGCGCAGGGCGTCCACGGCCAGACCGTCGATGTTGGCGAGGGTGACGTACGAGGGCTGCCGGGCGTAAATAGTCCGGCGGCGGTCTTCCGTCTCCTGCGTGGTACCGCCAACGTGCTTTCTTCTTTGGGAGTAGTCGAACGCCCGGTCCACGCGCAGCGTGATGTTCCGCAGGGACAGGTTCTCGATTTTGCTCTTGCTCATGCCCTGGATCAGGACGCCGTTGTCGCTGACGATGCTGAGATCGGAGAAATTCAGGTCGCGGATCTTGCCGATGGGTGATTCTTCCCGCCGCTTCTCGATGTCCACGAAGATCGGAAAGACGGAGTTCTTCAGCGACTCGTTCGCCAGCTCGGGCTTGCGAATCGTCTCGATCGTGCAATTCGAGAAGCTGATGCGTTCGGCGGTGGCGCCGTCTTTGATGTAAATGCCGATGCCGACCGTCGAGTTGCGAATCACGCAATTGCTCACGAGGATATTGCGGAAATCGCTGGGCGATTCGGTCCCGATCTTGACGGCCGTCGCGATGGACTCCAGAACGCAGTTCGTCACGACGATGTCCTCGCAGGGAAACCCTTCGCGCGTTTTGCACACAATGCAGTCGTCGCCGGCCATGATGCGGCAGTTGGAAATCCGCACCCTCCGGCACGAGACGGGATCGATCCCGTCGGCATTGACGCGGTAATAGTTGTTCAGAATGCTGACGCCGTCGATGACGACGTTTTGGCAGCGCTCCAGATCGAAGGTCCAGCTATCGCTGTAGCGCACGGTGATGTCCCGGATGGTGACGTTCGCACATTCGCGGAGGTCCAGGATGCCGACGCGCCAGTCCGGCCGGGGTTGCGTATCGCCGCGCCGGCGATGGAGACCCTTTTCGCCGGTTCCCTGGATCGTGCCCCGACCTTCGAGGGTGATATTCTCCGCGCCCTGTGCGAACAGGAAGCGGCTGCCACTTCGATAGTGCTCTCTCTCCGGACTGACCCACAGGGTGGCCCCGGCCTCGATATGCACAGTCACATTGCTGCGGAGCTGCAACTGGGCGCATCGGTAATCTCCCGCCGGCAGATACGCGATGCCGCCCCCGGCCTGGGAGGCACTGTCGATCGCTTTTTGTATGGCCGTCGTGTCGTTTGCCTCCTTGTCGCCGCGCGCACCGAGCTCCGTCACGTCCCACACGCGCGCCCAACAAAAAGACGCCATGGTCAGCACGCTCCCGAGAACCACGATACATACGCGACGGGCGTTCTTCATAGTCATCCCTTTCGCCGATTCATGAAGAGAATGGCCCCGGGCCACCGGCAGGGTGGATCCTTGATCCCTGCGTTCACCACTAGTGTACGTCCCGGATGCTCGTGCCGCTACAGGCATTCTGACTGGCGGCGAATGGCCGGATAGACCTCGTCCGGGCTGTGACAGATTGCATCGGGCCGGGCGGCGGTGATTTCCTCCGCGCCGCCGAAGCCGTAGGTCACGCCGAGGGTGCGGGTGCCGTGAGCCTGGCCCGATTCGATATCACGGGCGCGGTCGCCGACCATGATCGTCCGCTTCGGGGCGATCTTGCGCTCGCGCAGGATGAAACCGACAAGCTCCTGCTTGTCGTCGAAGCGGCCGTCGAGTTCCGGGCCATAGATCTTGAGGAAGAAGCGGTCGAGGCCAAAATGGCGGACAATCCGGTTCGAGTAGACCGTGGGCTTGGAGGTGACAACGTAGAGCCGGTAATCGCCGGCATCATGCAGGCGCTGCAACAACTCGGGAATGCCCGGATAGACCTCGTTCTCGAACAGCCCCACGTCGCCGTAGCGCTCACGGTAATAGCGAACAGCGCGATCGATAAGGTCGGGATCATCGCTCCCGAGCAAACGGGGAAACGTCCAGCGCAAGGGCGGGCCGATATGCTTTGTCAATTCAGAATTGGGCGGATAAGGCCGGCCGAGGCATTGGAGCGCGTGCTGCAAGCACTTCGTGATGCCTTCGCTCGGATCGCTGAGCGTGCCGTCAAGGTCGAAGAGCAAGTTCACAGGCTGGTCCATCGCACTCCAGGATTCAAGCGCGTTCGAGCGCGTCCAGAAGGGTATGGCCGGCGGCGTGGAGTCTCTCGGCCAGATCCGCGAGGGCCTGCATGCTCGGCGCCGATTCGACGGCTTGCAGGATTTTCGCCAATTCCGGTGTGCCAGCGAGAGTATCGAGGCCGTTGTTCTTCATCGTGGTCAGGAGATGGCCGAGGCGGCTGGCCAGACGTGTGCGGAAGAAATCGAGCCGGTCGTGGT
>CAYFUB010000326.1:0-4079 GCA_964346195.1 uncultured Pirellulales bacterium
CTGCTGTTCGCGGCCCAGGTGCTCGGCGGGGAGTCTCTGGACCGAATCCAGCAGAATCTCGCCGCGGTGCCCAAGGACGAAGGGGTCCGCGACCGCATGTACAGATTCGCCGTCTTCGCCCTGAAAGCCAGGCAGTTGGATCTGGCCGCGAGCGTATTGGATGCGGGGGCAAGCGAGCAGGGACCTGTTGCTGACGCCAAGATCCTGGAGGAGATCGCCGATCTATACCTTGAGGCCTCCAATCACCGGAAGGCGATTGACATCTACCTAAGAGCTGCCGCGAAATCCCAGGATCCTGGCGAGGCACAGGCTATGTGGCTCAAGGTTATTGACATCTATGATGACATCCTCAAGGACTGGGGCGAGGCCATTCGCCAGTGCGAGGAGTTCATCCGGAGATATCCCGACAGCCCCCAGATCAGTCAGTTGGAGTTTCGCATCGGCAGGCTCGCCTACCTCAAAAAGGACTACGCCGGTGCTGCCGGCCAACTGATTGCGTTCCAGAAAAGATACCCCGACCATCCGCAGGTAGGACAGGCAATGCTGCTGGCCGGACTGAGTCGAATGGCCGAAGGGAATACTCAGGAGGCTATCGGCCGATTCACGGAAATCATTCGGAGGTATCCGGATGGCGAACTGGCTGCTCACAGCAAGTTCCTTATCGGTTACACACAAATATCGGAGCAACAATACGCTGCGGCCACCGAGACGTTCAAGCAACTCATCGAGCAATTTCCCCATTCGCAGTATGTGGCACGGGCACGCACCCTCATCGATCGACTGAATAAGGTGTCCCCATGACTGGAATACGACGAAAGGCATTCTCTCGTTCCCAGGTCATTGTCGTTTACGGCGTGTCGTTGATCGGTTCGGTCTTCTGCGGTTTCGATATGACTTCCTGCGGGATGGGCAAAGAAGCGGCGCGTCCGGAGTCGCCGGACCGCGCCGCCGCAGGCAAAACCACACAGCCGATGGGAAGGTCCAGGCAATCCGAACGATCCAACATCTTGCTGATTGGGATCGAGACTCTTCGCGCGGACCACGTGGGTTGTCTCGGATATGACCACGACACCACGCCCACGCTGGATCGATTGGCGCGAGAGGGGATTGTATGTGCTCGGACCATGTCCACGTCGGGATGGACGCTACCGAGTGTCATGTCGGTGATGACTTCATTGTATCCGAACGTGCACCGCGTGCAGACCTATGGGGACAAGTTATCCGGCGAGATCACGACTTTGGCGGAGATCGTGAAAGCAGCAGGATACACTACTTTCGGCGTTGTCAGTAATCCAACCATTGACGGGAGGTACGGATTTTCGGACGGATTTGACCTCTACGATGACTTTACAGTGTCATTGGATTTCGACATGGACATGTTTCACAATCATGATGCGATCATTGGAGACCCGCACCTCAGCAACAGCAGTGAACTGGTGACGAAGGTGGCCGTGAAATGGCTGGAAGCCGGGCCCGCTGAACCTTTTCTGCTGTTCGTGTTCTACTTTGACCCTCATTACGACTACATTCCCCCGGCGCCCTTTGACACGATGTTCGATCCCAACTATGAAGGTCATGTGGATGGTCGGGGGATGAAGAAAGAGCCGCGTCACAGTCAGCGGCCTCCCGACCGAGATCTGCAGCACCTGCTGGCGCTCTATGACGGGGAGATTCGATACACCGACAGTAATGTGGGGAAGCTCTTGCAGGCTGTGGCCAGGTCGGGAGTGTTGAAGAATACGCTCGTAGTCCTTTTCGGCGATCATGGAGACGAGTTCTACGAGCACGGCAAGACCACACATTCCCGAACTTTGTACGATGAGATTGTCCATGTGCCCCTGATCTTTTGGTGGCCGGACCGATTGCCGACCGGCAGGCACGTTGATGCCATCACCAGTCTGGTTGACATCATGCCGACGATACTTGACTATCTTGACTTACCGTATAAAGGCCCCGTGCAGGGCATCAGTCTGCGACCCCTGATCGAAAGGAAGGCGAGGGAATGGCGCAGCACGGTCTGGGCGGAGTTGAACATGGAGAATCACCTCCAGGCGGTTCTTGGTGAGAGCCACAGGCTTTTTCGAGATATGAGGAACAACACGTGGGAACTCTACCACCTGCCGAGCGATCCGGGTGAACGGACCAACCTGTACGATCAGCCTTCGGCGGAGGATGTCCGCCTGGCTTTGACAGCGGAATGGGAGCGATGGACCAGGCTCAACCGCGAACTGGCAGATCACCTTGCACGAGGAAGTGAAGCCGAGAAGACTCAGTTGACCGAGCAGCAGCTTCAGAAGCTCAAGGCCCTTGGATACGTGCAGTGACGGGAGACTCATAATCACGATGGGCATTCGACCCGATCTGGCGGAGATTCTGTGCGTGGAGCCCGCGGTGGTGGATCCGGCGCGATTGCGCGAGGTGCAGGAAACCCGGGCCCGCAACGACGCCAGCTTGTTTGTGAGCCTTGTCGAGAGCGGCTGCGTATCGGAGCAGAGGCTCCTGGAGGTGTTGTCCGAGAGGCTTGGACTGCAGCGTGTCAGCCTGTTCGATTGTCCGCCCCGTGCCGAGGCGTTGGCCCTGATCCCGGTGGAGCTGGCGGTCAAGAGATGCTGTATCCCCCTGCGCATCGAGAAGAATCGCCTGGAGGTAGTTGTCAACGATCCGACCGATCTCCAGTTGATTGACGACGTGCGGCTCGTCCTTCTTGCCCAGCGCCATGGCCGAACTCTGGACCCGGCGTTCTGCCTGGCGGCCAGAGAGGAGATTCTTCTGGCCATCAAAGAGAACTACGGCCTGGGCGCTGAGGCGGCCGAGCGGCTCGTTACCGAAGCGTCCTCCGATCAGCCGCCGGACGAAGCGACCGTTCTCGTACAGGAGGATCTGGTCGATATCAGGATCGACGGCGAACCCTCTGTGGTCCAGTTCGTCAATCTGGTACTGATCGAGGGCGTCAGGAACAAAGCGACAGACATCCACATCGAACCGTTCGAGGAGAGGCTTCGTATCCGGCAGCGGATCGACGGTATGCTGTACGAGATCCCCATCCCGGCCGGGATGACGGACTATTCCGCCAACATCGCCTCACGAATCAAGGTCATGGCCCAACTGGATATCGCGGAAAAGCGACTCCCTCAGGACGGCCGCATCAAGGTGCGCATCGACGGCAAGGAATACGACCTGCGGATCTCGGTTCTGCCGGGCGCCCACGGAGAGGCCGTCAACATCCGTATCCTCTCCCAGCACATGCGGCTGATGACTTTGGACCAACTGGGACTGGATGTCGCTGACAAACCCCTGGTGGAGGACCTGATCGGTCGACCGAACGGCGTCATTCTCGTCACAGGGCCCACCGGCAGCGGCAAGACGACGTTTCTCTACGCGTGCTTGAGCCGGATCAATGCGATCGATCGCAAGATTCTCACCATTGAGGATCCCATCGAGTACCGAATGGACGGCGTCGTCCAGATGCAGACCCTGGCCAAGATCGACTTCTCCTTCGCCAGGGCGCTGCGGAGCATGCTGCGGCACGACCCGGACATCATGATGATCGGCGAAATCCGGGATGCCGAGACCGCCCAGATCACCATCCGCAGCGCCCTGACCGGCCACCTGGTCCTCAGCACGCTGCACACTAATGACGCCGCCGGCGCTATCGCCCGCCTGGTGGACATGGGGATGGAACCGTTCCTGGTGGCCTCGTCCCTGCTGGCGGTGCTGGCCATTCGGCTGGTCCGGGTCCTTTGCCCCCACTGCCGCCGGCCGGTGGCGGTGAAACCCGCCTTTCTCGAGCAGGTCAGCGTCGCGGAAAACGATTGTGAGGTCGATGCGATCTATGAACCCACCGGCTGCCCCATGTGCCGGCACACCGGGTTCGCCGGAAGAACAGGCATCTTTGAGATTCTCCGGGTGACGGAGCCGATCCGAGACCTGATCCAGCAGCGCGTGACCACAGGCACCCTGAAGACCGCGGCCATGGCCGCCCGGATGAAGACGCTCCGCCAGGACGGCTGGAAGAAGGTCAAGAGCGGCATCACCAGCCTCGGGGAAGTCCTGCGCGTGAGCCACGCGGACGAATTCGT
>CAYFUB010000327.1:0-2286 GCA_964346195.1 uncultured Pirellulales bacterium
TGGCCGGGGTTGGTGGTGTTATTGTGCGGCCCGAAATCCCACAGGTCGATCAGCTCGGTGGTAGGTGGAACCGTGCCCTGCGGCAGGTCCGAGATCTTGAACTCGCTGGTCCCGGCGTCGCCCTTGCAGACGAAGGACTTGGGCGTCACCTCGGAGTACTTGACCAGCAGGTAGAAGCACGAGGTGTACGAGGCGGTGCCGCCGTCGCCGGTGCTGGGATTGACGCCGTAGGCCGTGTAGCGGTCTGGCGCGGCAAATTGTGCCACTCTTCCCCACTTGCTGTTGCGGCCGCCGGCACGGGGCAACTCGTCCTCGTAGTCGTTGGCGTAGATCAACATGGCCTTGCCGATGCCCGCCAGGTTGGTGCCGCAGGTCATTCGGAACGCCAGTTGCCGCACGCGGGCCAAGGCCGGCATCAGAATGCCCATCAACAGAGCGATGATCGCAATCACGACCAACAGCTCAACTAATGTGAAACCCTTTCTTCTCATTGTTTTCTCCTTTCACTACTTCTTGCGAGATTCGCAGACCGACCGTTCTTCCACCACGTCACTGCCACGAACAACAGATAGATACCTATTGCCGCCTGACCGGCACAAACTCATCTATGCGAATCTCCGGACCTGTAACTACTTCCACAAAAGAAGCGGCCGGATAAACATCAATGAAGCTGTCCTTCTATTGGATTTCAGCCAAGTCGAGCCACAGATTCCCAGAAGCTCCTCACGACGTAGGTTTTGCGTGTCCCTACATGACTCCCTTGGCAGGCAGGTCTGGATATGAAATGCTGAGCTATATATGATGACAGAACAGAATACCGTATAAAAAGACTTCTGCAAACCTACCTGTCAACGTCCTAATATTAACCCGTTGCTCAGTCCCTGTCAATCAATTTTCGCCAAATTCTTCAATTCCCTTGAATTTTTTTTCGTGTCCCGTCGTATCCGGGTTCTTGAGTATTTGGAGGAAATCGTGGTAGCCAAAGTGACCTGGAGCGTATCAGGAAGAAACTGAGATTGCCACCACGAGCACCCGTTTACCTTCCGGGGAGAACTGAGAGTAGATTGACTTAAGTATATGCACAACAATCACTTAGAGCCTCTAACAGAATGAATATACGCCCCGGGGCTGCTACGGCTGCCTCGATCGGCGCGGGTCTGTCACCCCTGCACTGCAAAGGCGCAACATCTTGTTTTTTCAGCAAGCATTTTCCACGACGATGGCGCAAGTCCTCGGAACAAAAAGAATTATGTTGCGCGCAGAAACGCAGGGACGCAAAGTCCAACATACGTTTCCATCCTGCTTTTCTCCGCGCCTCAGTGTCTCCGCGCGAGTCGATATTGGTTGCGGCGGAGCGAAGCAAAGCCGCCCCAAGCAGGCAGGGGTCCAGCCGATTCGCGAACTATGAATGTACCCATGCTGGGGCACAATCTCACGCGCAGGGTGTCTGGATTCCCGCCTGCGCGGGGATGACAGAGTCGTGGCGACCGGCTCCGCCTTCACAGAGGCAACGACTGAGTGCCCGGGCAATACTCATTCTGTTAGACGCTCTTAGGTGAATATCCAATCGATGGCCGGCTAAACCCCATCCAGTACAGCAAGCGTGCAGACGAGCTGGGCGAAAAACGTCATCCGGAAGGCTGCCCGGTCTTCCGGCTCGGCACTATTACCACCCACATGATCAGTACCAGCTTCCCAGAGGAGTTGAAAATCGAGGGGCACGACCCGCCGGACGATGGTCAGGTGTGACGCCCGATGACTCGAATCCGCCAGCATCGAGGTCTCCCGCCATCCGGATGGCTCAGCCGACCGTCGCGTCGAAGTGGCCACGAACTTCGCCCTCGGCCAGGAGGTCGTGCCCGCCACATCCGGCCAGGTTCCGCCCCTTAAGGCGGGCGACGAAGTCCACTTGGCGTGACGGCGGGATGCTGACTCCATTACTCCCTCCGCCGCCGGAGAGGCCTCAAGCCCGATGACGGGAGAGTCCACCACCGGGCTCGGCACGAATTGAGACGCACGCCGTCGAAATCTCAACTTCCAGTCACCGGTCCCTCGCACCGGCGGCGCAGGCCCCGCACGTTTTGACCGAGGATGAGAACGTTGAAACTTCAACTGGAGTTGTCAGTATCCTGATTCTGTTCGCCAGTGCTGTACCAGGAGAGCTGTCATACGGATTCTGATTAATTCGTGCGCGGTGTGTCATCCCTTCGGCTACGCTCAGGGCAGGCTCTGAACGAAGCGCAGCGCAGTGAAGGGGTTCCCCAAACGCGAATGATTGCGTTTGGG
>CAYFUB010000328.1:0-4456 GCA_964346195.1 uncultured Pirellulales bacterium
CGGAAACTGCGATGGGCAGCCGAAGATCGCGGAAAACAGGGTGGCGTGAGAGTGATCTACTTCTTACGCCTCAGTCCTGAACAGATAGTCTTGGTGACCATGTACGCAAAGAATGTGCAGGAGAATGTCGCCCCGAAGTTGCTCAGACGTCTAAAGGAGATGTTTGAAAATGGCTAAACTATCCAAGAAAGAGTTGGCTGCCTGGGAAAAGACTCGCGACCTGAACGCAGAGCTTTCACAGGCTTTGGGCGAGATGAAGCGTGGTGGCTGGGCACGGAAGACGGAGTTCACAATTCAGGCGGACGGATCGGTTCGTCGGGTAATCACCCGGCGTGACGGGACGATAGAGAATGACTAAATCATTCCGGCGGAAAAAGCACTGGTGGCGGCAGCCAGGGCGGCAACCGGGTTGTCTCAGGCCACGTTCGCCAAGCTGCTTGGCGTCTCGGTACGTACGCTTCAGGAATGGGAGCAAGGGCGCAAAGCGCCTTCCGGCGCAGCCGCTACGTTGCTGAAAGTGGCAGCGCGACATCCTGAAGTACTACAAGAACTGGCAGCATGACAACTCCGTTCCGGCTTCCGCCCTTTATGGCATCGTCTGTGTGTGGGTACATCCTGTGCCTACCGGCCCCTGTGACTGAGAGCTCCCGATCCCGGTATCCCTACACGCCGGAGACGACTACGTCGGTGAAGACCAGGCTCGGGGTCCGCATAGAGGAGTAGGGCCAGGGGTCGTTGGCGACCTCGGCGAGCTTGGGCCAGAACTCCAGGTGGTTGCCGGCGATGTTCATCTCGGCGACGGCCTGGGTGGGCGCGCCGTTCTCGAAAAGCCGGCCGATGATGCCGACCGAGGAGTCGCCCGTGGTCGAGTTGGAGTTGCCGCCGATGAAGCCTGTGATGAAGATGCCCCGGCCGAGGTCCTTCATGATTTCCGGGACCGAGCGCTGGCCCGGCGGGATGACCAGATTCGACGAGCCGCCGGTCGTTGGCTCCCAGTCGAGCTTGCGGCTGTAGTACCAATCGACGTAGAAGTCCTTCAGCACACCGGCCTCGATCATCGTGCGCTTCTTGGCCGCGAAGCCGTCGCCGTCGAACAGGCGGCTGCCCAGGCCGCCGATGATGAGGGGATCGTCGATGAGGGTCAGGCGCTCGCTGGCGATCTTCTGGCCCTTCTTATCGGCGAGGAAGGACTGCTTTTGCTGAATGTTCCGGCCGGACATGGCCGACAACAGGCCGCGGAGAACGCCGGGCACGCTGCGGTTCTCGATGATGACGGGCAATGTGTCGGTGTCGATCTTTCGAGCGCCGAGCAGGTCGAGAGTACGCTCGGCCGCGATGGTCCCGACCTCCTCGGGCGCCGGGATGCTCGACCTCTTCCTGGCGACAACCGAGTGGTATCCGTTCGGCCTGCGGTCGCCTTCGTCCTGGACCGTCATTTCGGCGCCGGCCCCGTAGATGGTGGACTCGCGATAGCCTTCGAAGCCATTGCTCGTCAGGATGACCGTCTCGCCGTGGCTGTCGTACTGCGAGGCCGTGACGGATATCGCCTTCGGGCCTCCCTTGGCCAGACAGGCTTCCTCGATGGCTTTCACGATGGCGTGTCTGCCCTCGGCGGTAAGCTGTTCATAGGTCGCGTCGCGGATGCCCAGGTCGATATCCGGCCGGCCCTCGTAGTATTTCGGGTCGGGCAGCGTGCGGTAGGGGTCCTCCGCCAGGAGCTTCGTCATGGCGACCGCCTTGGCGATGAAGTCTTTCAGGGCCTCTTTCCGCAGGTCGGAAGTGCTCTGGCTGGAGTAGCGGCCGTTTGCATAGACCTCTATCGAGAGTCCCTTCCGGGAGGCCTCCTTGATATTCTCCGGCTTGCGCTGCCGGTAGCTGATTTCGACGAATCGTTCGCTACGGAGGGCCGCCCGGCAGTCATCTGCGCCGGCGGCCTTCGCCGTCTTGATTGCCCAGCCGGCCACGTCATACATTTCTCTGTTCATGGATTCGTCTCTCCCTTCAGGCTTTCACGCCGCCTACCGTCATGGATTTTACCAGGCAGGTCGGCAGCCCGAATCCGACGGGGACCGCCTGCCCATCCTTGCCGCAGAATCCGGCGCCGCCCTGGGACATTTCCAGGTCGTTGGCCGCCATCGTGATGTTGCGCAGCATCTTCGGGCCGTTGCCCATGATGTTGACGTCCTTGATTGGTGCGGTCAGCTTGCCGTCCTCGATCAGGCGGCCCTGGGCCACGTAGAACGCGAAATCGCCCTCGCCGATCTTGACCTGCCCGTTGGCCACGTCCTGGACGTGGATTCCGTTGCCCGCGCTCTTGATCACGTCTTCCGGCGTCGCCGGTCCCCCGAGCATGTAGGTATTTCTCATGCGGGGCACGACGTAGTGCTCGTAGCTCTGGCGCCGGCCGTTGCCGGTCGGCTTCACCTCGTAATGCTCCGCCGAAATCCGGTCGTGCATATAGCTGCGCAGGATGCCGTCCTCGACGAGCACGGTTCGCTGGCCGGGGATGCCTTCGTCATCGACGTTGAGCGAGCCGGCGAGCCCGGGGTTCGTGCCGTCGTCGATGATGGTCACAAACGGCTCGGCCACCTGCTTGCCGATCATCGTGGCATAGGTCGAAATGCCCTTGCGATTGAAGTCCGCCTCCATCCCGTGGCCGATGGCCTCGTGCAGGAGGATTCCCGTAATGCCCGGGCCCAGCACAACGGGCATTTCGCCGGCGGGCGGTTGCACCGCATCGAACAGAATCAGCGCCCGGTCCACGGCGGCTTTGGCCACGTCCTCGACGACGGCCGGCGTGTAGAAGGAAAAATCCTTCCGCCCGCCGAGGTTCCACCAGGCCCGCTCGTACTTGCCGTCCTTGGCCGCCACGACCAGGGCATACAGATAGCTCTTCGGCAGCAGGTCCTCGGCCTTCGTGCCGTCGCTGGTGACCGTCAGGACGCGCTTCTGCTCGTCGTGAAAGCCGGCGTTGACCTTCACCACCAGGGGTGACAGGGCAAAGCACTTGTCATTCACCGCCTGCACGAGCGGGAGCTTCGATTCGAGCGGCACCGACGTCAGAAGCCTTTCGAGCGGATAGTGGTTGGTGAATTTCGCCGGGACGAATTTTCCCGCCGGCTTGTTCGGCTTGGCATCGGCGATGGTCGCGGCCGTCGCGGCGGCCGCCAGCATGGATTTCTCGGTCAGCTCCTGCGTGAACCCGTAGCCGACCTGGTCCCCTTTGACCGTCCGGATCCCCACGCCGAGTGCTACGTCGCTGTAGGCCTGATTGACCTTGCCGTCTTCGAGCACGACCCAGTTGCCAATCGTATGTTCGAAATACAAGTCGGCATAATCCCCGCCCTTGGACAGGGCCCGGGCGAGCACCCGCCGGCACAGGTTGTTCGTAATGCCGAACGCCGACTCGAAATACCCCTTCTGGGCCCCTCCTGCGAGGCTGCACCAGCCCGCCGGCAGCAGGGGCGCGACGGCCGCGGCCGAAGCTGCACCACCGGCCTGTTTGAGAAAGGAACGTCTCGTAAACGGCTTCATATGACCTCCCGAGCATTCCCCGCCGTTATCCGGGTTCGTACGCGTTACTTGATCTTATAGCTGACGGATATGCCGTCGTTCTTCTCCATCGAGGCGCGGATGATGACAGTGTCGTAGTCAGGGCTGGTCTGGACGTAGTCCAGATAGTCCTTCATCGCCCGGGCCGATTGGATGACGTTGTCGGCCACCACGACAGCGCCCGGTTTGAGCTTGGGCTCCAAGATTCTCAGGTATTTGAAGTAGTCTTGTTTGAGGGCGTCGATGAAAACAAAATCTATGGGGCCTTCCAGGTTGGGCATGGTCTTGAGGGCGTCTCCTTCCACCACAGTGACGACTTTCTCCAAGCCGACCTTTTCCAGGTTCTTGCGGGTTTCCTTGATGGCGGCCGGGTTGATGTCGTGGGTCCAGAGGTGGCCGCCGGTCCGCTCGAAGGCAATCCCCATATTGATCGCGCCGAATCCGCTGGCCGAGCCGACCTCGACGCCGCGCTTGGCGCCGGACGCCTCGACGAGGATACGGAGCATCATGGCGTCGCCGGGCGTCGTGTTCAGACTCGTGCGGTGGAAGTTGTCGATGAACTGCTTGCGAAATTCGGGGCTCATCCTGTTGTCCTTTTCACCGGCACAGACGAGCAGGCCGGCAAAAGCCACTACGGCGATACATACAAACAAGGCGGCGACGCGCTGATGGTGTTTCATTATCGACTCCCAAGGCAACCTACTATTTCCGATTTGGATGGAGCGCGTTTCACGCTTCACGTTCTTCGCGTCACGCCACGTCAGCCAGGGCGCTGTTTATGCGCTGGATGGCCTCGTCGATCTCGGCGGGGCTCTTGAAGCCGATGGTGACGCAGTCGAGCAGGCCGGGCTGCATGGCGAAGCGGATGCTCTTCTCGCGCTCCTCGGGGCTGGTGAATCGCCCC
>CAYFUB010000329.1:0-3314 GCA_964346195.1 uncultured Pirellulales bacterium
GTGATCCATGCGGAGGGATTTGGCTTTGATAGTCTGGATAGCATGATTGAGGAGATAAACAATGTGGTACAATGAGAAATGTTTTGTTGCCTGGAAGGTCTTTATCACAATTATTGCCTGCGCTGCAGGTGTGTTGTGGAGCCAAGGGCATGTCAAGCAGGTGAATTGTTCCGGCGCAGTTGTGGACTGGCGCGGTCGTCCCGTCGCGGACGCCGAGGTATTCGGCTGCGAGCAGTTGTATGACTACGCGGCGGGTCGGACGAGTTGGGCAGTGCCCAGTCGGATGACAACAGGGCAAGACGGCAGGTTTGAGCTACAGGTCAGCGCCGAGAGAAAGGACTATATCTGGATCGTTGCCTGGAAGAAAGGACTTGCATTGGGTTGGCAGAGCGTACGCTTTGGGCAATCGGAACAGGACATGATTGTACGTCTTGGGGAGCCTGCGGTCCTCGCAGGCACAGTGGTCGATGAGGCCGGACAGGGAATCTCCGGAGCAATGGTTCGCTTATGCCTGAAGATGGGCTGGATGGGCGGGACGCCAGGCGTGACCTTTGAGACGCCGCAAGACTGGTTCACGACCCGGACCGATGGTGAGGGCCGATTCCGTTTTGACCATGTCCCCGCTGACAGCACGGCCGATCTCTGGGTCGAAGCCCCCGGCAAGGCCTCCTGCTGGACATACTGGGAGCACGAGCTGTCAAATATGGCGGGCAGCCAATTCAGCGCGGGACGGACCGATGTCCGCATTGTCCTGAAGCCCGAGGGAATCCTTCGAGGCAGGGTGTTTGACGAGGAAACCGGTGAAGGCGTGGCAGGTGTCAGGCTGCTTGCTCGGCCGGATGCCAGATATGCCAACTACTCGTGTGTGCCTCCCGTTACCTCCGGCCCGGATGGCGCTTTTATTTACACGGGCCTTGCCGCGAATGACTATTCCCTTCAGGTAGTGGCCCCATACCGCCAGTCAGCGAACTGGGTCGGCAAGGACGTTAAGGTTACCGTTGAGACTGGGCAGACGACTGAGGTTAACGTCCCGGTGAGCAAAGGAGGGCTGGTCGAGGTCACAATCCTGGACGCTGCGACAGAAAAGCTCATCAAGAACGCGAGCGCGGGTGTTTCACTGCCGGCCAATTTCGGCCCGCATCCCTGCTGGTACAATTCAGTGCGCACCAATGCCGACGGCATCGCCCGCCTGCGCGTGCCTCCGGGAGAATTACAACTGCGAACATGGGCAGAAACCTATGACTATTTCACTGATTCCGAGCCCGTAATTATCGCCAAGGGCGAATCAATCCGGCGACAAGTCAGTCTGGTTGCATATCCGGTCGTGACCGGGATTGTGCGCGACTCGGACGGACAACCTGTGGCTGGCGCGGTCGTCAGCTCTAAGCCTGTCTGCGAAGAAGCCTCACGCACAGATGAGCAGGGCCGATTCAAGGTCACGTGGCGTCCATTCTCAAGCATCCGAAGCATCCTGATCTTGGCCCGGGATACCGAACACGATTTGGCGGGTCTTGCGGAGGTTGAGGATCAGGCCCGACCGGTTGAAGTGACTCTTACGCCGGCTTTTGTGGTTCGCGGCCGTATCACAGATCCTAACGGTAAGGCGATATCCGCGGCGACCGTTTCCCTGCGGGCTTCCATGCCGGGCTGGAGAACGGATGCAGCGCCAGCGGTGTTCACGGATGCCAACGGCTTCTATGAGGCACACGCCATCCCGGCGCCCACTGAGAACTTTCGGTATCGCCTTGAGGTGAGTGCTGAGGGTTTTGGCCCGGCCGAGCACGGAGAACTTCCCTTCGACACAGCGCAGGACAGGCAGGTTGAGGTCTCGCCCATTGTCCTGACGCCGGCGGACCGATCCATCTCCGGCGTGGTTGTCGATGCCAACGGAACTCCGGTCGCGGGCGTTCCAATCTTCGTAACAGGTCCGCGCGGCAGCAACACAGCAGGACAGCCGAGGCACCAGAGTTCCAGCGACGAGCAAGGTAAATTCACTGTCCATGGCGTTTGTGCCGGTCCCCTGCGGATTCAGGCCGGTTTAGGCAGCAGACCCGGTGGTGCAGGATTCCTCGACGCAAATGGTGGAGACCGTGACGTCGAGGTCGTCCTCGGCCGACGCGGTGTACACATTGGAATAAAACCGCTGCTCGGCAAACCTCTGCCCGGCTGGAAAGAGCTGCTCGAACTCAAACCCGAGCAGGTGCAGGGCAAAAGAATCCTCATCTGTTTCTTCGACTTCCAGCAACGCCCCTCACGGAACACAATCCTGCAAATGGCCAGGCAAGCCGAGTCGTTGGTACAAAAAGGCATCGTTGTGGCTGCCGTCCAGGCCTCGAAGATCGAGAGCGATAAACTCCAGACGTGGGCCAAAGATAACAACCTTTCTTTCCCCGTCGGCACGATAACCGGCGATATCGAGAAAATCCGTACCGCATGGGCTGTGAAGGCCCTGCCGTGGCTGATTCTAACGGATCGCTCACATGTCGTTTGTGCCGAGGGCTTCCCCATAGGAGAGCTGGAAGAGAAACTCGGGCAGTTGGGAGACACGTAATTAAGATGAAAATGTTCAAGCTGACTGTTGCATTTCTATGCTTTTGCGTTTGCGGGCTCTTGCAGCAGCTCACGACAGAAGCCCGGGCCGAACAGGAAAACGGTCCGGAGGAACCGTTGTTTTCTGAAATGCCAAAGTACCTTAAAGAAGAATTGTTGCTCTACTACTCATTCGACAAACCTTTTTCCACTAAACTCACTGATCTGTCCGGCGACGGCAGTGATGGAAAAGTCCATGGGGTTGAATATCAATCGGAGGGCAAATATGGCGCAGCGGGTTTTTTCAATGGGATAGATAATTTTGTCTGTGTAGAGAATGTCCACTTGGATACGTTCACTTTTGCCGCCTGGATTAAGACATCAACAAGCCGCATTAATAATCGGCGAGTCTTTCTATTCGACAGCGGCGAAGAAGCCTTCTTTGCGGTACAGGGCGCAATAAGTAGAGATATAGAATTCAGTACAGTCATCTGGCAAGAGGATGAGGATGAATGGGAGGATGACGGTGTACAGACTGAGGACATGAAGCTACAGGAGAACACCTGGACGCATATCGCTGTCAGCTTCGATGGAGCCAGGATGGGTATTTATTTTGATGGTCGGCTGATTCAAATGAAGGAATTGGCTCGAGACGGATTTACGGGAACGCTCTACATAGGTGGTATCGAAGCACATCGTGGCGAATTCTGGCATGGTATGATTGATGAGGTTGCCGTATTCAAGCGGGCTTTATTTGCCGCCGAAATCGAATACCTGTACAATCC
>CAYFUB010000330.1:0-11011 GCA_964346195.1 uncultured Pirellulales bacterium
GCTGGGCAAAGGGTTCCAGTGCACCCGCTACGTCCAGATGGCCGGCCGGTAGAGTCCTCGCGCGGGCAGGATGAACAAGCCTACTGTAGGGGCGGGTTTCAAACCCGCCCCTGCTTTCGCAAGAGCGGAATCGAGATACTTGGCCCCGTGTAGACTCTGTCATCCTGAGCGGAGCGAAGGATCTGGGCATCGCCAAAGAAGCTTCGCCCGATGAGTTGCAGACTTCTTGTTCTATGACCAGATGCTTCGCTTCGCACAGCATGACACAGGGCGACGGCCTTGCCACGGAATTCCGTCGCGCCTCTGCTTGGCCGACGGATATCTTCTGTGTTGTCCTACCCGCCGGATCGTGGTAGAATCCCTGCCATGATGAAGGAAGTGGATTTCAACAAAGTGGTTCGCCAGCACCTCGAAACGGAGGGCTTCTTCACGGGCTTTGCCGTTCGCGGCCGCGGGGATGCACCTGGGACCTGCGGCATGGAGGCCGATTCGCAGCCGGCAAGCCCCGGTCACATCGGTGCAGACTCTGCTCCGAAGCCACGGCCAGCGCCGCAAGCCGGCCTGGGCCCCGCCGAGGCCCAGCGGGAGCTGGACGCGATTGCGGCGGAGGCCCGCCAGTGCTGCCGGTGCAGCCTGGGGTCCGGGCGCAAGAACGCGGTTCCCGGCGAGGGCAATCCGAGGGCTCGCATCATGTTCATCGGGGAGGCCCCGGGGGCCGATGAAGACGCCCAGGGCCGGCCGTTCGTCGGCAGGGCGGGCCAGCTTCTCAACAAGATCATCGAGGCGTGCGGCCTGAAGCGCGAGGACGTCTTCATCGGCAACATCCTGAAGTGTCGGCCGCCGGAAAACCGCGACCCCCGGCCGGACGAGATTATCAGTTGCCTGCCCTACCTCCAGAGGCAGATCGAGATCATCAACCCGGAAGTCATCGTGGCCTTGGGCGGCCACGCCGCCAAGACCCTGCTCAATACGGTGAAGTCCGTCGGTCAGTTGCGCGGCCAGTTCCACGAGTATTACGCCGGCATCGGCCGGCCGCCCATCAAGCTCATGGCGACTTTCCACCCCGCCTATCTGCTGCGCAGCTACACTCCCGACAACCGCCGCCGGGTCTGGGAGGACATGAAGAGAGTTCTTACCGAGCTGGGTTTGCCCGTGCCCGACCGCGGCCGGGGCTGAAGCCGGGCCAAGCCATCGCCAAGCTGCGCTTGACGCTGCCACCCATCGACAGCGGGTTCGACCGCCAGGGGTCTGTCATCTCTGCACTGCAAAGGCGCAACATCTTGTTTTTGTAGCAAGCATTCTTGGTTGCGGCAGGAGGCCGCGCTGCGCAGGTAGGAATCCAGCCATCCAGCGCGTGAGATCATGCCCCAGGCATGGGCACGTTCGCCCTTCGCGGATCAGCAGGATCCCTGCTTGCACGGCGTGCCCTCCGGCCGCAGCCGGTAGTGCCTGCTAAAAAACAAGATGTTGCGCCTTTGCGGCGCAGGGGTGGCAGACCCGTGCTGGTCGAGGCAACGCCGGCAGCCTCTGGGCGTGCGCCCATTCTGTCAGAGACTTTGAGTGCGTACCCTTTCCCCGGTTCCGGCGTTTTTGTGCAAATATCCGATGAAAGGGCCGCTTTCTTGGTCACCGGCCATACCAATATTGGCCCCGTTGGTGTCTAAATATACGATGAAACGGCCGCTTTCTCAGTAATGTTGTGGCGTCTGGTGCGTCTGATAACACAGATACTACCCAAAAAACAGTGGCAAGGATGGGAGTCGTGCGGGGAGATGGACGCCGGGTCTCTTGCAAAAGCGCGGATTTTCGGGTATAAAGAGGCCGGTGGTCGTCCGGAGGCAGGGGTCCCCCTTGCGTTACCGCATGGCGTGCATACGAATCGGAAAGGGCGAGTCAATGAACAGGGCCGTAATGTCGGGCATCGTTACCGTGTGTGTCTGCGCCGCCAGTGCGTCGGCCGTGACACGCAGAGTCCCCAGCGAGTACCCGCAGATTCAGGCGGCGATCCAGGCGTCACAGGACGGTGACGTGGTCGTGGTGTCGCCGGGGGTGTATTATGAAACGATCAATTTCGGCGGCCGGAACATCGTCGTCACCGGCACGGATCCGAACGACCCCAAGGTCGTCGGTTATACCATCATCAATGCCGACGAAGACGGCTCGGCCGTCACATTCGATAACGGGGAGACCCACGCCGCCGTTCTGACGGGCTTCACCATTACCGGCGGTTTCGGCACGTTCAGCCAGGAATTCACGAACGAGGTTGGCGTCCGGACCTTTGGCGGCGCGGGCATCTACTGCTATTACGCCTCTCCGACCCTTACGAAGAATGTGATCGCCCGCAACACCGGTCCCTTTGACGTGTCCGGACCCACCGATGCCGATGTCCTGATCGCTTTCGGGGGGGGCATCGCCTGCTACGAGGGCAGTCCGGTGATTACGCACAACATCATTCGCGGGAACAGCGCCTGGGTGGGAGGCGGCGTTCTGTGCTGGTTTGGCGCGCCGACGATCAACAATAACATCATCTTCGATAATTCATCCTATCAAGGCGGTGGCGTTATTATGTTCGGAGGCTCCCTGTGCGGCAACACCATCGTCGGTAATGACGGCAGCCTCGGCAGCGCCATCGGCGCGGGCGAAGGAGTCGGCGCCAACGTTTTTGTCACCTTTGCGCCTGAGGTAGGCTACACAAGTGTATTCAACAACCTCATCTGCCAGGGCGTCTCGGGTGGCGGCGTTTTCTACCAGGGCGATCCTTCCGCAGGCCTGTTTGCCTTCAACAATGTCTGGGGCAACATGTCAAGCGATTACGGCACGATTGACCCGCAGACGAATGAGTTGATGTACGGGGGGCAGGCCGACCTGACCGGCACGATGGGCAATATCTCCCAGGACCCGCTTTTTCTCAACGCGTTCAACAAGGACTATCACCTGACGTTTGAATCGCCGTGCGTGGGCGCCGGCGATCCGGATACGATTGTGCTTCCGGGCGAGACGGACATCGACGGGGATGATCGAATCCTCGGCGCTCGGATTGACATAGGGGCCGACGAGTACCGCGGCTACACGAAGCCGGTTGCACAGGCCGGGTTCGGCCACCACCTTTTGGAGCCGTTCCAGCCGGTGACCCTGGATGGCGGACAGAGCTTCTTCTACGACCCGTGCGGAGTGACTATCTTTCGGTGGACCCAGGTGAGCGGACCGCCGGTGACGTTCGACGATCCGAACGTGGCGACGCCGACGTTCACGCCTGAAGAGGAAGGTCAGTACGTCTTCGCGCTGGTCGTGGCCGATGATCGGTACAGCAGCGAGCCGGACGAGGTCGTTGTCTTGATCGCCGAGAATCACGCTCCGGTGGCCGATGCCGGGATGGACCGAGTCTCGGCGATCTCGGGGCAGACTGTCCTGGACGGCACGGGCTCATACGATCCTGATGGAGTCGACCAGTTGACCTATCGGTGGACACAAGTGGATGGGCCGCCGGTCGTATTGGAGCAAGCGGATACGGCCACGCCTTCCTTCGTGGACGAGGTCGGGGGGCAGCGCGTGTTCGAGCTGGTTGTGAACGACGGCTTTGTGGACAGCGAAGCCAGCCGGGTGCGATACGTCAGCGTGCCCGTTACCGCTGCGGCGGAGGCCGTCGATTTGGCCCAGGGCATACCGGGACGCACCTACCATCCGGATGTCTCCGGCACCAGAGTCGTCTGCGCGTCAGGCGGCGTGTCGGTCGATACGTGGGGGATTGTCAGCAAGGACCTGATGACCGGGCAGGTCGAGAGCGTCGCAACGGGCGGCATCAACACGCAGCCCAAGATCGACGGTGACCTGGTGGTCTGGTCCGGCGGCACGCCTGCCCATGTTGCCGGTCGCCAGTGCACCAGTGTATTCGTTCAGAATCTCGCCACGGGCGTTCGGTGCGTGCTCGCAGCGCAGAGCGAAACCGGCTCTTTCGGGCATCCCGCTGTCTCTGGCCACAAAGCGGTGTGGGTGCAGCATCTCAATATCGACCGTGCAGTGCCCGAGCAGTGGTACGATATGCCGTATGACATCTGCGGTGCTGATCTGACGGATATCGAGGCACCGGTTTCCTTCACCATCGCGACCGGGGTCGGCCGGCGCGATCCGTTCCCGGTGGATGACCCCGCCGGCGACTACGACGACGTCGTCGATATTTGCGGCGACCTTGTCGTGTGGGAAGGGGATGGTGACATCTATGCCGCGGACATTTCCGATTTGAATCAGCTTGTCGTATTCACGGTTTGCGACCATCCGGCTCGCCAGTATGATCCGGCCATCTCCGGGCACACGGTCGTCTGGACCGATGAGCGCCATGACGAGGGGGATCTGTATGGGGCCGACCTTACTGATTTGGGGAACATCCGGGAATTCGTGGTCGTCCGAGCTTCCGGTGTCCAACAGCAGCCGGCGATTGACGGGCCTCTCGTTGTCTACGTGGAAGGTACGGCGTCGCGCGGGCGCGTGCGCGTGGCTTGCCTGACTCATGCCTACGGCGTCTTGATGGTCGAACTGCCGGAGATTCTATTCGGCACGGCGCCCGCAGTGGATGGCCGGACGCTGGCCGGGCTGGGCGGTGCCCGCGGACCTCTCCGGGGGCTGTCGCTGACATTGGGCTATGCGGTGGACGATGGGGTTGTACAGAACGTCACGACGAGCGAGCGATACGATTATATTCAGCACGCCATTGCCCGTGCAAAAGACGGTGACGAGATCGTCGTGCCGGAAGGCGTTCACGAAGAGAAGATCAGCTTCCTGGGCAAGGCCGTGACGGTCCGCTCAATGGCCCCGGACGATCCGGCGGTCGTCGCCGCGACGGTTCTCCGCACCAACGGGACTCTGGTGAGCTTCACCGACCAAGAGGGGCCGGAGAGTCGGCTTGCCGGCTTGACGATTACCGGCGGAAGCCAGGGCATCCGTTGCCATGGGGCGGCGCCCACGATCACGCGCTGCACCATCACGGGTCACGTGCAGGCGGGCGTGAAGCTGACGGGGCTGAGCGATCCCACGATCACCCATAGCCGGATCGTGGGCAACGGTGCGGCCGGTATTGAGATGGCGACCTTCGGGACGGGCCGGATCTTCGATCGCAACACTGCCACCATCCGCAATTGTGTGATTGCTGGAAACCAGGGGCAGGGTATTCGCGGCGACAATCCGACACTCTCCAACTGTACCGTCGTGGAGAACCTCCAAGAGGGCGTTGACGCGTCTATTCCTACGGTGGTGAACTCAATCCTGCACTTCAACGGCGCACGTGCGAACAACCGCCAGATAAAAGCCACCCGTGCCACGGTGACTTACTCGGATGTCGAAGGCGGGTGGTCCGGTGAAGGCAATATCGATGCCGACCCGCTCTTCGCAGCACCGGGCCGCTGGACGGACCCCACCGGGACCACATCGTTGAACGACGGCGTCGCCTGGGTCTCCGGCGACTACCACCTCCAGAGCCAGGGCTGGCGGTGGAATGCCCTCGAAGGCTCCTGGGTGTCGGACGAGGTCACCAGCCCCTGTATCGACGCCGGTGATCCGGGCTCCGGGATGCTCGAGGAACTTCTCACGGCCCCGGGTGAACCGGCCGGTGCGGTCATCAACACGCGTATCAACATGGGCGCCTACGGCGGCACGGTCGAGGCCAGTCTCGCGCCCGTCAGCCCGTAGGGCCTGGCAGGGCTGAGGATTTCGTGGGGTCCGCCACGGCAATCGAATGATACCGATTACGATTGAGAATTTCGTATCTCCGGGTGGCAGCGTCAAGGGGTCCCCAACGCGGTACATCGCGTTGGGGGGCCCCATGCGCAGCTTGGCGATGGCCGGGTTGCCTGCGCAGGAACCATCGCCAAGACCTCCGGTCTTGACGCTGCCACCCGACGCTCACGCTACACTACGAAAAATTCGATCAGAATCGGTATGAGAAGTCCACAGCGCGCCGGGTGGAGTCTCTCGTGCGATGCCCAAGTCCTTCCGCAACGGTGAATCACCACTCGCCCCCGGCCGAATGTGATGTATCGCGTTTGGGGCCCCGAACCATCTGGCTATCGAATGAGGGGTTTCTCAAGTGCGCAGCCCAGATTCTTCGCTTCGCTCAGAATGACATTGCCGTTTTGAGATGGTCTCTAAGCTCGACTTTTGCCGTTTTTATGTGGCCAAAAACGTCGCGTTTTCGGGGGTTTCTCATGTCGTGGTTGCCTTTTTGTACAGCATCCTGTTCTTGACGGAAGGCAGAAAATTGGCTGATGCCCGGTTTTTCCCGCATCTTCCCACATGTCACGCCGCCAAAAACGGCAAGAGTCGAGCTAAGGGCTCAGTAAGACTGCACCCGGATTTCGGAGGGCCCGCTCAACGTAATCACCAGCAGTTGCTGCCGCGGGTTGAAATCGAAATTCGCCGGGCGCTCGGCGACTGACGCGGAAGCATCGGGCGGGGTCGGGCGGACGGTCACGCCGGCAGGCTCTTTCGTCACGCCGGAAAGCAAGACATAGAAGACCTTCCGGTCCCAGCCGTCGACGGCGAATGCGATTGAGTCCAGCGTCTCGCGAATATCGCGAATGGCACAAGGTGCATGAATGAACCAGCCCTTCGTTGCGAGTCTTCTCACATCGTATAGGGCGCCTTTGTCGAACAACTCCGGCACGTGGGCCTGGACCGTGCCGGGATTGATGGCAGGTCCGTCCCGGTGCTGGGCCCGCAGTTCGAAGATATCCGGAAGCAGACCCTGGCGCTTCTCGTCACTGAGCGGCCAGGTCATCTGCAGGCCGGTCGCCGTGATGCCTTTGGCAATCGTTTGCCAAGGACCCTCTCCGTCATACTGGCTGAGCAGGTGCAGGGCCGAGCAATAGACCAGGCCGCACCATTGAACGGGCCGCCCGAACCACGACGGCGCCTGCCAATTCGTCGCACCCAGGACCGCAATCGTGGCGTAGGGCCCGATTTCCCCTTCGGTCGGGTTGACGAGATACACGAACGGCACGCCGGTCCACGCCCAGTAGCGGGCCTGTTCGAGATGGTCCTCCCGCCCCGAAATGATATAGCCGAGGGTATACGCCCTGACCAGATGCGCCGAGGCAAGGATATCCGGCGTGTGCAGGGGGACTTCCCAGGTTTGCGCTCCGCGCGGCACCGTATCTGCATAGAGTGCGGTCTGCTGGTCGAGCAACGCCAGGCCTTGCTCAATCAACTCGCGGTCCGCTGACATGGTGGCAGCCTCGAGAATCCTGACCACGTCCCCCGCGGCGTAGCCGTTGGCGTGTTTGGCGAAGTGGGTTTTCGAGTAATCGACCGTGCCGGGCTGATACAGTTTGATGCCCTGCTCATCGAAACGCTTCAGAAGGCCCTGTGCCTCGGCCTGGCGTTGTTCGACGTACGGGTAGACGCCGCCAAAGACGAAGGGGGCGGCAGGCGTGCGGGTGTGCGAGACGGTGCTTGTATAGGGCCGGCCGCGCGGCATCCTGCTCACGGCCAGGTCCCGGCCTTTGTCAAGCCGGTCGGCAAGGCCGGGGTCCTGCACCTGGTGGGCCAGCCAGTCGATGTACATGGGCGCGTCACCGGCGGGACCAGCCTTGAAGCTCTCGCCCCAGACCGCGTGCCGGAACAGGCCGCCCTCATTGATCGCCGAATCCAGCCAGCCATGAGCCAGCAGCGTGACCGCGGCGTCGAACCCGCCTTCAAAGCACGGGACTTCGGGCACTTCCCGCAACTCGACACACTTCTGAATGGCTGGGACGACCGTCCTGCCTGTGCCGCCGACAATCAGGGCCCGCGCCGTGAGCGGCTGATTCGCCTTCAGGACAAGGGGCGTGTGGGCAACCAGATCGTTCTCGAAGCGGCTCTCTCCGACGGCCGGTGCGGTCAACGCCATCACGTGCGCCCCGGAACCGTAAACGCTGTCGGGCGAATCGAAGACCGCCGCTGCCATATCCGAGGGCTCCCATGTCAGGCCGATGCAACGATCCTCGTGGGCAATGGCCATCAGAGGGAACGTGATCTTGACCGGATCGGGCGCTCGCCGGATGTGCTCGGCCGTCGTGATGTCCGCCGTGCTGCTGCTCGGCTCATCGCCGAGATACTCCAGGCCCGCAAAGAGGCCCTGAGTCTTGCGCGCGCCGAATGTGCCCAGCCCCGGAAAGAGCGTCAGCCAGGGAAGGTACACGACCTGGCGGTCTCTATCCACTACCACCGTAGTCTCAACGGAGATAGTTCCCGATTTTGCACCTGCCTTAAAGACTCGTCTGGCCTGCCATTGTCCGCCTCCGCTGTCTCTCAGGGTCGCCTCACAGCGACCCCCGTTGTGCGTGAATGCATAAGTAACGTCTGCTTCGCGCAGGTTCAGCCATTGGGTTTTCTCGTCGAGGACCAGGCCGATCGTCTCGGCCTTGTAGCCCGCGGCCATCTCCCGGCCGTCCACTTCGACCACAAAATCGCCCCAGCCCCCTCGATAATGCTCGAGAGTCAGTTCGTCCCGGCTCACCAGGGCCGGCGGAGCCACTCCTGCGACTGGCCTCTCGGGCTGCTTGAATTGCGGCGGCTGCACGGTCGGCAGCGTTTCCACCTCGATTGAGCCAACGCGGATGAATCCTTCGCTGCCGGCCGGGTCGAGGCGAAATCGCGTGTTCTTCCCGAGCGGTTCCCGAATGAGCAGCCGGTACTCGTGCCACTGACTATCGTTGCGGATCGTGAACCGAATGGACCGGCCGGCCTCAAAGACCCTGCCGTAGAACAGCTCGCCGTGGTCGTCGGCGTCCGAGGCCATTCGTACCCGCACCCGCGTCAGACCTTCGCCGGGCAGATCCACCGCCGGACCCTCTATCCACGGGTCATTCCCGGTCGACCGGAATGCCAAGCCTTCTGCCGAGACGGCCAGGTCCGCCACGTACTTGTTGCCCTGCCAGCCTTGCAAGCCTTTCGTGAAATCCCAGGCCACCGCCACCTTGCCCGATGCCGCGATTGACAGCGCCGCTATGCATGCCGGCAGCACGACAGCCAGCCGTGAGCCTTGGACAAGCGAGGATAGACGACTATTCCTATAGGTAATCAAGGTATCAATGCTGCCGATGCACATCATAAAGAAACCTCCGATGATTTCCTAAACCAAGCCGTAGGGGCGTATACTACGCACCATTCCATCATCAGCCCAGGCGGTGCGTGGTGCGCACCGTACACGTGTCATAAGGGGCCTCCCGTACAATATTTGCGCGACACGCCTCGGATAGTATAATGGTCGTCATGGGCGCGGAACAAGAGATTAAGGACAAGGCGCTGGAACTCGGTTTCGATGCCGTGGGCATCACGGACGCCTCGGCCATTGGGTCGGAGCACGTCGAGCATCTCAAGGCATGGCTGCGGTCCGGCTATGCCGGCCGGATGGAGTACATGCACCGCAACCTCGACCAGCGCCTCGACCCAACCCGGCTCCGGAAAGGCGCCAAATCGGTGATCGTTGTCGCTCTCAACTACAAGCCGCAGGCGACACATGACGACTCCGGTGCCGGCAGGGTCGCGACGTACGCCCAATATGAAGACTACCACCCGTTCATCAGGGCCCTGCTGCGGGAACTGGCGGCTTTCATCTGTGTGAAAACGGGCCGACCGGTCCGCTACAAAATCTGCGTGGATTCCGCGCCCGTGGCGGAGAAGGCCCTCGCTGTCCGGGCCGGTCTGGGCTTCATCGGGAGGAATCACCTGCTCATTCACCCTCAACTCGGACCCCAAGTCCTGCTGGGCGTACTGCTCACAACGCTGGACCTTCACGCCGACGAGCCCTCTGAGGCTGCCTGCGGGGAGTGCAATCGTTGCATGAAGGCGTGCCCGACGGGCGCCCTGCGGCCTGACGGTTTTCTCGATGCGCGCAAGTGCATCAGTTACTTGACGCAGTACGGGTCACAGGATGGACCCCGACAAGACCGGAATGATGGAATGACGGAGTACTGGAATAATGGGGGAAGGACTGCCCAACATTCCACCATTCCAGTATTCCAGCACTCCAATCCTGCTCAAGACTGGCTCTTCGGCTGTGACGAATGCCTGCTGGCGTGTCCCTTCAGCGCCAGTGCCCCCGCGTGCGCAAACCAACGTTTCAAGCACTACCCGGAAAGAGCCCGGCTGAATCCTCAAGACCTGCTCGACCTCACTCCCGAGGCCTTCGAGGCGAGATTCCACGACTCACCCATCAGACAGTCGGGCCTGGAGATGCTCAAACACAACGCCCGCGTCTGCCTGGAAAACCTTCTCAGGATTGATGAAGGATGAGGGAGGATTGATTGTTATCGGAGAAGGCCGCCCGATCTGTGCGAATCATCCATTATCAATCATCAGTCACGCTGCTACGGCACCAGGAAGATGTCCGCGTCACTGGCGGGAAACTCGCAGCCGCGGATTTCCGATCCGCAGGACATGTCGTTCAGGATATAGATGTCGTCCTCGGAGATGCTGGTGTATCTCTTTCTCGTGAACTCAACCGAGCCATCGTACAGCAGGGCGTTTTGACCTCGATAACGGTGATTCCTGCTATTGGATGTTATCACTTTTTCGCACAACTGGAAGCACAGCGATACTTCGTGACTCGACGGCCCGGACGGCAGCATCTCGCCCAGCGGATTACGGTCCGCCATGAGCACCCGCTTTTGTGCCAGGCCCCGCTCGCTGGACGTCGGGCAGCCGATCCGCACGCTGAAATGAATGTAAGCCCGACTCGGGAAATCGTTGAAATTCTGTATGGTGAAGCCCTCGAAACTGACCTGGTGCTCCACCCGGCGTCCCGGACAAAGGAACCGGTCCGGCTGCACATAGTCGCCCCTGACCAGCAGCCACGGCCCCCGCGTGTTGGAGTGGTTCTCTTTGCCCTGATAGCCCACCTTCCACCAGGGCGATCCCGGAGTCATCGCGACAGCCGGCAGCAAGCCATCGTGGTCGGACACATACTGCCGCAGCCCTTCGTAGATGCCGCCCATGTGCGTGCCGCAGCCCGCCTGCCAATACCTTTGTCGCATCGACCCGA
>CAYFUB010000331.1:0-18558 GCA_964346195.1 uncultured Pirellulales bacterium
AAACGCGGGGCCCGGAACGTGATGTCGTAGGTCTGCCACTGCATCGGCGGCAGGCACATGTTCACCATCGGGGCCCCGACTTTGTAGATGCCGCCGCACTCGTTGTCCGCGCCCTTGAACCCATAGCTGTCGAGGATCTGGATCTCGTAGCGATTCTGCAAGTACACGCCGCTGTTGCCGCGCCCCTGGCCCCGGGCCTCGGGCATGAAGGGCGTGCGAAACTCGATGTGCAGCTTGAAGTCCTTGAATTTGCGCTTGGTCGCGACGGAACCTGATCCGGGCTTGATTTCCATGGCGCCGTCCAGGAGCCGCCATTTGACGGTGTTGTCATCGGGCTCGTTGGCGTTGAGCCACTTCCAGGCGACTTCCCCGCCGGACGCCTTTTCCGGCGCGAAGGCGACATCGAAGAGCGCCTCGGGTCCCTTGTCGCCTTCCTGGTACGGCCCGGCCACCCGCCATTGCGTCAGGAAGCCGGTGTTCTTTCTCAGGTATTCGTTCGACCCCTTTTCGGACTTGAATTGCGGCGCTACCTCATTGATATTCGCCAACGGCTTACCGCCTTCACCCGCGAAGCGAGCCATCGCGCCCCAGTCGCCCGCCCCATTGGTTACCTTGAGCAAAAGCTCGTTGGTGCCTTCCTGCAGCGTGACGCCGACCTTGTCCTCATCGGGAGTGACGCCGCGTGCGACGTTTTTGGCGTGAATCAGCTTGCCGTTGAGCCAGACTTTGACGCCGTCGTCGCTACCGAGTTGCAGGGTTGCCGGCTGCGTCTTCGGCGACCAGACCTTTGCCTGGAGGTATGCCACGGCGTTCTGGGTGTTGCCGACCGCCTCGATCAGGTTGATCGTGCCCCGGCGGCCGCCGAGACTTACCCATTCGTCGAAGTTCGTGCCGTCGAAGAGCACAATCGCGCCGGCAGGCGGCTTTGTTCCCAGCGTCGGCGACCGGCGGACGGTCTTCGTCAATGAGATCGTGCCTTTGACCTGCTGGCCGCCTGCGTCACCCCTGAATTGCCCGGTGAATTTGTCTTTCTCAATGGTGATCTCTATCGTGCCGTCGTCAATCGTCGTGGTCACCGGGTCCAGTCGGCCGGAGAGCTTTACCTGGTCACCCCGCAACTGCCCCTCAACGATGGCGTAAGGGTCTATCGTCACCTCGAAACCCTCCAGGAGCTTGGCCTGGTACTGCCCGCCGCCCAAGGCAATCACCTGCGCCACCAGCGGGCCGGAATTGTAGCCCTCGACCTGCTCCCACGTGCCCTGCCAGTCCCCCATGAACGGGTCCAGCACCGCCCCCTGAACGGCGGTCGAGAACAGCAGGACAAACCCGCAAACCATAAGCGTAATCAAATCTTTCCGGGCATCAAACCAAGAACCATTGTTCATCATCCGCATCTCCCCATCGCAACGATTGCACTTGAGTCCTTCGCAGTACGTCATCAAACTTGGGGTGGTACCGACAAGCGCAAGTTTGCCACCAGTCTTGCCGCTGCCACCCGGAAATATGAAATTTCAATCATGATCGGTATCAGGTCCGACTAGGGTCCGATCTTGAGACCTTCGAGTCCGCTGCCATCCGCCTGGCGCAGACGGGCACAAAGGGCCCACTCACCGCCGCCCTGCGTCAGCTTCACCAGTAGCAGGTTCCAGCCTTCCTTGAGCGTCACTTCGGCCTTGTCCTGTCCGGGCTCGGCCGGTCGCGTGGCATTGTTCGCGTGGACAAGCCGGCCGTCGAGCCAGACCTTCACGCCGTCGTCGCTGCCGAGCTCGAGTTGTGCTTTTTGCTCCTGGGGCGACCAGACGCGCGTTCGCAAATAAGCGACGCGATTCTCGCCCGCCAAGGCCGGGTCCTTGTCCAGCTCAATCAGCCAGGGCCGCCCGGCGCTCGTGCCGAGGGACACGATTCGCCAACTCGCCTCCTGACCGTCCTGTTCGGGGGCAAACGGCACATCGAACAGCCCCGGCCCGTCCGTGTTCTCTTTCGCGTAGGGGCCGCTCACCTGCCAGGCGGTGAGGTAGTCGTCGAACTGCTCGATCTGACTGATGATCTCCTGCGCCTGCTGGCGCAGGGCGTCGTTCTTCGTGCCTTGGAGCACCTTCTGGAGCGCCTCTTTGGTCTGCTGCGGATAGCTGCCGTAGATTCCCTGGGCGATCTGGACAGCGGCCAATTCCGCCTCCTGGTACAAGGCCAGATCACCGAGGTATTCCACGGCCATGTTCAGGGCCGCCAGCGATTTCGTGCTTGCCAGGCCGGAGAGCACGCGCTTTTTCTCCGCAGCGTCGCCTGCCAGGGTCATCGCCTTCTTATAGAGGTCAATCGTCTCCTCCGGAGATCGGCCGTTTTCGAGACCGAGCAATCTCACAAACCCGCGCAAAGCGAGAACCTTATGCACCCGGTTCTCAGAGGTCTGCGCCACTTTGAGTAACTCGGGCACGGGCTCCGCCGTCGGCCAGTCGGACAGGGCCCGAATCGCGGCATCCTGGAGGTCCGCCTCCCGGCTGCTCAACGCGGTCCGCAGGGTCGGCAGTGCGCTGCTGTCGCCGATCCGGCCGAGCACACGAAGCAAAGACGCCCGGTTGGGAACGTCCTTGACATTCGGCAGCACCGCCAGCACCGCCGCGGCCTGGCGGCCCTTGTCCTCAATCTTGTGCGCAACGGCGGCCACCATCTTCTCCGCCTCGCTGCGGTCCGACTCGTTCCTGACGTCCAGCAGCAGATTCACCAGCGCGGGCAGTTGCTCGGGCTCCGCCACGATTTTCAGGACCTTGAACGATTCCAGCCGCACCTTGCGGTTCTCGTCCTTCGCCGCCGCCATCAAGGCCTCGACCCCGGCGGCAATGTTCCGCTCGCCGATGGCGCTGATCAGTTCGACCTTCACCTCCGGCTCGGCCGAGGCCAGGTTCTGCAGGATCGCCGCATCGACCTCCGCACCGCGCAGCCGATACAGACCCTCGCGGGCCGCCTTCTGCTCGACGCTTTTGCACGCCGCCGCCCGGCCGGCCAGCAGCGCGACGCTCGACGCGTCTGCTAACTGGCCGATCGTTTTCAGAGCGGCCACACGGACGGACTCGTCCTGCGATTTGCCACTCAACTCGATCACGGCCGGCAGGGCCGCCATATCGCCCCGGTCCGCCAGCGCCGAAAGCAACCGGACCTGACCGGCCGCAGACATTCTCGGCAGTTCCTGGACCAGCGCCTTTGTAACCTCCTCGCCGGGAATCTCCCGCAGGATGGTGATCGCTCCCGTCTGCATCTCGGGGTCGTCGCTCCTGAGAGCATCGATCACCATCTTGATGATCTCCCGATTGGCCTCGTCCGCGACGACGGTCATGCCGAGCAAACCGACAGCAAGCGCCACTATCGACCGCGAACAGAATCTCTTCGATTGGCGAACCATATCCATAATCCTGACTTCATATCAAGGCGGCTCACATATGCGATAGCACGTGCTGAGTCCCGACTCTCAGGGTGGCAGCGTCAAGGCCGTAGGTCCTGGCGATTGTTCCCACGCACTGGCACGACCGTCGCCGAGCTTCACTTGATGCTGCCACCCGGCTGGGCCGCATGTGTACCTGCACGAGTGCCAACACGACACCCGGCAGCGGACAGAGCGGTCTCGTGCGTCCGTACCGGCTCGTGACTACCTGCCGGCGCCGGCGGCCTTGACCATCCCCTTCATCGCCGCGGTACGAACCAGTTGCGGCACGCCTTCCTTGTTCAGGCTGACGTAGATCTTCTGGGCCTGGGCCTTGCTCCCCTCGGCCAGCATCCGGTCAGCAATCTTCAAATAGGCATCGTAAACCAGCATCTTCTGGTTGTCGGGCACGCTGTCTCTGGCCTTGTCCAAGGCTTTGAGGGCGTCGGGTCCGCCGATTTTGCCCAGCGCGCTGATGGCGGCGCCGCACAGGAGCTTGTCCGAACCGCCGACACACTTGGCGACGTCCGCCACGGCCGCCCGGCAGCAACGCTCACCCAGGCTGTTGACGATCCCGATCTTCGCCTTGCCCTGTGCCGTCGGCAGGGCGCCGAGCAGCGCCTGGTTCACCGCCTCGCCCGGAATCCGCTCCAGGGCGTAGCGGGCCATGTCCGAGTACTCCTGGTTCGTCAGCATATCCGCCAGCACGGGCACTGACTGCTCCGTCCCGATGATACTCAGCTCGCGGCAGGCATACTGCTTGCCCGCGTACTTCGCATCCGACTTCAGGACACCGAGCAGCGCCGCCTCGAACTTCTTCAATTCCTCGGGCTTGCCGTAGGCCTTACGGATCTCGTCGCTCAGCTCCGTCAATGGCAGGCGGCTGTCCCCGAAATCGTACGTCTTGACCTTCTCCAACTGTTGCTCCATGTCTGACCCCTTTACTGACCCTTTCGGTTTTGTCGGTACCTGGAAATCGCCCATGGCAAACTGAATGCCACGCAGATAGTGTTCGAGAATCATCGGATTCATGAAAATAGCGTCGTTGTGCCCCAGCGAGCAATAAAAGACCCGGCCCTTGCCCCAGTCTTTGACCCAGGTGATGCCCGTGTCCTCGTCGCCATCCTTCCATTCCCTGACGTTGCGGGTGGCGGGATCGCTCGTGTCGAGGCTCATCAGGACGAATTGTTTGTCGCGCGAGTACAGCGGCGGGTCCGTGCGATAGATTTCATCGCTGAGCTTGAAGCCCCGGCCCTTGAAGGGAACCATCAGCGGATGATCGGGCTCGTCGATCTTGAAGGCCCAGGTGCCGCCGGCGCCCCAGGGATGGCCGGTGAACTTATTGCCCATCATCTCCATGCCCTCGGGCCATCTGGAAAAATTGTCGGCCGCAGCGTGGATGCCGACCAGGCCCTTGCCGCTCTTGACGAAGTCCATCAGGGCCTTGCAGCGCTCCGGCGTGGCCTCGGGATCGAACTTCAGATTCGTCGTGTTGTTCAGGCAGACCGCGTCGAACTGCCGGAGCGTCTCGGCCGTGAAAACCGAATAGTCGTCCGTGACCGCCGTCACCTCGAACGCGCCGGTCTTCTCGCCCATGATCTTCAAGGCCTCATTCGCCACGGGAATCACCGTATGGAAAAACCCCTCGCAGCGCCAGAAGACGAGCATCTTGCGCGGCTGGGCCGGCTTGGCCACCCCCTGCGCCGGCATGGCCTCCTTGATCTTGGCAATCTCCCCATCCTTCAACTGACGCAATTCTCTCGGCGACTCCGCCCACAACCCTGTTGACAAGCCCAAGCCGGCCAGCAGCAGCGCCGCAACCACTTTCGACCTCACCATATCGGCTCCTTTCTGATATCGTAGCATGGGCATCTTGCCCATGGGTCGCAGGGCCATCCTGGCCCTGCACAACGTCGTTCTTCCACGCGCACCTGTGCCCGTGATACTATAGATGCCACGGGGCGCGCATCGGTCGCGACAGCATCCGGTTGGCCTCATCATCGTTGACGAACATTTCTTCTTCCGGGTCCCAGCGGACCTTACGCTCCAGCAGCATCGCGATCTCGCCCAGCAGACCCACAGTGATCGAGCGGCACGCCACTTCGATCGGCGTGATGGTCTTCTTACGGGTCTTCACGCAGTCGAGGAAGTTCTGGTGGTGGTCCCGGCTCTTGTACAGGCGGATTTCATTGGGGCCGATCGTCTCATCCCAGAGTTCCGGCGGGTTGGTCGCCTGCCGGCCGCGGTCCACGTGGACCCAGCCCTTCTCGCCGTACCAGACGGTTCCCATGCCTTTGGGCAGTTGCCGGTCGTTGGCCACGACCATCTCCAGCCCATCCGCGTACTTGCAGGTGAACTTGTACTCGGTCGGGACGTCATAGATGCCGTCCTTCGGATAGACGCCTTTGCCCTCGATCTCCACCGGGCCGGTATCATCAAGTCCTAGGCTCCAGTGGGCGATGTCGATGTGATGGCCCGCCCAGTCGGTGAGTTGCCCGCCGGAGTAGTCCATGATCCAACGCCAGTCCCAGTGTGGGGCTCTGCCGCTGTACTTCCGGAACGGACGCCATAGCGCCGGTCCGAGCCAGAAATTCCAATCCAGCCCTTCCGGAGGCTCCGAGACGGGAGGATTCCCGCCACCACCGCCCGTCGGCAGGCCCACCTCCACGCGGGTGACTTTCCCGATCCGCCCGTTGCGGACCAGCTCGCAGCCGTGATGAAAGTTCGCCACGGAGCGTTGCCAGCTTCCGGTCTGCCAGATCCGGCCGTAGCGGTTCATCGTGTCCCGCATCACCTTGGCCTCGTGAATCGTGCGGGCCAGAGGTTTCTCGCCGTACATGTCCTTGCCCGCCAGCGCCCCTGTCACCACCGGAATCGAGTGCCAGTGGTCCGGCATAGCCAGTGACAGGGCGTCGATGTCGGCCCGAGCAATCAGCTCCCGGAAATCGGAGTACGTCGCGCAATCCGAGTTGCCGTACCTCTTGTCAACGGCGCTTTTGGCCCCGTTCAGGTTGCGTTTGTCCACGTCGCAAACTGCGACGACCCGGGCATCCTTCTTGCCCAGGAAGCCGTTCATGTTGCCCGAGCCCTGGCTCCCGACGCCGATGCAGCCGATCGTGATGCGCTCGCTCGCCGCCACGGCGCCGTCCGCCCCAAGCGCCGTGGAGCGGATGATGTACGGGAAGCCTACGAGGCCCGCGGACACCCCCGCGGCGTTCGCCAGGAACCGACGGCGTGATATATTACTTCTCGTCATGTGCCATTCTCCTTATTCGACCTCACAGATGCCATGGGCCGCGCATCGGCCGTCGCAGCATCCGGTTGGCCTCGTTGCTGTTGAGGAACCGCTCATTCTGCGGGTCCCATTGCAGCTTCTGCCGCGTGAGCATAGCAATCTCGCCGAGCAGGCCAACACTGATGGAACGATGCCCCACCTCGATCGGGGCCACGGTCTCCCGGCGGCTCCTGACGCACTCGACGAAGTTGCCGATATGGCCACGGCTCTCGTACAGGTGGATTTCATCGGACCCAATGGTCTCGTTGAGAATCTCCGGCGGATCGGCCTCGAGCTTGCCGCGCGTGACGTAGATCCGGCCCTTTTCGCCGTACCACGTCGCTCCCTGGCGAAGCTGCCGGTTGTTCGCAACGGTCATTTCGATGCCGTTCGCATATTTGCAGGTGAACCGGTACGTCATCGGGACGTTGTAGATGCCGTCCTCAGGATATTCGCCCCGCCCCTCGATCTCGACCGGGCCGGTCCGCTCCAGGCCGAGCCCCCAGTGCGCGATATCGATGTGGTGGCCCGCCCAATCGGTAAGCTGGCCACCGGAAAAGTCCATGACCCAGCGCCAGTCCCAGTGAACACCGCGTTTGCCAAATTCCATGTACGGCCGCCACGGGGCCGGTCCCAGCCAGAAATTCCAGTCCAAACCCTCGGGCACGGGTTTGACCTCGGCGGCCGGGCCGCTCCTTCCCGTCGGAAGTCCGACTTCGACCCGGCCAACTTTGCCGATCCGGCCGTTGCGGACCAGCTCGCAGGCCCGATGGAACTTCGCATCGGAACGCTGCTGCGAACCGGTCTGCCAAATGCGCTGGTACCTCGCGACCGCCGCGGCCATCTGACGGCCCTCATAGATCGTCCGGGCCAGCGGCTTCTCGGCATAGATATCCTTGCCGGCCCGGGCCCCCGTGATTGCCGGGATGGAATGCCAGTGGTCCGGCAGGGCAAGGGAAAGCGTATCGAGATCAGCTCGCGCGATGACCTCCCGGAAATCGTGGCAGGTCTTGCAATCGCTGTTGCCGTACTTCTCATCGACGGTCTGCTTGGCCTTGTCCCGACGGTCCCGGTCCACGTCGCACACGACGACAATCTGAACGTCATTGCGGCCCAGGAAGCCTCTCATGACGCCGCTGCCCCGGCTCCCCACGCCGATACAGCCATGGACAACGCGTTCGCTCGGCGCCACGCCGCCGGCCTTACCCAAAGCCGACGACGGGATAACGCTTGGAAACGCGACGAGTCCGGTGGCCGCCGCCGTGGCTGACCTCAGAAATGCGCGTCGATTCATGCTCCTGTTCCGTGACACACTCAAACCTTCACTCGCGGTTGCTTCTCACACATTCCAGGGGCTGCGATTCGCTCGCGACAGCAGGCGGTTCGCCTCATTGTCGTCGATGAAGACCTCGCGCTTCGGGTCCCATTTCAAGGGCCGCTGCAGCCGGTAGGCGATATTGCCAAGATGGCACACGGTCACCGAGCTGGCGCCGATTTCAATGTCGCAGATCGGTCTGGTCCGCTTGCGGACGGCGTCGAGCCAGTCGGTGTAATGGTTCTTGCTGTCGTAGAGGTGCACCTGGTCGGGGGCGATGACCTGGTCCTTGAGACTGTCCGGCCAGGTCTTCAGGTAGCCGCGATTGACCTCGACCTTGCCCGTCGTGCCCTCGAACAGGATGCCGTTGGCCCGGTCCCGTGTCATGGGGATCCCGTTGGCGTACTTGTACGTGAGGACCTTGTATTCCTTGCCGTCGGGCGGATGAATCTCGATCGGCCCGGCACCGTCCATCCCCAGAGCCCACTGGGCAATATCGAAGTGGTGGGCGCCCCAATCGGTCATGCCGCCGCCGCCATAGTAGCTGTGATAGCGCCAGTGCGGGAAGCCGTCGAAACTGATGTGCGGCGACAATTCGGCATTGTACGGTCGCCACACGGCCGGCCCGACCCACATGTCCCAGTCGAGATATTCCGGCACGGGCTGGGCTTCGAGCGGCCTGTCTTCCGGCGGCCCGCCTACGCCGACTGTAACGTGTTTGATGTCCCCGATGTAGCCGTTGCGCACCAGCTCGCAGGCGAAACGAAACTCGCGCGACGAACGCTGCATGCTGCCCGTCTGGAATACACGGCTGTATCGGCGGACGGCGTTGACCATCGCCCGCGCCTCCGCGATCGTCTGCGTCAGCGGCTTCTCGCAGTAGATGTCCTTGCCCGCCTTGCACGATTCAATCGTCGTAATGGCGTGCCAGTGGTCCGGCGTCGAGATGACGACGGCGTCGATATCGCTGCGCGCCAGCAGGTCGCGAAAATCACCATAGGTCGCACAGCCTTTATAGGACCCATTGCCCTTGTTGGCGTAGTGCTTTTCGACGATGCCCTTGCTGCTGCGTTCGAGCTTGAGCTTGTCCACGTCGCAGGCCGCCACGACCTGCGTGCCGGGCGAGTTCAGGAACGACCGCATCAGGTGCTGGCTCTGCTTGCCGCAGGCGATGAACCCGATGGTAATCCGCTCGCTGGGTGGCGTCTGGCCCTCGGCCCCAAGTACCGACGACGGCACAACACAGGGAAAACCTGCGACGGCAGCCGCCGAGCCGGCAGCCGTCCGCATGAAGTCACGTCGATTCATGTTCTGGTGGGCCATTCAGATTACCCTCTCGTATCATGCGGATGAGTAAAGAGTCCCCGGGGGCGGGCGTCTGTCATCCTGAGCGCAGCGAAGGATCTGGTCACCGAATGAGAGGCCAATCCAATGCGCAGGCCAGATCCTTCACTGCGCTTCGCCCCGTTCAGGATGACATACTGTGCATCACAATCAATCATATTGCGCGCCGGACTATAGATGCCAGGGACTTCGATACGCCCGGCCGAGCATCTGCGTGGCGACCGAATCTCCGATAATCTCCTCGGTCTCAGGGTTGAAGCGAATCTTCCGACCGAGCCTCATCACGATCCGCCCGAGATGCCCCGGCGTCGCGGAGCGATGGGCCGTCTCGCAGGGCGTGATGGTCTCCTGACGGTTCTTGATGCAATCGAGGAAGTTCCGCCAGTGGCCCGGCGACTCATAAAGATGGATGTCATTGGGGCCGAGTTTCTCGTCCTTCAGTTCCTTCGGCTCGGTTTCGAGGCTGTTGCCCCGGTTGACCCAGACCCAGCCCTTCTCGCCGATCCACTTGGTTCCGCCCCGGATGTCCCGGTGCCCACCGGCAATGACCATCGTCACGCCGCCAGCATACCTGGCCGTCAGTCGATACCGCGTCGGGCTGTCGTAGAGTCCATCGGTGGGATATTCGCCAGAACCTTCCATTTCATAAGGACCTGTGTTGTCGAAGCCCATCCCCCAGTGGGCAATATCCACGTGGTGGCCGACCCAGTCCATGAGTTGCCCTCCGCCATAGTCCAGGACCCACCGCCAGTTCTTGGGCAGCAGGGCCGGACGGTAGGGCGTGTACGGGGCGGGTCCGAGCCACATATCATAGTCCAGCCCCTCCGGCGGCGGCACGATTTGTTCCTGGCCCGCCGTCCTGGCAAAATCCGCATGTCCCGCGGGCAAACCGACCTCAACGGTGTGGACTTTGCCGATCCGGCCGTTACGGACCAGCTCGCAGGCGAAACGGAAATGGGCCTGAGAACGCTGCCAACTCCCCGTCTGCCAGATCCGGCCGTAGCGCTTGACGGCGTCGCACATGGCCCGCCCCTCGCGGAAATCGCGCGAAAGCGGCTTTTCCCCGAAGATGTCCTTGCCGGAGCGGGCGGCCTCGAGCGCCGGGATTGCGTGCCAGTGGTCCGGCAGGCCGAGAGACACCGCGTCGATGTCGCGGCGCGCCAACAGTTCCCGAAAATCGTTGTAAGCAGTGCAATCCTGATTGCCATACCTCTTATTGACCGTGTTCACCGCCGCCCGGAGAGTATTCTTGTCCACGTCGCAGATGGCGACGACCTGACAGTCCTTCTCGCCGAGGAACTGTCCCATGTTGCTGCCGCCCTGCCAGCCAACCCCGATGCAGCCCATAGTGATGCGCTCGCTCGGCGCTGTGTTGCCGTCGCTGCCGAGTGCTGAAGAGCGGACAATATAAGGAAACTCAACCACGCCCAGCGCGGTGCTGGCCGCCGCCGTCAGGAACCGGCGCCGGCTGACGTTTTGCTGTCTCTTCATGTCTACCACTTTCTTTCTGTGTACCCGCGGATGGCGTCAAGCACGTTCGCAGTGACACCGCAAGGCGCTTGTGTCGTGGCCATCTTGGCCGCGCTGTGTCGAACGTACCCCGCCTTCGAATCACGAGCGGCACGCCCGCGACACGTTTTGGATGCCCTTACGGGCACACTACAAACCCAGCCCGGACACTGCCACGCGGCCTGTTGGAGGCCCGAGGCGTTTGTGACATCCAGGCCTCGCACGAATCACCGTTATTTCTTCTCAAATGCGGCATCGAAGGCGATCTGAGAGGGCTTGAAGTCGGCCTTCTTGATCGCCTGGACGGCTTCGGCCGCCCCGTGCTCGCGGTCCATCCGCCCGTCTTCCCACTCGATCGACAACGGCCCCTGGTAGCCGATATCGTTCAGCGCGACGATGATCTCCTCGAAATTGATGTCGCCGTGGCTGATGGAGCGGAAGTCCCAGTACCGCCGCGGGTCGCCGAAATCGGTATGGCCCCCGAAGACGCCGACGGTGCCGTCCCCGTGGCCCCACCACGCGTCCTTCATGTGGGCGTGGAAGATACGGTCCTTGAACGTGCGGATGAACTTCACGTAATCGACGCCCTGATAGCCGAGGTGGCTCGGATCGTAGTTGAAGCCGAAGGCCTCGTGGCCCTCGACAGCGTCCAGAGCCCGCTGGGCCGAGGCGATATCGAACGCGATCTCCGTCGGATGGACCTCCAGGGCGAATTTGACCCCCTCTTTCTTGAACGCGTCGAGGATAGGCGTGAATCGCTTGGCGAAATCATCATAGCCGGCCTTGATCATGTCGCCCGAGGCCGGCGGGAACGAGTACAGCAGGTGCCAGATCGAGCTGCCGGTGAAGCCGTTGACGACGCCGACGCCGAGCTTCCTGGCCGCCTTGCCCGCGTCGATCATCTGCTGAGCCGCCCGCTGCCTGACGCCCTCCGGTTTGCCGTCGCCCCAGATTTCCGGCCCGAGGATGGCCTTGTGACGGGCGTCGATGTTGTCGCAGATGCACTGGCCGACCAGATGGTTCGAGATGGCAAACACCTTTAGCCCCAGCTTATCCAGCGTGGCCCGCTTGGCCTTGCAGTAGTTGTCATCCTTCAAGGCCTGGTCCACCTCGAAGTGGTCGCCCCAGCAGGCCAGCTCCAACCCATCGTACCCCCAGCTCTTCGCTTTCTGCGCCAGGACCTCCAGCGGCAGGTCCGCCCATTGTCCAGTAAACAGCGTTACAGGTCTAGCCATCTCGTAACCTCCTTATCCAGCGACTCCTTGCAGAGACGCAAGGTCTTGCGTCTCGACCTCGACAAAGCGCCTTTCCCCTATGAAAGAACGCTCACAATCCCTTCTTTATTGCGGGCTCATCCCATCGGCGGGCCGGCCCGGCACACGTAACCTCCTCTTGCACAATCCCTCGCAGCAGAAGGCCACCCGTCCTCCGGGACGCACCAAGGAGGTACCATTATAACGGCGTCGCTGGTGCAAGCAACGCAATTTCCCGGCAAAATAAACCCGTGGGTGCGACGTGTCTGTGACCATTTCAGGGCACTGAGGATGGATGGCGGATCCGATCTGCGCGGCAAGCGAGCGTGCGAGAGTCGCGCCTCCAGTAGCATGGGCATCCTGCCCATGAGTCGCAGGGCCATCCTGGCCCTGCAGAGCTTGCCTTCCCACGGGCGAGACGCCCGTGCTACTTCTCACACACCCTCCAAGGCGAATGTCATTTAACGTGCGTAATCCGGAAAACATAGGCATACTGACAGGGCACCTCGTCCACCGACAGGGCCGGCACGTGGATCGTGACGTCAGACCCCGACCGGTCCCAGCGGATAGATTGCGCCAGACCGAGCTTCGTTACAGCCGTATCCGGCGAGACCTCGACGTCTTTCACGACCAGCTTCTCGCCCGGCCAGCGAGGTGTGATGACGTATAGCGTGCCATCCTTGGTGGTGAAGAAATCCGCATGGGCTGGAGCCCATCCTACACGCTCTGCGTCATGGCACCGCCATGCAATCACAGCTCGCGTAGGCAGAGGTCCTTGAATTGTACCTGCATGGGCGGGCCTTCGTGGACCTGCAGGGCGAGCTTGCCTTGCTCGATGCGCTGGGGGTCGTTGTCCTCGATCTCGCACATGGTGACGCCGTTGATCGTCAGCACGATGCGGCCGGCCCTGGCCGTCACGACGTACTGGTTCCACTGGCCGGGCTTGACGGCCTTCAGCAACTCATCCGGGTTGCCCGTGCTGCCGACGACCTTCGGTTTACCACTTTCGTCGACCACCGTCTTCTGGCCGCGTTCGGCGAGGATGCCCCGGCGGGCGTATTCCATCACAACGCCGGTCCAGCGGCCGTCGGCGCTGAAATCCGCCTGGCAGCCGATGAGCGGCTCTTTCTCCATTCCCTGCCGCTCGACGCTACGGAAGTAGACGCCCGAATTGCCGCTCTCGATGCGGAACTGGAAGCGCAGCTCGAAGTCGCGGGGTTCGCCGCCGGTCCAGATGAGGAAGTCGTTCTCGCAGATGCGGCAGTCCGGCGTCGTCCGGCCCGTGATGACGCCGTCCTGAACCGACCAAATATCCGGATTGCCGCGCCAGCCCGCGAGGTCCCGACCGTTGAAGAGGCTCTGGAAACCCGGCCCCGGTCCGGCGGCAATCCTGGTGCTCGGCGTCGTATCGGCCGGCAGGTCACCGAGGGCGAATTGCACACCGGCGAGGATGTGGCGGAGAATCGGGGGGTTCCACCAGACCGGATGATTGTGCCCGAAGGACGTGTAGAAGACCCGGCCCTTGCCGTAGTCGCGAATCCAGCTCAGCGGGTAGTCGGTCTCTCCCTCGCGAATGCCCTTGGCGGTCCGCGTCGCCACATCCGACATGTCGAGGCTCACGAGCACGCGCAGGTTCTCCCGCGGCGGGTAGGAGAATTTCGTGCGGTACAGCTCGTCGCTGAGCTTGAAGCCCTGTCCCTCGAAAGCCGCATTGAGCGGATGCTCGGGGTCGTCGATCTTCACGGCCCAGGTGCCCTCGGAGACCCACGGATGCCCGTCGAAGACCCCGCCGAGCAGGGCCGCACCCGCCGGCCAGTCGCCGAAGTTGACCGTCGCCCCGTGGATACCGATGATGCCCTTGCCGCCGCGGACGAAATCCAGAATCGCTTGGCGGGCCTCCGGGCTGAACTCAAGTTGGCTGCTGCTGTTGAGGCAAATGGCATCGAACGGTGCAAGGCTGGCCGGTGAAAAGATGGCCATATCTTCGCTGTGGACAACCTCAAAGGCCCCGGTCTTCCTGCCCATGACCTCCAGGGCCCTGGCCCCGTAGGGAATGGCGGTGTGCACGTAACCTTTCGTGAGATTGAAGACCAGCAGCTTGCGGGACCCGGCTGGCTTCGCTGCTGCTTGCGTCGGCGCCGCCGCCTCGATCTTCTGCACCTCCTCCGGCGTGACACCGCGCGCCCCGCGAGCCAGCACTAATAAAGAACACACCGCCGTCACTCCAATCCAAGCTTTCCATTGCCGCATCATAGTCACTTCCTCCCTTTCGCTATTCCAATCATCGGCAACGTGCCGTGCATCCGCCGGAATCCGCATGGGCTGAAGCCCATCCTACACGACCGGTTTGTAGTGTGCTCGTGAGAGCATCAACGAAAACGCCTCACGGCATCATTACGAGCGGAACCTCCGGGCCTGATGCTGTCGCCTGAAACGAAATCGTCAATAATCCATCTTGCCACGCCGCACTTGGATCCGGGGGCTTCCTTCATCAATCCAGCGGCACGATCCAGAGGTTGCGGAACGCGACTTCGTTGCCGTGCTCCTGGAGGAGGATGGGCCGGGGCTGAGGGCCTTCCGGCTGGCCCGCGCCGGTCTTGCGCGGCACCTCCACGTCATCATGAATCAGCACGCCGTTGTGGAATATCGTGATTCGCGCGTTTTGCACCTTGACGGGCTTGCCGTCCTGGTCCGCCCAGCGGGCGGCCCGGAAGAGAATATCGTAGGTCTGCCATTCGCCGGGCGGTTTGCAGACGTTGCGGTCCGGGGCCTTGAAGGTGTAGATGCTGCCGCATTCGTTATTCTTGGGCTCCAGGTCGAAGGAATCGAGAATCTGCAGCTCGTAGCGCTGCTGGATGTAGATGCCGCTGTTGCCGCGGCTCTGGCCTTTGACTTCCGGCGGCATCTGCGGCGTCCGGAACTCGGCGTGCAGCATGAAGTCCGTGAAATCGCGTTTCGTCATGATGCTGCCGGTCTTGGGCGCGACCTGAATGGCGCCGTCGTCCATGACGTTCCACCGGATGTCGCCGCCGCCCTGGCGCTGCCAGTGTGAGAATTTCTCGCCGTCGAACAGGACGATGGCATTCGCCGACCGCTGGAAGGAGACGTTCACCTGCGGCGGCTCGGCGTAATCGCGCCAGATCCGCTCGATCTGCTCGACGTCGGGCTTGCCCTCGTGTACATACCAGCGATAGCGGAACACGTGGTCCGCGCCCGGCTTCATCTCCCAGCGGATCGCCTGCGAAGGACAGAAGTTGAAGAAGATGTGGTTGTCGGGCTCGGGCCAGAGCCGCATCGGCTCGGGGTGTTGGAAGTTCTGCGGATGACTGAAGAAGGTCACGCCCTCCCACTGGCCGCCGATCTCGCCGTAGTTGTCGCACCAGCGGGCCCGCGTGGCATGGCCGTCCTTGCGGGTCTTGCCCTCGCTCGTCAGATAGCCCGCATTCGCACCTTTCCACTGGCGCGTCGCGCGGAACCCGAAGCCGCCGTAACGGTACTTCTCCTGAATCAAAGGCTCATCCGCCACGCAGCGCTGCGTGGACTGGAAATCCACCAGCCAATAACCCTTCTGCGGCCCGCCCACGTTATAGACGCGCACGTCCCAGACCTCCTTGAGAATGGTCTGCTCGCCCTTGGACGTCTTGAGGGCCACGTGGTCCTGCTCGGCCCGGAAACCGCCATACACGGGCCCGCTGGTCGTGCCCAGATACTCCGCAAAGCGGACGGTGCCCGTGCCGTCGCCGACGTTCCAGAAATCAACCATCTTGCCTTCATAGTTCGTGTGGGTCCAGGGCATCCAGATGCCGAGATGGTGGATATGGTCCGGCGGGTGAATGTCGGTCAGCACCGTCCCCCGGGTCGACCACAGAGGGTGAATGAACGCATTGTGGTTATACAGCGGCCGTCGAGCCTCCGGGATCCGTCCCAGATCCTTCGGTGGCGGCACCATCGCATGGTGATACCGCAAGACCTTGTCGTCACCGACGCTGATCTCCAGGTCCTTCTCGCCTTTGACGGTCGAGACGACGCGGTCCGTCTTGACGTCGCCGGCCACCAACTCATAGGTCCGCTCCTCCCCGGCGGGCAGCGTCCCCGAGATGATCCAATGCAGTCTCGGCGCCGGTCCCTGCTCAAGCTGCGCCGGCACCCTGACACGCTCTGAGCCCTTCATCTCCAGCAGCGACAGCGGCTGATTCGCCACGGCCTGCGGCACCGTCGCCAGCGGCACCGACACCGGCGTATCGACCCGCGTGTACGGCCCCGCCTCCACCGTGAGCGTCGCCAGCGGCTCGACGCCGAAGGCCATGCCGGAGAGAATCATCACGGAAACGCCGATCACCAGGGCTGACGCACGTGCACACATCGCGTACTCCTTTCTATCTGAATAGCCTTTACACACCGACCCCCGCCATCGAAAGACGGATTCTACCCGCCCGTTATTGCCCCCGCAAGCAAGGCCCGTTCGTAGTGTGCCCGTAAGGGCATATCTTTTCGTAAGGACACGGAAGATACGCCTTACGGCGTTACTACAAACGACGGGTGGCAGCGGCAAGCGCAGCTTGCCGATGCCACCCCCACTGTGTGCTTCAGTCAGAATCGCGACGGTTCAGCGCAGCTCGGCTACTTTGGGCCAGCCGTCCTCCCAGACCATCGTGGATATCTTAAGCGCGGACCTGCCGGTCTGGCCGTGGTAGGCGTGGAAGACCAGGTAGTCGCCGCTGATGTCCTGGAGGACGGCCTCGTGCCCGGGTCCGCGCCAGTCCGGCGTCGTCGCCTCAATCACCAGGGTGCCGCCGCCCTCGGTCATCGGTCTGCCGTCACGGTCCACATAGGGCCCCGTGACCTTCTTGGCCCGGCCGACGCGGATGTTGTACGTGCTCTTCGCCCCCCGGCAGCAGAAGTCGAAAGAGACGAACAGGTACCAGTAGCGGCCGTGGCGGACGATGAACGGCGCCTCGATCGCGCCTTGCGTCGGAGGCGTTTCATGCGCGCCCGTGCGCGGGCGGCCAGCCAGGTGGTGCAGCGTCGTGTCCTCGCTCGACAGCTTACCGGTCCCGGGGTCGATGCGGCGCATCATGATGCCGCTCCAGAAGCTACCCCAGCACAGCCACACGTTGTTCTTGTCCTCGACAACGAGATTTCCGTCGATGGCGTTCCAATCGTCCCGCCCCTCGCGCGAGCGGACGACAAGACCCTGATCGACCCATTGGTAATCGGGGCTGTTCGGGTCGAGCGTTTTGTTGGTCACCAGCCCGATGGCGGAGTCGTTGCGGCCGAAGGTCGAGACGGAGTAGTACAGGCGGTACTTGCCATTGTAGTACGAGATGTCGGGCGCCCAGGCGCCGCGGGAGCGCGGAATCTCCCGGGTGGCCCACTCGGGCAGCCGCTCGAACACGTATCCGCTCTGCGTCCAGTTGTAGAGGTCCTTCGAGCGACGGATGGGAATGATGCCGCCGCCTCGGCGACCGCCGCCACCCGTGGAGAACAGGTAGAACGTATCGCCTTCACGGATGAGGACCGGGTCGTGCACGGCCAGGTCCCCGGTCAATTCGAGGAGGCGCGGCGGGGCCGCCGCCGTCTCGCGCTGACAGCCCGACACGCAGGCCAGAACAAAGAGAGACAAAACGGCACAGGCCGCACGGCATTGCCTTACATGACAGGTTCTCATTCGACAATCACCCACAGGAGGCACTCCTTATCACAGGACCTTCAAATCACTGTTATACAGCTACAGCTTGTCCCAGAGCTTTGTCGCCAAGCCGAGTGGCAGCGTCAAGCGGAGCTTGGCGATGGTTTTCCCACATGCAGAAAAGACCATCGCCAAGGCCTTCGGCCTTGACGCTGCCACCCGGAGTGTTCTCTTGTATCGCGCGGCATTGAGGCAATGGTCCTGACGGGGCAGGCTCTCATTGTCGGACTCTATCCTTTTACGCAAATCAGAGGTTCGAGACGGGCGACTTTGCCGGCCAGGCCCGCCTTCTCGGTGGCGTCGACGACGGCGGTGACAGCCTTATAAGCACCCGGGGCTTCTTCCGCGATGCCGCGCGGCGAGGCGCCTTTGATGGTGATTCCTTTCTGGGCCAGGTGCATGACGACGTCCTTGCCGTGCCAGCGCTTGGTGGCCTGACTGCGGCTCATGGCCCGGCCCGCGCCGTGACAGCACGAGCCGAAAGCCAGGTCCATGCCCTCGGCCGTGCCAACCAGGATGAACGAGGCGGTCCCCATCGTACCGCCGATGAGCACGGGCTGGCCCACCGCGCGCAGGTCCTCCGATAGAGACGGATGTCCCGGCCCGAAAGCCCGCGTGGCGCCCTTGCGATGGACGTAGAGCTTCTTCTTTTGACCGTCGATGGAATGCTCCTCCACCTTGCAGGTATTGTGCGAGACGTCGTAGAGGAGCGCGAGATTGGCCTGCGGGACTACCTGAGCGAACGCCTCGCGCGTCAAA
>CAYFUB010000332.1:0-8903 GCA_964346195.1 uncultured Pirellulales bacterium
TACATCGAGGCCGAATCCAATATGATCAAAGGAACGAAGGTCGTCTCGTTTGGTCGCAGCACCATTGATTCCATCTTCGAGGGGCCCGATTCGGAATCCGATGTCGCCCCGATCCTCAATGGTGAACTGGCCTACACGTTTGCGGAATCGCGCACCCAGATCTACTGCGGCAATCAACTCGAGGACTTCCTGCGCTTTGACTACTCGACGCTGCTGGGTGTTCGGCAGGAACTGCCGGACAAGAGCGCAGGGGAAATCAGCCATGTTTTCAGCGGTATTGCCACGGAAGTGTGGAAGGACCCCTACGTGGCCAACGTGCCGCGAGATGAAACCGATCGCACTACGAATGGCATGCGCCTGGAGTGGGAGCGTTTCGGCGGCACGATGCTTGGCGTACAGTACCAATGGCGAAAGATCGATATTGACGACGAGCTCAGCGGGACCTTGGGGGGCTGGGCCTGACGCCTTTGCAGGTCGGCCAACTCAGCCGCGAAGGAGATCATCACCGCGGGGAGGTCTACTACACATGGGCACTGGGCGGTGGCCACATCCTCATCCCGGCGTTCCGCTATTCCCGGCATGACCTCGATGGCGACGCAATGGCGTTCGATCGTTACATGTTCCGGCTGACCTATGCGTACCGGGCCGAGAAATACAGCCTCGTCGTGAACGCGTCCATCGGAGCCGAGGACTACGATGAAAGAAACCCGATCTATGGCAGAACGCGAGACGATGACAGCTACGGCTTGGGGCTCACCGCGTTCTGGCATCGACCCTTTGACCTGCCGAAAGGTTTCAGTCTGGTCGGTACGGCCGCCTTCTATGAGGCAGATTCCAACATCGATTTCTACGACTCGAAGGCCTTTGTTCTCGGGATGTCCCTCTTTTATGGGTTCTAGCCCGGCCGTGATCGGCAGGGGGGTGAGGTCGGCCGGGCACTTGGCATCGTGCCGGAGCAGGCCGACTCTGTCGCGGTCCTGCGTATGCTCGCGATGCCCGCGGAACGGGCCTTGACACCCCCGCCCGTGTCCGACATGATAGTCTCCAGCGAAGATTCCTGTGGAGCCGATAACAGAAGGTATGAGTTCTCAAAGAATAGCACAGGCCCTGGTCGGACTGACTGTCATACTTATCCTGGCGGGCGGCGTCATCACACCTGAGCCTTCCATCGCATCGGGCAGCGATTTCGGGGACTGGCGGTTGTGGCGTGGCGTGATCGAGGGGATGCAAGGGGGCGAAGGGTACTACGAGGCGACGAATCGGCTGCTGCGCCAGCATAATTACGCCTTACGGCCGTTCATCATATGGAGACTGCCCACGCTGGCCACGATAAGCAGCATCATCGGCCCCCCGGCGATGAAACTCGCCCTCATCACCCTCGCCTGCGCCGCTGTGGTGGCGTGGATGTGGGAGCTACTTCGACAGTTCGGCAAATGGGCGGTACTGGGTTGCCCACTGGTGTCATTCTGGGTCGCGGTTGCCTACGCGGGACACGCGTGGTTGTTCCACGACACTTGGGTCGGACTCTTGATTGCACTGTCGTTCTGGTTCTATTCCCGTAAGCGGTGGGCTTGTGTGGGAATTGCTCTGCTGACCCTGCTGATCCGCGAGCACGCCGTGCTGTACGTCCTGGTGATGCTCGGGTTTGCCGCTTGGCAGCGACACGGCCGCGAAGTCTTCGCCTGGCTCATCTGCCTTGTCGTGTTCGGGTCCTACCTGGTGTTCCACGCGTATATGCACGCCCGGTACGTTACGGACGGTCCGCTCCGGGCGTCCACCCCGTCGCTTGGCTGGCCGCTTCTTGTCCGCACCGCCATATGGACCCTGCCGGGCTTTGTGGGCGGGCACTGGCTCCGCGCGGCGGTCATTCCGCTGGCCTTGCTGGGAGCCATGCGGTCGCCGCGGCTGTTCTGGATTCTCTGCGCCTTTCTCTGCGCATTCATGTTCACCGCCGCCTCCGGCAACCAGTACTGGGGTCTGATTTACGCTCCTCTTCTGGCCGTTGGCCTGGTGTACGCTGTACCGGTCCTTGCGCAGCTCGGCCGCTGCGCCTGGCCGGGGCGCCCGGTCACAGCCTCCGAGCCGACGCCGGCGGAACCGATGTAGCGTGCTATGCTGCGGGCCCCGCCCGGCTCCGGCATAGTAGTCCCCAGAGACGCACCCTTGATGCTGCTACAACAAATGAGAGTTCCGGCGCTTCATAGGCCGGATCGATGTGGTGAGGCCGAAATGAATGGGATGGCCACGAAGCTGCGAAGGCCGAGGCATAAATGAGACGAGAGAGGGCGGAAATGTGACTATCCCCGTTTTTCACGAGGCATTGCGATGGCCATCTGGACACATCAGGCTCAAACACTCCGGCTGGGCAGCCTGACGACGGCTCTTGTCCCCGATCCAACCGCGATTGTCGCAGAATGCAGCCACTCGGGTTTGAGATCTTACGCGCGGTGCACTAGCCTGATACTCGAAAGGAATCACTATCTCATCCGTGCTCTTGTTTTTCTGATTTCGAATAAGAAAGCAAGCCGGTCGAAAGAGTTCGGAACGTGGCTTCGACGACCGCTCGGTGCGGGCCTTTTGGCCGTCGTCCTGGGCTTTGCGATCGTGCCCGGCGCGCGCGCCGCGGAGTTCGATGTCTCCGTCGAGCAAATCACTTTCGGAAATAAACACCACTTTTTCGGGTATATCGGCCAGTGCCGGACGATCCCCTGGAACGCCGGCGCACGGTATATCGTGGCTCTGCGAACCGACTTTCACGACCGCATGCCCGAACCCGGCGAAGCCGCCGATGTCGTGCTGGTTGACACGACTCAAAGGAACCGCGTCCTGCCGATCGAAAAATGCCGGGCCTGGAACTTTCAGCAGGGAACGATGTTTTACTGGAATCCCAAGAAGCCGGAAACGCAGTTTTTCTTCAACGACCGGGACCCGCAGACCGGCCGTGTTTTCACCGTGCTCTATGATGTGGAAAAACGCGAGCGCGTCCGCGAGTTTCGCTACGAAGATGCCTCGTTTGGCAATAGCGGCGTCGCGCAAGGTGGTGGCGCCTTCCTGGGTCTCAACTACGGTCGCATGGCCCGGCTGCGCCCCGTCACCGGTTATCCCGGCGCCTTTGATTGGACCCAGGGAGTCAACGCCCCAACCGACGACGGCATCTTCAAGGTGGACACAGACACGGCCGAGAAGCGCGTGCTGGTGTCGTTCCGGCAATTAGCCGACTTGCTGCGGTCCCGTCACCCCAATATTGACGACATCCCCCTGTTCATCAATCACACGCTTTGGAACCGCGATGACAGTCGGATCTATTTCCATGCGCGGGGCAATTGGGGACGCCCCGGCCCTTCGATCGACGTTCCCTGCTCAGTCAAATCCGACGGAACGCGGCTGACTATGCATGAGACGTTCATCGGCGGGCACCCGGAGTGGGGAGACGGCAACCAGGTCATTGGCTCACGAGACAACCGGCAGGTGCTTTACGATGTGGACCGTAAGGAAATCGTGGGGCGGATCGGAACGCCGGAGATTCTGCCCAAACCGGGTGGGGACATTTCGTATTCGCCGGACGGAAAGTGGTTTGTCAACGGCTACAACGATGGAAGCAAGAGTTACTACGTCATCATTCGCCTGTCGGACGGGGCGCACGTGCGCACGCCCGGCATCGACAAGGGGTCTTACCGCGGTGATCTGCGAATCGATCCCGCCCCTTGCTGGAATCGTTCGAGCGATGCGATTCTGGTCCCCGGCGTAGTCGAAGGCGACCTGCGCCAGTTGTTCCTATTAAGGATTCGGCCCGAGAGTGAATAGGGGGCGCATTAACGTGCGAAGTGCAACACAATGTCGTCCTGCCGGCGTCGTTCAAGGACCCGCACCGGCGTCTCTGGTATGCCCGTCAAGCGATTGAACACGGCTGGTCGCGGGCTGTGCTCGTGCACCGGATCGAGTCGGACCTCTACTGGCGTCAGGGCAAGGCCGTCACGAACTTCCCGGCCACGCTGCCGCCCGCGCAGTCGGGCTTGGCCGCGGGGGTCATCAAGGACCCGTACAGTTTCGACTTCCTCGCCCTCGGGCCCGACGCGGCTGAGTACGCCCTGCGGAACCTGGCCAAGCCCGTCGGCGTCGCCCGCTACGTCACCCCCTTGGTCGAGAAGCTGCCCGTCGGACTCAAGGGCGTCCTGCCCGCCCCGCGCGAGATCGAAGCCGAACTCTACAAGACCAAGGATAGGGGAACCAAAAGGAGTACCTGACAACGGCCCTTTTTTCCGAGCGACGAGGGCCGAGCCACGGTCAAGGCCCGCGAAACGAGCCTTGACACCCGTGCCCACTTCCGGCATAATAGTCCCCAGAGATACACCCTTGGTGGTCTTGCGAAATGAGAGTTGTGGCCCTCTGTGGGGCGGATAGGTGTCGTGAGGCCGAAATGAATGCGATGGTCCGCTGGTTTCGAGAACTGAGGGAGGAACCAGATGGGGCGGAGGGAGAATAGGGTACGTTCGTATTACCCTGTAATGGTAGGAGGATGATTCCAATGCGTATGAAAAATCGGGGTAACCACGTGGCAAGGGGGCTGGTGGCCGGCTGTGCCGCTGTATTCTTCGCCTTCTCGGGCGTGCCGGCACGGGCGAGCATTATCAGTATCGATGGGTCGGGTGATACCGGACAGATTATTGGCGTGGATCAGGCCGTGGCCATTTCCTTCGTATTGACACAGAGCTTCACGAACGTGTCGATCAGCGCACCGATTAACTCGTTTGGAGGCAGCGGCGGCCTCTGGCTGCAAAAGAATGCGATTGGACCGACCGCGTCCTTCGCCGATGTCATTTTCGCCGAGCCATTTGACAACACGAGCGTGCCGCCTTTTGCCACGGGTCTCACACTGGAGCCAGGATTGTATTTCCTGATCGTTTCGATCGACAGCGGGTATGCGACCTGGACCGGCAGCACGGCGCCGGTTGAAACGATTGGTGCCGGGGCGGCGCTGGGGCTGGAGTTCTATGCCTCCGGCTTGGCACCCTTTGTGCCGCAAACAGACTTCTCGGTGTTGTTTGCCCCGGGGGCATTGCATTACAGCGTGGACGGCCGTGCAGAGGTTCCGGTTCCCGCTCCATCTACCATCACCCTGGCGGGACTGGGACTATTGAGTCTGGCCGGCATGCGACGACGCAGAAGTTCAATTCTTTGACGTCGACTGATTTCCACGTATCACTTCTGCCTTGTTTCTGCCGCCCGTCTCCGGCATAATCGTCCCCAGCGAAATACCCGTGACGAACAGGCGATGCACAGGGTTATTGAAGGCCTGATACGACGATGAGCAAGCAGCAACCGGCTCGGAAATCCGCAGGACGAAAAGCACCATCCGCATCTTCCCGAAAACGCAAGGTCGAGGTGCGCTATTTCGACCGCTGGGCAAAGCTCCGCGAAGAACTCGACGTATTGTCCAACGCCAGAAGGTGGGCATTTCGCGGCCAGGAGAACGCGAAGTGGGGCCTCACGCACACACTCTACCGGCACCTCAAATGCCGCGGCGTCAAGCGTGAACGGTGGGCCAGGCAGGAAGAGAGGATCATTCGCATCTTCTCCCGCAAAGCTCACTTGTTTCTCTCGGCCTTGCCGGGCAACTTTCTGGAATGGCTGGTGCTGACGCAACACCACGGCGCTCCCGCACGCCTCCTGGATTTCACCTGGTCACCCTATGTCGCCGCCTTCTTCGCGCTCGACAACGCGTGCGAAGGCACGGATGCGGCGATCTGGGCGGTCAACGCACCGCTGGTAAATGTCGACAGAAACCCCGCGCTGAGCACGCGCAGCAAGACGGGTCCGCCTCCGCCGCAGCCCTGGGAGCAGGACCCCTGTTTTCAGCACTGTCGCAAGACCGGCAAACGGACCGCGTGTATCATGGACCCCTACGTCATGAACCAGCGCTTGATCGCGCAGTCGGGGATCTTCGTGGTCCCGACGGTCCTGGATGCCCCCCTGGATGAGTTGCTGCTCGAACGCCGTCATTCCGGATGCGCCCTCCTCAAGCTGCAGATCCGGACGTCCAAGGTCCGCAAGGAGGCGCTGTGGGATTTGTACCAGATGAACATCAACCAGGCCACGCTCTTCCCTGGCTTGGACGGACTGGCGCGCTCCATGGCCCAGGAACTCGAAGTTGACTATAAAGACAACGTACAAGGCTTTGTGGCCCCAACCGCCTATGGATGATCGAGAACCGAATTCGAAGAATACCTATAATGCGGACGACATGAGCACGTGCGATTGCCCGCATACCCTTGTCGTTGGGGAGTACATTGGCGGCTTCCACGTGAAACGTGTGATTGCCACCGGCGGCATGGGAGTCGTCTATGAAGCCACACAAGCGAATCCCAGAAGAACCGTTGCTCTAAAAATCATGAAGCGGGGAATGACTTCGCGCAGTGCTCTGAGACGGTTCCAATACGAAGCGCAAATCCTGGCCAGGTTACGGCATCCCGGCATAGCCGAAATCTATCAGGCAGGGATTCATGAAGAAGAAGTTCCGGGATATGGCAGAATTGAAGAACCCTACTTCTCCATGGAGTATATTCCCAATGCCAAGACCATTGTGGAATATGCCCATGCGAATAGTATGTCTACGCACGATCGTCTCGATCTATTTGTTAAGGTATGCGAGGCGGTCCATCACGGCCATCAAAAAGGGATTATTCACAGAGATCTTAAGCCAAGTAATATCCTGGTAGATTCCTCCGGACAGCCCAAAGTAATTGATTTTGGCGTGGCTCGATCCACCGATTCCGATATGGCCGTCACCACTTTGCAGACGGACGTGGGAAAGTTGATCGGAACACTGCAGTATATGAGTCCGGAGCAATGTGATGCCGATCCGCACGACCTGGATACTCGCAGTGATGTGTATTCTCTGGGCGTCATACTCTATGAGCTGCTGTGCAACCAGCTGCCGTACGATATCAGCGGTACCGCCGTTTATGAAGCCGCGCGTAGAATTCGCGAAGAATCGCCGCCCAAACCGAGTACGATCAATCGAATGCTTCGCGGCGATGTGGAAACGATCCTGATGAAATCCCAGGACAAGGATCGAAACAGAAGATATCAATCGGCCGCGGAGTTGGCACAGGATATAAGACGCTATCTGAATAGTGAACCCATCGTTGCCCACCCACCCAGTCTGGCCTATCAGGTACGGATGTTTGCCCGGCGGCATCGAACCGTTTTCTTCGCCTTGGCCGTTGTGTTGATGACCCTGGTTCTAGCCACGGTAACAAGCGTTGTCTTTGCCATTCGAGCCGAGCGCGCGCGGGATTCTGAAAAGAGGCAGCGTGTGGCGGCTGAAAACGCGGAGAGGGAGGCAGAGAATGCAAGAGATGCGGCTGAACACGCGAAGCAGAAGGCAGTGGCCGCATTGGAGGATCTCCAGCGAGCGGGTTACATAGCCAATGTCAGACTTGCGGATCACTATATCAAGACGAACTATGCTTTCATGGCGAAAGACGCTCTCGATAAATGCCATGAGGGCTACAGAAACTGGGAATGGGACTACCTCAATTCCATCATGGATACCAGTACCTTAACGCTCCGCGGCCATTCACACAACGCATCCGCCGTGGCTGTCAGCCCGGATGGCAAATGGATCGTTTCGGGTTATCGGGATCAGACCATCGTGATTTGGGATGCCGAATCGGGTGAGGAACTAAGAACCTTGAGGGGGCATACAGGTTGGGTGACCTCCGTAGTTGTCAGCCCGGACGGCAAACAGATCGTTTCAGGCAGTCTGGATCGTACGGTCAGGATTTGGGATGTGGCGTCGGGTGACGAACTACGAATCTTAAGAGGGCATGAAGGAGGTGTAGAATCAGTGGCCGTCAGTCCGGACGGCAAACGGATTATCTCAGGCGGTGGACGCGGGGATCGGACAGTCAGGATCTGGGATGCCGCTTCGGGCAACGAGTTGAAATCACTGGTGGGACATACAGACGGGGTGCGAGCGGTAGCCGTCCGCCCCGATGGCAAACAGGTCATCTCGGGCAGCCCGGATAGAACCATCAGGATTTGGGACGCCGAAACGGGCCAGGAACTGAAGACCCTGAAAGGCCACCGGAGAGGCATACAGTCCATGGTCGTGAGCCCGGACGGCAGACAGATCGTCTCGGGCGGTGAGGATCATACCGTCAGAATCTGGGACGCCGAAACCGGTGAGGAGGTGAGGACGTTGGCGGGACATGAAAGCTGGGTCATGTGCGTGGCCGTCAGTCCCGACGGCGAACGGATCGTCTCGGGCGATGGGGATAACTGTACGATCAAGATCTGGGACGCCGAGACCGGCGACGAAGTGAGGACCCTGAGAGGACATGAAAGCTGGGTGCTGGCGGTAGCCGTCAGCCCGGATGGCAAGCGGATCATTTCAGGCGGGGACAATACGGTCAGGATCTGGGATGCCGAATCCGATCCAGCGCGCAGGACCCTAACGGGGCATAGAGGTACAATAATCTCGGTAGCGTTCAGCGCGGATGGCAGACACATTATCTCGGGCGCTTCGGACAAGACCGTTAAGATTTGGGACGCCGAATCGGGCAAAGAACAGATGACTCTGAGAGGACATCAGGGCATCGTATGCTCGGTCGTTGCGGATCCGGACGGCAAACGAATCATTTCGGGTGCCTCCGACAATACGGTCAAGGTATGGAATGCCGAATCGGGCGAAGAACTGAGGACCCTGAGTGGGCATCAGGGCCGGGTATCCGCAGTCGCCATCGATCCAGATGGAAAGTATATGGCTTCGGGTGCCTGGGATGGAGTTGTCAAAGTCTGGGAGGGCGAATCGGCCAAGGAATTGAGAACCTTGACAGGGCGCCTGGACGCCCCCGTACTCTCCATAGCTTTCAGTCCGGATGGCGAACGGCTCATTGCGG
>CAYFUB010000333.1:0-1621 GCA_964346195.1 uncultured Pirellulales bacterium
ACCGGGAAGCCAACGGCGAGTGCGACGGGTGCACCTTGTTCGCCGGCCAGATCCTTCGCTGCGCTCAGGATGACAAGAGATGCCGATGTTTTCATTTCCGACACCAGCCGCGAAGCGGCGCAGCGACTCGATATGACAAAACACGCCCTTGCGACGGCCTTTTCTGATCCGCACGGTCTCTGCCACCGAAAACCGACCGCACCGGATTTGAGGGAAATGCCTATTCTCCAGCGCCTGGCGGTGGTGATACGAAGGTATTTTACACACCACCTTGGGCCTGTCGCGCCGAGGTGCCCGTGCAAAGCGGTGACGATGGGAAATGGGCGAACAGACAAAGGCATAGCTGGGATCAGGAGGTGCGAAAATGGGCTTGCGCGTTGGCATTTTCATGCTCGTCGTGACGGCCTTGACCGCCGTCGCGGGTGGCCAGGATTTTCTGGAAAGCTGGGAGGCGGCGATCGTCGGCATCTACGTTCCCGGTGACCTCGTTCTTATCAATGGCGACGAGGGCCGGTGGTTCCTCGGCGATCTCGTTTCTGCGACACCGGCGTGCGGGCCGACGCCGCAGAGAGCGGAAATCCTGCTGGTCGATGGCAGCAAGGCCCTATTGCTGACGTCGAACGATAGCGAGAGCGCGTGCTCCGACATCGTGTGGGTCGCGCTGGCCGAGTTCGACTCCTTCAACGAGGATTTTGCCGTTCCCCTGACCCCGACCACCATCATCACATTCGATGAGGCGGGCGAATTGACCGCGCCCGGCCTGCACGGCACGGGCGCCAACTGCGTGGTTCCGCCGTGCTTTGACAACGTCTCGCTGCTGCTGACCGATAACCGCGACAACATCGTCGCCTATGTGCTGCAACGAGCCCCCGACGCGGTCGAGAACGTGGCGAATATAAACTTCGGCGTCAAGTATCGGGAGATCTTCCTCGATCCCGAAGCCTTCAGCTACCGGCGCAGCCTCTTCGGCGATTTCCTGTTGATCCCCACGTTCGAGCCCGCGGGCGCCCAGATCACGTCCATCGAGTTCCGGGTGGACGAGCACGGGTCGGCGCTCATCGATGACATCTTCATCGGCCCCGGCGCCCCCACGGGAACGGTGCCCGTGTACCGGTTCTGGTCGCCGGTCCTGGGGTGTCACTTTTATACCATCGACGATGCCGAGAGACAGAGTGTCATCGACGACTATCCGGACGTCTTGCTGTTCGAAGGCGTCGCTTTTTTCGCGTGGCCCGGCGCGCGCGGGGGCGCCGAGCCGGTGTATCGGTTCTGGTCGCCCACGCTCGCGTCCCATTTCTATACGATCAGCGAGGCCGAGCGGGACAGCGTGCTCGACCTGTACCCCGACGTGTGGACTCTTGAAGGGATTGCCTTCCACGCATTTGTGGCAGGGTCGCAGCCCGCCGACACGGAGCCGGTGTATCGGTTCTGGTCGCCCGTGCCGGGCTGCCATTTCTATACGGCCAGCGAAGTGGAACGGGACTTCGTGCTCAGCACTTATCCCGACGTCTGGGTCTCGGAAGGCATAGCATGGTACGCCTACGCGCCGTAGCCGCAGGCCCACCACCAGAGGATGAAGAACGGCCGGTCTAATACGGATTGGGAAAAATTCTTGCGCCCC
>CAYFUB010000334.1:0-5204 GCA_964346195.1 uncultured Pirellulales bacterium
AAGCGCCAAACTCCCTGCCGGCGTCTCGCCGGCAGGCTCGCGAGGGTCCGTAGCGCGCGCCGGAGGTTGCCGGAATCCGCCACTGTATGCCGGTCGCACCCGGCATGATCCTGGTCGAAAAGAACACTTGACCGGGGCGGGGAGGACGCAGTACAATTACCGATGCACGTACGCCTGGCTGTGCGGGCCGGTCAGCACGCCAAGCAGACGCCGAGTGTCGTTTCCCGTGCGAGGATGGGGTGCGGGACAAGCAGGCGGCACACGACATCGGAGGGGCAGGCGGCTTTCGTGTGCAACGAGAGCACGGTTACATTACGTAAGCGGTATGCTTTTGAAGGAGGAAGATCATGTCGAGAAAGCCGGTTCACCTGATCACCATCGTTCTTGTCGTGGGATTTGTTCAGATAGGCCGCGCTGATGTGCTTGACCCCAGTCTGGCCGGCTGGTGGCGGTTCGACGAAGGCACAGGCACGGTCGCGGCGGATTCCAGCGGACATGGCCTGGACGGCGTGCTGGTGAGCAACCCGATATGGCGCCAGGACGGCGTGCGAAACGGATGCCTGTTCTTCGACGGATACGAGGCGCATGTCCGGATTGCCAATCACGACACCTTGAATCCATTGGATGGCAGCTTCACGATCCTGTTCTGGTCGAACGTGGAGCCGACGCCCGGAACACGAGGCGACACGACCTGGGACCTCGCCGTGAACAAAAGAGACACAGGCAGTGTGGGATATTACGTCGGCGCGCAGAGGACCCAGGGAGGCCCCGACCAGACCGCCTATCGCTTCATGCTGGGAGACACCGGCGCGAACAGAACAGACACCGCCTTTGTGCCGGTGCCGCTGGGAGAATGGGTCTTCGTGGCGGCCGTTCTGGATCGAGATCAGAATGCGCAAAAAATCTCCGTTGACGGCGGGCAGACCTGGGCCACCACCACGCCGCCGGCCGGACCTATCGCACCGGTCCAGGACCTCGCGATTGGATGGGACATCGGGCCCAACAATTACTGGTTGCACGGGAGGATCGATGAAGTGGCTCTCTTCGGCCGGGCCCTGCCGGACGGCCAGATCGGGCTGATTATGCAGGAGGGCATGACCCCGGCGCTGGCCAAGGATTCCTATCCCAAAGACGGCGCTGTTGACGTACCGTTCGACGTAATTCTGAGCTGGGCGCCGGGCCTGTACGCCTCGACCCACGACGTATATTTCGGGGCGAGCCGGACCGATGTCGATGCGGCTACCCGAGCCAATCCGCTGGGTGTGCTGCTCAACCAGAACCAGGGTGCTCTGGAATACGGTCCCGGCCGGCTCGCGTTCGGCCAGACGTACCACTGGCGCATCGATGAAGTCAACGCCCCGCCGGATACCACGATCTTCAAGGGTGACCTCTGGCGTTTTACGGTCGAGCCGGTGGGCTATGCACTGGCCCATGAGCACATCACGGCCATGGCGTCGAGCTCCACCAGCGCCGAGGAAGGGCCTGAGAACACCATCGGCGGCGTCGGCCTGGATCCCGATGACTTGCACTCGGTGGACACTACAGAAATGTGGCTCAGCGGGGTCGTCGGCGCCGAGGAGGCCGCCTGGATCCAATACAAGTTCGACAACGTGTATTCGCTTCATCAGATGGTCGTATGGAACCACAATGCCATGACCGAGCCGCTGATCGGTCTGGGCATCAAAGAGGCCACGGTCGAGTACTCCCTCGATGGGAGTGCCTGGACGGCCCTGGGCGGTGTCCACACGTTCGCCCGCGCACCCGGAAAGGCCGACTATGTCTCCGACACGACGGTCGATTTCGGTGGTGAAGCCGCCCGGTACGTCAGGATCACCGCCGTCAACAACTGGGGCGGCATACTCCAACAGTTTGGCCTCAGCGAAGTCCGCTTCCTCTATATCCCGATGCGGGCCCGTGAGCCCGATCCGGCCTCGGGCACGACCGATCTGGCGCCTGAGCTGGCCCTGAGCTGGCGCTCCGGGCGCGACGTCGCCCGTCACGATGTGTGCCTTGGCACCGACGAGCAGGCGGTGATCGATGGGACGGCCCCAGTCGTGGCTGTCTCCGCGCCTGGTTTCGATCCCGGCATGCTGGACCTGGGCCAGACCTATTTCTGGAAGGTCGATGAGGTCAACGAAGCCGCAGCCATCAGCGTGTGGGAAGGCAGTGTCTGGAGCTTCTCGACGCAGGAGTTTGTCGTCGTGGACGACTTCGAGGGCTACACGGACTACGAAGGGAGCCTGATCTACGAGGCCTGGATCGACGGTTGGGAGAACGAGACCGGCGCGCAGGTCGGCTATCTGGACCCGCCGTTTGCCGAGGGGGCCATCGTCTACAGCGGCCGCCAGTCGATGCCGCTGATTTATAACAACGCCGTCCCGCTGGGTCGCTCCGAGGCCGAGCGCTTCTTCGACGAGCCGCAGGACTGGACGCTGTACGGCATCGGGACCCTGACCCTGCACTTCCGCGGCACGCTGGACAACCAGGGGCAGATGTACGTGAAGATCAACAACAGCAAGGTGCCCTACAACGGCGATGCCGGCGACATCGCCAGAATGGTCTGGCAGCCGTGGAACGTCGATCTGTCCAAGGTGAACGCCAACCTCAAGAGCGTCAACAAACTGACCATCGGCATCGAGGGCGCCGACGCGACGGGCACCCTGTACTTCGATGACATCCGCCTGTATCCCAGAGCCGTCGAGGCCCCGACGTCTGCGGAGCCGAATCGTGCGAATCTGGTCGCTCATTACAATCTTGATGGCACGGCCAACGACAGTTCCGCGAATGGCTACCACGGCACCGCCGTGGGCGAGCCCGTCTACGTGGCCGGCGTGCGCGGCCAGGCCATGCAGTTCGATGGATTTGACGATCATGTCCTTGTTGCGCATCAGGATAGACTGGACCCGGCCGACGGCAGCTTCACGGTTGCCTGCTGGGCCAACCTGGACCCGGTGGCGGGGGCCAGTGGAAATGCCGATTGGGACCTCGCCTTGGGCAAGAGGACATCGAGCAGCAGGAACGGGTATTACCTGGGCGCGCAGAGAAGCCAGGGAAATGCCGGCCAGGCCGGATGGAAGTTCATGTTGGGAAACACCGCCGCCCAGAGAGTGGATACACCCTTCGCGCTGGTGCCGCTGGGAGAATGGGTCTTCGTGGCGGGCGTCCTGGACCGCGACCAGAACGTACACAGGATTTCCATCGACGGCGGGCTGACTTGGGCGACCGCCACGCCACCGGCCGGCGTTATCGCGCCGGGCACGGACCTCACGATCGGATGGGACATCGGGCAGAACAACTACTGGTTCCACGGGACCATCGACGAAGTGCGTATCTACGACAAAGCCTTGTCCGATGAAGAAGTCGCCTGGCTCGCCGGCGGCCGATAGCACAGCGCCGTTCCCCAAGCGGACCCAAGACGGTAGAATGGGCGGTTGTGTCGCCGGGGCGGGCTTCGCCTCGTAGCATTGGTGACTGTCGGCAGGTGAATCGAGCAGAGGGCAGGACAGCTCGGACAGTGTCCTGCCCGTCTGTTAAACAAGTAAGCGCGTGACATCTGCTCTGGGAGAGCCTGCCGCGGTCGTTTGGAAATCTGGAGTTGAGATGCCGCTTCCACGAAGGAGGTTGACTATGTCTGCAAAGGTCGCCCGCGCGCACGCCGACGGGAATCGCCGCCGGGGCAACGGGTTTGTCACGTCTCACGCCCCGTTTACCGCCTTCATCCTGCTCTTGTGCGCGGCGGCCCTTCCGGCATCGGCGGTTCGGGAAACCGGCCCGCTGGTTCGCCAGGAGGCCCCGTTTCCTCCGATCTTCGGCCCGGCGACCGGGACGCGCGTCGCGGCCCCGGTCCGCTATGAAGTGCTCCGCGGCGACTTCCACATGCACACGCCCCATTCCGACGGCACGCTGTCCCCGGCCGACCGCGTCCTCGAGGCCTGGCAGTACGGCTACGACGTGATCGCCATCACCGACCACGGCAGCTTCCGCGCCTACGAGGAGGCCCTGCCCACGGCCAACGCCCTCGGCCTTCTTCTGCTGCGCGGCATGGAGACCGGGCTCAGCGGCCAGGAGCACCTCGTCGCGCTCGACTTCGCCGCCGACTACGAGCCGCGCAACCCGCACCAGTGGTCCGAGACCCCGGGCCAGTCGTCGGTCTTCTACCAGGACCAGTGGCGCCGTCTGGCCGCGGCGGGCGGCTGCGTGCTCTACGCCCATCCCCACGTCGGACTCCGAGAACCGATGCTCTGGGGCATCCGCGAAGGCCTGCTCCAGGGCATCGAGGTGAAGAACGACGTGGTCGGCTCCGAGTGGAACACCGTCGCCAGCCACGGCACGTACTGGTACCCCTCCGCCCTCGACTGGGGCGTCGAGCACAACCTGACCATTTTCGCCAACTCCGACGTGCACGCCACCCGCGGCGACGTCCCGCAGGCCACCACGCTCATCCTCGCCCGCGACCGCTCGCGCGAGGCCGTGATGGAGGCCCTCCGCGCCGGCCGGACCGTGGCCTGGTTCAACAACATGCTCTGCGCCCACGCCTGGGTGCTGGAGATGCTGATGGCGAACCTGGTCGAGGTCCGGCCGCAGGAGCTGGAGGCCGGACGGACGTTCCTGCGCCTGCAGAATCTCGGGCCCGTGGAGTTGACGGCCGAGATCGCGGGCACGCCGCTCGCCCCGGTCACGCTCGGCCCGTACCAGAACGTCCTGCTCGGCGTCCGGCGCACGCCCGACGACGTGACCATCACCTGGAAGAACCTCTACCTCCGCCCCACCCAGAACCTGACCACCACCTACCCCCTGGCCGCCACCGACGCCGCCAAGGCGGCAGGCCGTCGCGCGTCGCCCGTCGCTCATGACCCGCAGCGGGTGGGGTGTGCCCTGCGCACCTTCATGTCATTGCGAGCGACGCGCGGCAATCTCTGTGCTTATGTCATTCCCGCAAGCACGGACGTCCCGGCCGAACATAGACCCCGTCCACCCGCCCGAAAAACACCTGCCGGGCCGTAGGAATAGTCAAATTCGTGCAACACCCCGGACCCCTAAAACGGCCAAAACGAAAATTTTTTTTATTCCCTGTCTCACAACACCTTACGCCAATTTCGCCCTTCGGCGCGACCCGGATTTTTCGTCACATTCGTGCAATTTCGGCCAATGGTAGAGGCGCACCTTTTTTCGTGCGCCTCGGAAAGGCGCACGAATGGCCGACG
>CAYFUB010000335.1:0-13881 GCA_964346195.1 uncultured Pirellulales bacterium
TCCGGCAACCTCCGGCGCGCGCTACGGACCCTCGCGAGCCTGCCGGCGAGACGCCGGCAGGGAGTTTGGCGCTTTGAGGCCACCGGCGGGGAGGATCGTAAGTATGGGTCGGCGGCCAGAGCTCAAGATTGCTGCGCCAGCCTTCGGCCGGCTCGCAATGACATCCGGGGCGTCTGCCACGATCTTGTCGTACACCCCATTTGCGTGTGCGGTTCGGTATTGGGTGGCGGACCCGGGCCGCCATGGAGGGCGAGCGTCCCCGCTCGCCTGCTCGCAGCGGTACGCGGAGAAACGCCAGTTGAGCCAGGCAACGGAGGCTATCGCGGGGTGCCCAGGATCTTGAGGGAGTCTTCGAGGAGGGGCAAGGCCTTGGTCTCGACGTGGGGGGCGCCCGCCTTGCCGGTGACCTCCATGCGGATGACGGCGCCGCCGAGACCTTCGGTGAGGGATTGCAGCACCGAGGGGTCCGCCGTCCCGACCCGCCGGCCGCGGGCCGTCAGCGACAGGTCGAGGTCCTCGTTCGTCAGATCCATTCTGCCCGAGCCGGTAAAAGCGGCGTCCCTGCCGGACAGGTCGAACGTGCGAATGAGTAGCGTGTCACGCCGAACGTAGGAATCGATGAGCATGCGGTCGAAGGTGTAAGCCGCAGGCTCACTCAAACGCAACACTGACAGCAAACCGGCCAGAGGTGAGACCTTCCCGATCTGCATATCGGCGATATCCACCTGACAAACGCCTCGTCGCGACGACCCGTCGCCGACGCGGGCCGCCAGACTGAGCGAGGCATTCATGGTGCCGCTCGAATAGTGTCTCTCCGCCGCTTCGCCCATCCTGCCGGCCCGGAGAAATTGCTCCAGGTCCACCTGGTTGAAGGCCACGCGCAGCAGATACTGCGGGCCCCCTTCGTCGTCGCCCACCTCCAGGCTGCCCAAGACCTTGCCGCCGCCGCACGCGCCCAGGAAATCCCGAGCCGACCACGTCCGGGTATTCGGATCGTACACCGCATCGAGGTCCAGATCGGTGATGGTCTTGCCCTTGATCGCCAGCCGCTCGGCGGCGAGCCGGACCCGCCCCTCGGAGAGCCCGTGGCCCGTGCGGTACGAGCCCCGAGTTTGCACGGTCCCCCCCAGCTCGGCCCGGGCTCCCGAAAGATTCAGGTGGCAGGTCCCCAGACCCGCCCTGCCCTCGAACTCCACGAGACTCTCATTTCCGCTTCCTTGGGATACCCTCAACGTTGCCATGTCCAGATCGAACCGTCCCTGCGGCGCCAGATTGCGATACGTGGTCGCGAAGCTCTTGGGCAGCACCTTGGCCAGTTCGTCGGTGAAGGGCACGTCGCGGGCCTCCACTGTGAAGGAGCCCTTCTCAAAAGCACCGTTCGTCAGGCTGATGGAGCCGTCGATCTGCACTGCGGCGGCCGACGGCGACTCCACCGGGCCAGCGGGCCGGGCGGTTACCTTCTTGAACGTCACGCTGTCGTTCTTGACCGTGACGGTCCCGCGAACATCTTCCAGCGGATACGCAAAGCGCTCGTGATCGATCTTATTGCCCAGGCATTCCACCGTGACGGCATAGTCGGCCGAGGCGCCGCCATCGATGTTCCCGATCTCCGCCGTGACGCTCACGTTTCCCTGCGGCCGAAATGCCGCAACCTGCCGGGACACGGACTCGGGCAACAGACAGATCGTTTCGTCGTCCAGAAGTACCTGCTCGGCGGTTACCTTCAGGTGATACTCTTTGAGCTTGTCGTCCTCCGCGAATTGTACGCCGCCGGTAATCGCCACAGGGCTGCGGTCGCAGTATCCATTGAGTCTCCTGATGCTCAATGAGACCGGCGTGATCGTCGCCTCCGCCGTCACGTCCGACAGCAGCACCGCCAATTGCCTGGGTCTCACAGAAGCCTTCTCACAGGAGACGTCCGCCAGAAAACTGACGGGGCCGGCCTGTTGTGCCTCCGGCGTGCTGAAAACCGTCGCGCGCATGTCGACGACCCCCTCGGCCTCGAAACGTTTGTACAACTCGCGATGCTGGGCCGGGAGGGCCTCGCCCAGCACCGCATCCAGGGGGATGTCGTTGGCATCGATGGTGATGTAGTAGATCGGCTTGTCGGTATGGCGCGCGGTCACTTTGCCGTTGAATTTGATTTGACGCCCCCCCGCCTTCGACACGACGTCCGAGACGATGATGCTCTCGCGGTCGAAGTACAATCTGCCGGTCAGTCCCGTCAGGGGATAGGGAAACTCGCGGTAGGCCGCCGTGACATCGTTGAGCTCCACGGAGACCGACAAGCGTTTGTCCACCGGCGATGTCCGGGCCAGGCGGTAATCCGCCGCGATCACGCCGCGCGGCTGGAAGGCGTCCCACAGACGCTTCTGACCCGGTTCCAGCGCCGCGTAGAGACTCTCGTCCAGGACTATGTTCGCGCTCGTCACGCGATACTGGTACTGGCGCTGGTCGCCGTATCCTCGCGTCCAGCCCTCAAGCCGCAGGTCCACCGCGCCGTGCTTGCCCGAAAGCTGATGGGCCTGCATCATCGATTCGGTGAAATCCAGTTCGCCGGACAAGTGATCGATCACATACGGAAACCTGCGGTCGCAAATCGATACGTCCCGGCACACCAGCTTGCCCGTCACCTTGCTCTCGAGCGGCCGGTCGAGATTTCCCCGCGCCTTGACGTGGATTGAGCCTACCATCCCCGTGGGACGATACCGTGCAAAGAACTTCTGTAGAGTCGCCAGCGGCCCGGAGCCCTCGGCGGCCGCCGGCACGATGAAGCGCAGCGCGTCGACTTCCGGGGCCTGTTTGCCGTGCACATCCCTCATGCGAAGGTCCAACATGTAATCACGAGTCGTACTATACTTCAACTCGGCGGCCAGCGCGTCCACCGCCCACGCCCGCTCGAGTGAAGGAATGTCGGTGGACGACAATCCGCCCGCGAGAATGAGCTCTCCCGGTCGCCAGGAGCCTCTCAAATAGCTCGCGCCGTGGCCGCCCGAGAGTTTCGAGGTCTTGATTTCGAATCCGTATCCGGGTCCGGCCTCCTTCCTCGAGCCGAAGCGTACCTCGATCGGCACGGACATGACGACCTCGGCGTCATTGCCGGAGATCTTGCAGTACCGCAGCTTCCCCTGCCGCAGGCCGACCGACGGTATCGTTCCCCCGCCCGTGCCTTCCGGCAGACGGACCCGCAGCGAGCCGATGTTCCATTGACCCGTGTCGAGATTCAACTGCGCATCGAGCAGGAAGTCTTCGATGCGGATTTCCGTCAGGCGCGGGGACAGCCGCAGCAGACTGCCGCGATCGAGTCGTGCCTGGACGTTCTTGGCGCGCAGAATCGTGTCGTCGCGGAACGGTCCCGGCTGCTTCGGCCGCACGACCAATCCGTCTATGGAAACCGACCCATCAACGTGGAAAGCGAAGGTTCCCATCTCGACACGGGCATTCAGCAAACGTCCGATCTCCTCCGCCGCCGCGCCCGGCAGCGCGCGCGTGCTCCAGAGCGCCGCCCCCGCAGCCAGCGCGGCGGCGGCCGCCACGACCGCCAACAGGCGAACGAAAATCCGACGACGCCGTTTCCTCTTCCTGTCCACTGTGTCCCGAGTTGTGAGATACGTCATGAAGAAAAGACTCTGTACCGCTTCCGTTTATCTCTTTTTGCGTATGGCCTTGTCCGCAATGTCGCGTCGGCAGTAGGCCCCGTCGAACCGGATGAGATCGACGGCCTGGTAGGCTCGTGCCTTTGCTGCCGCGATATCCGCCCCGAGGGCCGTCACGCCCAGCACGCGGCCGCCGCTCGTCACGACCTCGCCGTCCCGCCGCTCCGTGCCGGCATGGAAGACGACGACGTCTGGAAGTCCTCCGGCCTCCGCGAGGCCGGCGATCACCTTGCCCTTTTCATAGTCGTCCGGATAACCGCCGGAGGCCATGACGACGCACACGGCCGGGCGCGGGTCCCATTTCAGGAAGACCTCGTCCAGACGCCTCTCGCAGACCGCCAGGCACACTTCCAGCAGGTCGCTCTGGAGACGCATCAGGATCGGCTGCGTCTCCGGATCACCGAGCCGCACGTTGAACTCGAGCACCCTCGGTCCGCCGCTGGTGAGCATCAGACCGGCATACAGCACGCCCTTGTACGGGGTGCCGTTACGGTTCATCGCGTCCACGATCGGCACGAAGACCTCGCGCGTGATCCGATCCATCATGTCCTCCGTGACGACCGGCGCGGGGCTGTAGGCGCCCATGCCGCCCGTATTGGGACCCGTGTCCCCGTCCCCGATGGGCTTGTGGTCCTGGGCCGACTCCATCACGTAGATGGTGCGGCCATCGACAAAGGCCAGAATCGACGCCTCCTCACCCAGCAGCTTGTCTTCCACCACGACCCGGTCGCCGGCGGCGCCAAAGACCCGGTCCACCATGATCTTCTCGGCGGCCAGAATGCCGTCGGCCGGATCATCGCACACGATGACGCCCTTTCCCCTGGCCAGTCCCGCTGCCTTGACAACCACCGGCTCATCCCGGCTGGCAATATACGCCTTGGCGTCGGCGAAGCGATCGAAGATGCGGCCCTCCGCGGTCGAGACGGCGGCGGACCGCATCAATTGTTTCGAAAAAGCCTTGTCCGCCTCGAGCTGGGACGCCCCGGCATTTGGGCCGAACGCCTTGATGCCGGCGGCTTCCAGGGCATCGACGAGCCCCCTGGCCAGCGGCTCCTCCGGGCCCACGATAACCAGGTCGACCCTTTTCTCCCGGGCAAAGCCGACCAGGGCGGGAACATCGTTATCCGGAATGGCCACGTTCTGCCCGCACAGAGCCGTGCCCGCGTTGCCGGGGGCGATATAGAGCGTGCCAAGCTGTCTGGATTGTCTGAGCTTCCACGCAATTGCGTGCTCGCGGCCCCCGCTGCCAATCAGCAGTACATCCATTGTCCGTCCTCTGGGGAGCCCAAACGTGATACCCTCGCGCCGAGCGCCGCTGCGCGTCGGGGCGTTTGGGAACCCTCTATATTCGTCGTAGTTGCGGTTAAGCCCGACCCCTCGCTGGCAGCCCGCCCTGCAAGGCGGCGGGTGGGTCGCAATACAAACCAGATAGTCTACCGAAGCGACGCGATTTCCTCAAGGGGCTACGCCGAAGAGCCGGAAAATTCGGGTGCGGCCGGCATCCAGTGGCGGATTCTGATTCGTTCCCGCTCCTGTCATTCCGACCGGAGGCCGAAGGCCGGAGCGGAGAGGGTTGGGCTCCCAAAACGCCGGTACGACTACGTTTTGTGGCGGGGCAAGCGCCTTTGGTCACGCTGAGCGAGGCGAAGCATCTGGCCAGGAATTGGCAGGGGCGAACAACGATTCGCCCCTGCGGGCGTCTCTATGCATGGCTTGGCGCGAAATCTAGTCGCACACCAAAACGCGAAATTGCGCGTTTTGGGGATCCTTCCCAAACGCGGTACTTCGCGTTTGGGGTCCCAGACACGAAGCGCAGCGCAGAGCCCGCCCCGGAAATCTGCCCGGGAAGGGTGACACGCCCAAAGCACATGACTGGTTTCCTCCCGACACCAGCCGCGCAGCGGCTGCGCGACTCGACATGACAAACACGCCCCTCGAGGCTCTTGCTGCTCCGTGCGGCCTCTGCCACCGTATTCCGACCGCACCCGGGAATTCTGCGCGACTGCGTTCGCACGGGTATGTTCTTACCCGGCGAACGAGGCCTGTCCACGCCGGCACGGACATGGCACCGGTAGAGATTGGCCTCCGAGGAAACGCAGGACAGTGGACGAAAACGGATGCCGTTTTCGGGTCTTCCGTATCCTACTTGATAGCATGCCACGCGATGCCTTCGTACGCCCAGACGTCACCATACTGGTCAAGAATCCTGTCCTTCTCGGTCTCGTCGATCGTGTAGAAGTGAGCGCCCCTGCCGGCGTCCCAGAACCGATAGACGGGACTGGCCCAGGCAGGCTGCTGGCCGTCCGGGTAGGCGTAGAACGCCACACCCTCGTATGTCCAGACGTCAGCGTACTCGTTGATGACTCTCAGTTTCTCCGCCTCGTCGATCGTGTAGAAATGACCGCCCAGCACGCCCGACCAGAACCGGTGGACGGGCCTCAAAGCGGCCTGGGCCGCATCCCGATACGCGCGAAAAACGGGCCCCTCGTAGACCCATACGTGGGGATATTTGACCAGAACTTTCTCTTTCTCCAACTTGCTGATCGTATAGAAGTGTCGGCCGCTCACGAGCGACCAGAAACAGTACACCTCCTGCAGCGAGGTCTCTATCATGGTGCCGTTTTCCACCAGCAGGTTGTCCGCGCTGACCTGCCCCGGGCCGACGGCGAGGTGTTCCGAGCCCCCGCCGAGCAATACGAAGAGGGGCTTGCCGCCCCACTCCCCCCCGACCACGTCGCTGAACGCCGCCCAGGCATTCTCGGGACCGTAACCGGCATCGCCCAGACAAAGCATGTCCTCCGAGGCATCGTAGGAAATGTAGAGCGTGACGCTGTTGTCGGACCGGGCGGCATAGCTCGATCGGAGCAGGAAGCCGTCGCTTCTTTCATACCAGTAGTGCGGGTACCGGTTGGCGCAACCGATGCCGACGCTGATGTGTTGCGCGCGCGGCTCATCGGCGTTCGGGGTCACGCCGAAACCGATCGAGCCTCCCGCTTCGGTCACAAGCTGATAATGAAGGTCCACTCTCATGGCAAAGTCGTCCTTCGGATCGAACCGCCAGGAATTCGACAGGTAGCCGGCGAACGCTCCATTTGCCTCCTGTTTGGCCCGCAGCTCCAGTCGCTGGCTGACTTCAGACACCCAGCAACTGCGGGGATCCTCGGCATAGACCTCCCACATGGGGTCCTTGACGTTGTCATCGAAGCTCTCACGGAGGATCAGTTGACCCAGGGGCAGGGTCGCCTTGTCCTGGTCCGCGCCCGCCGCCTGACCTCGCGTGGGGTGCTCAAGTGAGACGACCGTCATCCCGACGACAATAGCCCCCATCGTGACTACCATCCTATTCCGTTTCATGGCCTCTGCCCCCTTTCATCCTCAAAAGGTTCCTTAGAGCCCGACGCCGCAAAACCGGACGCGGACCTGGCGCACTGTTTCCCCGCGAATTCCGTTCCGAGAGAAGACACCTCCTGGTGCGCGACACTCCGTTTGTCTCTGAAGCACCGCTACTCCGACCGTCCGGTCGGCAGCGCGTAGACCGCGGCGCTGCTTCTTCGCAGCTCTAGCTGCATCCTCAGGCAACCGCAAGATTCCTTCGGCCGCTCCTCCATTCCAATCAGAATTATACCCCCGTCCGTTAACCGTTGTCAAGTACCTGTGAAATAGAATTTGTGCCCGTCGCGTAGGGCTCTCACGATCCCTTTCTGGCCGCACGAAGCCATCTCCCGGCGGCCCTCGGCCGCAAGCCGGCGGAAGGACCGCCGGAAAGAGCAGAAACCTGTCCCAAGTGACGCATCTCCACGCCCTCTCGTGCCTGGGGGCCGGGCGCGAACCCGCCTTCGAAGGCCGGCTGCCCCCGGCGTGTCCCTCACCTGAAAATTGCCGTATCTCCTGTATTCACCCCATCTTCTGAGCCCGTCCCATAAAGAGTAAAGCTTCCAAAATGAGCTTGCCGATGAAAGATATGGGCGGTAGGCTCTTTCCAGTGCTGATAAGGCGGCTGTCTGGGGAGAATGGGCTGACCGCCGGCATCAGAATAAGGACGGAATCGTCACGTTGGCACGAGCAGAAGCCTGTTGTGAAAGGAATCGTAATGGAGAGATTGAAGGGACTCGGAATCCGAAGACCCGCCGTATTGAACTTTTTTTTCTGTGTCCTAGCAATCCCGTTGCTCGGTCTGACCGGCTGCGAACAGTGGGCACGCATGAAGGAAAACCAGGTCAAGCTGCAGGCGATGGTCGCCGCCAACGCCCGCCAGCTTGCCACCATCTCTTCACAGGTCCACGTCGGCCAAGCCAAGCTCACGGAGAGCATCGGCCAGGTCGATGAGAGTACGCGCGAGGTGGCCGCCGAAGTGCGCGCCGTGCAGAACGAGCAGGTTCAGCTCCGTGATACGGTCATCACCGCCAGCGAGCAGCTCGATGGGAGAATGACCGAGCTTGGCAGGAACCAGGATTCCCTGGAGAACGGCGTGGCACAGGTTGCCGATGTCACCCAGCGCACGGCGGCCGATGTCACGGCGCTCGCCCGTGAGAATGCTGCGCTCCAGCAGACGGTCGCGGCCAATCAGCAGGAGCTGACCGGCAGCATCGGCGCCGTCGTGAGCAATCAGCAGCGCATCGAGACGGGCGTCGGCCGCCTGCAACAAGGTCACGAGCATCTGGCAGGAAGCGTCACCGCCGTGGCCAATCAGCAGGATAAGCTACATCAGGCCCTGCAGGACAGCGACAGCCGGATGGCCGAGCAGCTCGCGGCACTGGCTCAGGGTCACGACCAGATTCATGCCAACATAGCCGACGTGCAGGCGCTCGGCCAGACCATGACTGCGAGTATCACCGGCATTGCCGATGAGCAGTCCGCACTGCACGGATCGCTCACGGCCAATCACCAGGAACTCAACAGCCGGTTGGCCTCGCTCTCACAGGGACAGCAGGACCTCCAGGCCGGCATTGACACAGTGGGCACAAAGGCCGATCGGATAGATACCGGGTTGGCGGACATGAAGTCATCGCTTCACAAGGCGCTCCGCGACAACCACGAGAGCAGCACGACGCAAATTGCCCGGCTTTTGCAGGATCAGCAGCGGCTCCAGGCGGGAGTTGACGCGCTCAACAGCAAATCCGACCACGCCGCTACGGAATTTGCCGCTGCCACATCATCATTGCAGGAGAGCCTCAGGGCCAACCAGGAGGCGCTGGCGGGCCAAATGGCGTCGAGTCTCCAGAATCAACACGGCCTTCAGGCCACGGCTCGCGACCTTGACGTCAAGATGGATACGTTGACCGGTGACCTCGCCACCGTGGCGACCGGGCAAACCGCCATCCAGGAGACGTTGCGCACGAACCATGGCGCCGTTGTCGCCGGATTGCAGGATATATCACAGAATCAGAGCAGCCTCTGCGGCAGCGTGGCGGGTCTTGCCGAGAAGACCGACGCCGTCGTGGCCTCCCAGGACGCCGCGGCCCGCACCATGCAGGGATACCATGATACGGTTAGCCGCCAAGCGGCAGAACACGGCGAGCACCAGCAGGCCGTGCAGGACCAACTGGATATCCTGACCGCAACCATCAGTCAGACGGCGCTCGACATCGTTGCTTTCAATACCCGGCAGGCCGCTCTTCAGCAAGCGGTCCAGGCCGGTGTGGGCCAACTCGACGAAAAGGCGGAGCAGATTGCGGTCGACCTCAGTAGCGTGGCGGAGCAGCAATCGGTACTGCACCGCAGCATCGCCGCGGGCAATGAAGCTCTCGACGCTCAGGCAACCGTTCTCGCACAGACCCGACAGGATATAAGCGCCGGGATCAGCAGTCTTCGTGAGACCGTGACCGGCAACCGTCAGGCCCTTTCGGACCAGATGGCAGCCGGTCTGGGCCGCATGGCTGCCGCTCAGGCGTCTACGGATGAGGCCGTCAAGGGCCAAACAGATGCGCTTCACAGTCAGACGGCCGACCTGGCCGAGATGCGCGAGAGCATGGACGCCCAGTTTGATATTCTGACGGCGACCGCCGGTCAGACCACGCTCGATATGCTCGCCCTCGGCGCGAGCCAGACGAAGCTCACCCAGACGGTGCGGACCGGTATAACCGATCTGGGCGGTCGGATGGGCGACATGGCCGGCAACCAGCAGCAGATACAGAGCGGTCTGGACGTCCTCACCGCGACTGCCGGGCAGACGCAACTCGACGTTATCAATATGGCCGCCCAGCAGGCTGCTCTTCATCGGGCGGTGCAAGGCCACGATGCGGCCGCCGGTGGTCAGATGGCACGACTGGCCGATGGCCAGCAGCAAATCCAGAGCAGCCTGGATACCGTCACATCGACGACGGGCCAGGCGGCGCTCGATGTCGTCGCCCTCAATACCGGTCAAACCCGCATGGAGCAGGCCATGCAGGCCGGCCGCGACGAGCTGGTGACCAGGCTCGCGGAAATCGCCCAAGGCCAGCAGAATTGGCTCCAGCGCTTCGATGCCGCCCAGGCCAACGTCGATACGATGGCCAAGGGCATCGCGGCCCTCGAGCAGCAGGTCGCCGGACTCCAGGGGACGCTGCAGACCAGCATCCAGGAATTGACGAGTCACCTGGACACCGAGGCACAGAAGCGGGTCGAGCTCGAAGCGAAAGTCAGCCAGGACCTCCGGGCCGTCATCGAATCGATCTCACAGCTTCGCCTGACGCAGAGCTCCCTTCAGGAGCAGATGGCACAAACGCAGGTACAGCGAAATCCGCAGAGCCAAACGTGGAACACCGAGCCTGACCCTGAGCCGCGGCGGGAGCAGCCTGGGGAAGTCAAGGTCAGCGACGCGGGAGCGAAGGTCGAGACCCCCGTGCCCGAGGCGGCGAAGTAGGCGATGCCATCGTAATATGGATCGGCCTATCCGGCCCCCAAGTCGGCCAACAACAGGGGGATGGCACCATGCCGTCCCCTTTCTTCTTGCGCAAGCCTTTACGAATTCGGAAAAAAATTCGTGCGCGCCAGCGGTATGCGTGCTTGTAGTGACGCCGTAATACCGATTACGCTTGAGAATTTCGTATCGCCGGGTGGCAGCGTCAAGCGCAGCTTGGCGATGGTTTTGCTTGAGGCAAAGGAGCCATCCCCAAGGTCTTCGACCCATTCGACTTCGCTCAGGGCAGGCTCTTGAGGCTGCCACCCGGTGCTCATGCCACACGACGAAAAACTCATTCGTAATCGGTATAAGACGTTTGTCTTAATGCCCTTATGGGCATACTGCAAACGGGCCCGGCCGCGATTGGTACGGAACGGAACCGTGCCCACCTGCCGCCGGTACCCCTTCGCTCGAAGGAGTACGGTGGTGAAATCAAGAGCCGGCTTATGACCTGCTCACAGCAGCGTCACGCCGGCGGCCCGGCAACGGTCGATCATCCACTGCGGCCAGACGCTCGCGTGCACTTCGCCGACGTGCAGCTTGCGGAGGAGGAACATGCACAGCCGCGACTGCCCGATGCCGCCGCCGATGCTCAACGGCAGCTCGCCCGCCAGGAGCCGTCGGTGCCACTGCAGCTCGCACCGCTGCGACGCCCCACGTTCCCGCAATTGCTGTACCAGGGTATCCCGATTGACTCGTATCCCCATCGAGCTGATCTCAAACGCCCGGCCCAGCAACGGATACCGCAGCAAGATATCGCCGTTGAGACCCCTGTACCCGTTGCCGGTCGGCGTGATCCAGTCGTCGTAGTCCGGGGCCCGGCCGTCGTGGATCGTGCCGTCCGCCAGTTGCCCGCCGATGCCGATGACGAAGACCGCCCCGTGCTCGTGCACGATCCTGTTTTCGCGCTCGGGCGGCCCGACATCCGGCCAGCGCTCCCACAATTCCTCTGCATGTATGAACACGATCTCCTGCGGCAGAACCGGCGTAATCTGCGGGTACCGCTCGTACACGGCGGCTTCGGTCTGTCGCAAGACTCCGTAGATCGTCCGCACAATCGTTTTCAGAAAATCCAGATTCCGCTCCTGCTCGCCGATGATGCGCTCCCAGTCCCACTGGTCCACGTAGATCGAATGCAGATTGTCGAGACACTCCTCGTCCGGCCGGATCGCGTTCATATCGGTGTACAGCCCCTCGCCCGGCCCGAAGCCGTAGTCCGCCAGCACCATCCGCTTCCATTTTGCCAGCGAGAACAGGCACTCGGCCTCGGCGTGGCCGTCGTCTCTGATGCGAAAGGTCGCCTTTGCCTCGACGCCGTTCAGGTCGTCGTTGACGCCCAAGCCCTTCTTCAAGAACAGCGGCGCCGAGACCCGCTGCAGGTTCAGCGCGGCGGCCAAGTGGTCCTGAAAGTAGTCCTTGACGAACTTGATCGCCCGCTCCGTCTCCCGCAATCCCAGCAGGGGCTTGTAGTCCCCGTTCAAAATCAAATCCGGCATCGAAACCTCCAACTCACGTGTGACAGGTCCTTACGCCGCCGAACCGCGACGGCGCCAAGACCGTACCCGAATCGCCGCGCCCGGTCAAAGCAAAACCGCCCGGGCGCGATCCGGGACCCGGGGGTGTACGACAAGAGAGTGGCGGTCAGGACAAGAGAAATGTCATTGCGAGGAGGCCGCGGGCCGACGAAGCAATCTCGCATTGCCAGAGGTCGAGATTGCCGCGCCGGCCTCTGGCTGGCTCGCAATGACATGCAGGGCATTTGCCATGAATTTGTCGTACACCCTGACCCGGGGAGCGGTCGTTATTCGACGGCGGCTTCGACCCGGAAAGCAGGGCGAGCGTCCTCGCTCGCCACTTTTGTGCGTCCTCGCACGAGATTTTCGACCTTCGTGGCTAGACGGGCGAATGATGATTCGCCCCTACTGAGAACAGCGAGCGGGATGGGGACCCCAAACGCGAGGAACCGCGTTTGGGAAGGACTCCCACGGGCGATATATAGTCTGTGGGGACGCGACCCCACGCTCTCCCCGCAGAAACTGCATGGACCGCCACCTCATTGCGGCCGTACCCGCGACCGGGACAGAGCGGCGAATTCGGATTCGTTCCTGCCGACCGTCATTTCGGCCGGAAGGCGCGGGCGGGGCTCGTTGAAGAGGAATCGGTGTGCGCAGCACGGCGGGCCGGCTGTCGCCGATTCCGCGTTCATCCGCACTCCTTGCGCCTTGAAAAGAGGCGGGAGGACCGCAATAATTGTGTCCGTGCAGCGACTACCTGGCTGGACGACCTTTTGGAGATTGAGAAATGAGAACAGGCTCATTTGCCCGGATCCGTGTGGCCGTGGGGCTGGCCGTCATGTTGCCGGCCGGATGCCACATCAGTTCCGATCTGTTCAAGGCGCGGTTCAGCCGAACGGAGGAACTCACCGCGCCGCTGGCCGGCGTTGCCGCCCTCGATGCAACCACGAGTGTCGGCAAGATTCGGCTCGATGCCGCAGATACGGCCGAGGCGCGCATCACCGCCGCGATCAAAGTGAAGGCCGCCAGCGAAGAACTGGCCCAGGAACTGGCCGGGCGGGTCGAAGTCCTGGCCGAGCCCAGAGGCGAGACGCTGTTCGTCAAAGTCCGCAAGCCTGCCGATCTCCGTCACAATGAGTTGTCCGTGGACCTTAGCATCACCGCGCCGGCCCATCTCGCCCTTGCGTGCGTCACGAACGTCGGGGACATCCGTGTTGCGGGCTTCACCGAGGACGTGAAGGCCCGTACCGATGTCGGCGCGATAACCTGCACCGGCATTCGCGGCGATACCGACCTGCACACGAACGTCGGTGATATCAAGGTGGAATACGTCTCCGATGCCCCGGCGGCCCTCAATGCCTCCGCCAGCACCAACGTCGGCGCCATCGACTTCGCGGGGCCACAGCAGATCTCGGCCAATCTCACCGCCGCCACGAACGTCGGCTCCCTCAGGACGGACCGGCCCCTCACCGTCACCGGCTCCTTCCAGCGGTCCGTCAAAGCCTCGCTCGGCAACGCCGAGGGCCAGGTGAACCTCAGCACGAACGTCGGCTCCATCAGAATCCGATGATGCGGCGTTTCACGAATTCCGATGCGAGGCCGGACAGAGAGGGTGCCTCATCACCCCGCTGTTCCGGAGGAACAGGCCCGGCAGGGTGCCACGCTTGTACTTGTCTGGCCCGAGTCAATGGAGGCATCCGGGCCGCCATCTGATACGGATTATGGAAAATTCCTGCGCGGCACAGACTCAGTCATCCTGAGGCGAAGCCGAAGGACCTGGCCTCCGGATAAGACGTTTCTCCCGTTCGTAACCCAGATCGTTGGGGCCCCC